>JAIXPL010000006.1 GCA_027486255.1 Comamonadaceae bacterium
AACGTTGAGAAACGTGATCACACAGGGTCTTTCGCAGGAGTTCCCCAGTCGCCTGAGGGCAGGCGAGCTGATGGGCTGAACGACTGTCGAAATAGGCTCTGACTCGAAACTTACAGCGGGGCTATTCAGGTCCGCCGCCTAGGGCAAACACTGCAGGGGGATTCCACCAGTGCCCATGCATGCAGCAAGGTCGATAAAGGGCGGGACTGCGGTCTTGACGCGGTCCGATACATCTTTTTAACCTAGGACTTTCCCTAGCCTGAAGGAGCGCAGCTGTGGTACTTAAGAGTGAAAGCAGGCCCTATGGATGGGCCATTTCCCATATAAAGAAAAGGGAAATAAGGGTTTTCACTCTGTCTGTAAGTTATGGATCAGCTTGTATAAGCGCTCCCCTCGAGTTGCGTCAGAAACCGGTCAGGCCCTCTGCGGATAGTGCGCTCCATGTCGCCAGTCCTGGCGGCAATGTCTATTGATTAAGGAGACGCAAATGGCAGCAGCAGAAGCCAACAGGCCCATGACGGGCGAGGAAAAGAAGGTCATCTTCGCCTCGTCGCTCGGCACGGTGTTCGAGTGGTACGACTTTTACCTCTACGGTTCTTTGGCAGCCATCATTGCCAAGCAGTTCTTCTCGGGCCTGGACCCGCAGGCTGCTTTCATCTTTGCACTCTTGGCGTTTGCCGCCGGCTTCATCGTGCGCCCCTTCGGCGCGCTGGTGTTCGGCCGCCTGGGCGACATGATCGGCCGCAAGTACACCTTCCTGGTCACCATCGTTCTGATGGGCGCCTCGACCTTCATCGTGGGTGTGCTGCCCAACTACGCCAGCATCGGCGTGGCTGCGCCCATCATCCTGATCGTGCTGCGCATGCTGCAAGGTCTGGCGCTCGGTGGTGAGTACGGCGGTGCCGCCACCTACGTGGCCGAGCACGCGCCCCATGGCCGCCGCGGTGCCTACACCGCCTGGATTCAGACCACCGCCACCTTGGGCCTGTTCCTGAGCTTGATGGTGATTCTGGGTACCCGCACCATCATTGGTGAGGCCGCCTTTGCCGACTGGGGCTGGCGTGTGCCCTTCATCGTCTCCATCGTGATGCTGGGCATTTCCGTCTACATCCGCCTGTCGATGAACGAGTCGCCTGCCTTCCAGAAGATGAAGTCCGAAGGCAAGACCTCTAAGGCCCCTCTGTCCGAGTCCTTCGGCCAGTGGAAAAACCTCAAGATCGTGCTGCTGGCCCTGTTCGGTCTGGTGGCTGGTCAGGCCGTGGTCTGGTACTCCGGTCAGTTCTACGCCCTGTTCTTCCTGACCTCGGTCTTGAAGGTCGATGGCGCCACTGCCAACATCTTGGTGGCCGCCTCGCTGATCATCGGCACCCCGTTCTTCGTGGTCTTCGGTGCCCTGTCTGACAAGATCGGCCGCAAGCCCATCATCCTGGCCGGCATGGCACTGGCCGTGGTCACCTACTTCCCGCTGTTCAACGCCCTGACCAAGGCCGCCAACCCTGACTTGGCCGCCGCGCAGGTGAAGAACAAGATTGTGGTGTCCGCACCAGCTGGTGATTGCTCCTTCCAGGGCAACCCCGTGGCACGTGAAATTGACTTCACCAAGTCTTGCGACATCGCCAAGCGTTTCCTGGCTCAGAACTCGGTGAGCTATGACAACGTCACCGTCGCAGAAGCTGGCCCCGCCACCGTCAAGATCGGTGAGAAGGTCATCACAGCACCTGTCGCCAAGGTCGAAAACTCTAAGTTCACGGCCGAGAGCGTGGCTGCCATCGCCGCCTTCAAGAAGGAAATTTCCGAATCCCTGAAGGAAGCCGGTTACCCCGCCAAGGCCGATCCGGCCAAGGTGGACAAGGTCAGCATCGTGGTGATCCTGACGATCCTCGTGCTCTACGTGACCATGGTCTACGGCCCCATCGCCGCCATGCTGGTGGAAATGTTCCCGACCCGCATTCGTTACACCTCTATGTCGCTGCCGTATCACATCGGTAACGGCTGGTTCGGTGGCCTGATGCCGACCATCGCTTTTGCCATGGTCGCCCAGAACGGCAATATGTACTACGGTCTCTGGTACCCCATCACGATCGCTGCCGTCACCTTCCTGATCGGCCTGCTGTTCGTGCGTGAAACCAAGGACGTGGACATCTACGCCAACGACTGATCTGGCGGATCGTCACTGAAAGGCCTGCAGCCTCCGGGCTGCGGGCCTTTTGTTGAACATCCCCTAAAGGAAGACCACCATGAAAATCGCCATCGCCTTCATCCTCTTTGCAGCCCTGTCTCTGTTCGTCATCATGAAAGGCGGTGATTCGCTCGACATGAGCGGCGAAAAGCACGGCAGCGACACCGCCCATCCCCCGGCTGCTGCACCTGGACCCGCTTCCGCACCCGCGCCCGCCCCAGCCGCCGAGACACCCGCTGCCGCCCCGGCAGCAGCCCCCGCGCCCGCTGCACCTGCCGCCGCCAAGTAAGTACCCGCGCCCCGTCCAGGCCCGATTCCCTGACCCAGGGGCGGGCCTTTGGCATTTCAGACTCGGGCCCCTGTAGTAGCCGAGCCCCCTCGGCGATTCGTGCCCAGCACCCAACCCTGATTCACCGAACGATCGCCGAGAGGGCTCGGCTCCTACATAGACCCACCGCTCCTCGGATACCCTTGCGCGCTGCTCAGCCGGCCCCCCTCCCTAGAATGTTTGGCCTCACCTCCTAAGGGCCTGCCATGACGCAAGGACTGATCCGCATTCGCGGAGCCAGACAGCACAACCTCAAGAACCTCGATCTGGACATCCGCACAGGTGAGCTGACGGTGGTCACCGGTCCCAGCGGATCGGGCAAGTCCTCCCTGGTGTTCGACACGCTCTTTGCCGAGGGTCAGCGGCGCTACGTGGAGACCTTCTCGGCCTACGCCCGCCAATTCCTGGACCGCATGGACAAGCCTGCGGTGGACAAGGTCGAAGGCGTGCCGCCGGCCATTGCCATCGACCAGACCAACCCGGTGCGCTCCTCGCGCTCGACCGTGGGCACCATGACGGAGCTCAACGACCACCTCAAGCTGCTGTTTGCCCGCGCCACCCAACTCTTTGACCGCGATACCGCACAAGCCGTGCGGCACGACACGCCCGAGACCATCTACGCCGAGCTGATGGCCCGCACGGCGCAGGACGACCCGCGCCTCATCCTCACCTTCCCCGTGCAGCTGCCCGAAGGCACCAGCACCGAGCAGCTCGAGCAGTGGCTGTCCGCCAGCGGCTTTACGCGCGCGCACGAGCCGGCAGAAGGCGCTTTCAAGGAGCCGGGCGCGGTGCACGTGGTGGCTGACCGTTTGCGCCTGCAGGGGGCCGATAAGGCGCGCGCTATTGAGGCCATCGAGGTGGCCCTCAAGCACGGCGGCCGCTTGAATGTGTTTGTGCAGGCCGAAGGCCGCGCTGAAACGCTGTGGCGCTACTCCACCGGCTTGCACTGCCCCGAGAGCAATCTGCGCTACACCGAGCCCACGCCCTCGCTGTTCTCCTTCAACTCGGCCATGGGGGCCTGCGACACCTGCCGCGGATTTGGCCGCGTCATCGGGGTCGATCTGGGGCTGGTCATCCCCAACGACAAGCTCACCCTGCGCTCGGGCGCCATCAAGCCCATGCAGACACCGGCCTGGCAGGAGGCGCAAGACGACCTCATGCGCCACGCCGAGGCGGCAGGCATTCCGCGCGACACGCCCTGGTACAAGCTCACGCCCGAGCAGCAGGACTGGGTGATCAAGGGCTCGCCGCACTGGAAGGGCCAGTGGAACAAGCAGTGGTTCGGCGTGTATCGCTTTTTTGAGTACCTGGAGAGCAAGGCCTACAAGATGCACATCCGTGTGCTCTTGTCCAAGTACCGCAGCTACACGCCGTGCACGGTGTGTGGTGGCGCGCGCCTGAAGACCGATGCGCTCTTGTGGCGCCTGGGCAGCAAGGCGGCGGCCGATGCAGTGCTGCCGCCGGCCCAGCGCTTTATGCCCGTGGGCGTGAAGTGGAGCCGCGCGCAGCTGGAGGCCCTGCCAGGCCTCTCGCTGCACGATTTGATGCAGCTGCCGATTGATCGGCTGCGGCGTTTTTTTGATTTGCTCTCCCAGCCTGGCACCGCGGGCCCTCACCCCAACCCTCTCCCAGGGGGAGAGGGTGAAATGCAGGCCCTCAAGCTCCTGTTCGAAGAAATCCAGACCCGCCTCAAATACCTCTGCGACGTCGGCATTGGCTACCTCACGCTCGACCGCCAGAGCCGCACCCTTTCAGGCGGCGAGGTGCAGCGCATCAACCTCACCACCGCGCTCGGCACCTCGCTGGTGAACACGCTCTTTGTGCTGGACGAGCCCAGCATCGGCCTGCACCCGCGCGACATGGGGCGCATCACCCAGGCCATGCACCGCCTGCGCGATGCCGGCAACACCCTGGTGGTGGTCGAGCACGACCCGGCCGTGATGTTGGCCGCCGACCGCATGATCGACATGGGCCCTGGCCCCGGCGAGAAGGGCGGCCGCATCGTGTTCGACGGCACGCCCGAGCAACTGCGCCAGGCCGACACGCTCACCGGCGCCTACCTGGGCGGCCGCAAGCAAGTGGGCATGGGGCTCAAGCGCCCCGTGTCTGACCACACGCCACGCCTCATTCTGGAAGGCGCGCGCGGCCACAACCTCAAGAACATCAGCGTGGAGTTCCCGCTGCAACGTCTGGTGTGCGTCACGGGTGTGAGTGGCTCGGGCAAGTCCACGCTGATGCAAGACATCCTCGCCCCGGCGCTGCTGCGGCAGTTTGGCAAGGCCACCGAGACGCCGGGCGAGCACGACCGCCTGCTGGGCGCTGACCATCTCAATGACGTGGTGTTTGTCGACCAATCGCCCATCGGCAAGACCGCGCGCTCCAACCCCGCCAGCTATGTGGGGGCCTGGGATGCTGTGCGCGAGCTCTTTGCTGACGCACCCCTGGCCCGCGAGCGCAGCTACACGCCCAGCAAGTTCAGCTTCAACAGCGGTGACGGCCGCTGCCCCACCTGCGGCGGATCGGGCTTTGAGCACGTGGAGATGCAATTCCTTTCGGACGTGTACCTGCGCTGCCCCGACTGCGACGGTAAGCGCTACCGCCCTGAAATTTTGGAGGTGAGCATCGAGCGCCACCGCGCCAACGGCGAGCGCGTCAGGCTCAACGTGGCCGACGTGCTGGAGCTCACCGTGAGCGAAGCCTGCGAACTCTTTCGCCACGACCGCGAGGTGCTGCGCGCGCTGCAGCCCATCATCGACGTGGGCCTGGAGTACGTGAAGCTCGGTCAGCCCGTGCCCACGCTCTCGGGCGGCGAGGCGCAGCGCCTCAAGCTCGCGGGCTTTCTGGCCGGTAAGGGCGAGGGTGCGCCCAAGGCCAAGCTGCCCAAGATCCCCAGCAGCGTGAGCCGCCAGCCTTTGGCGCTGCGCCAGCACAAGGGCACGCTCTTCTTGCTGGACGAGCCCACCACGGGCCTGCACTTTGAAGACATCTCCAAGCTCATGCGCGCGCTGCGCAAGCTTCTGGAGGCGGGGCATTCGCTCATCATCATCGAGCACAACCTCGACGTGGTGCGCGCCGCCGACTGGGTGATCGACCTCGGCCCCGAAGGCGGCGAGGCCGGTGGCCTGGTGGTGGCCGAAGGCCCCCCCGAAACCCTGCGCCAACACCCCAGCTCCCACACCGCCCAGGCCCTGCGCGAATACGCGGCGGCCATGGGCGAGCTGCACGGCGCCGCCGAAAAGCTGCCCCTGTATTCACCCCCTCTCCCTCTGGGAGAGGGCAGGGGTGAGGGCAAGCGCGCCTCGGTGCCTCGCGTACAACCCCCCAACGCCATCCAGATCGTCAACGCCCGCGAGAACAACCTCAAGAGCCTGTCGGTTGACATTCCGCGCGGCAAGTTCAATGTGGTGACGGGCGTCTCGGGCTCGGGCAAGTCCACGCTCGCCTTTGACATCTTGTTCAACGAAGGCCAGCGCCGTTACCTGGAAAGCCTGAATGCCTATGCCCGCTCCATCGTGCAGCCGGCCGGTCGGCCCGAGGTGGACGCGGTGTACGGCATTCCGCCCACCGTGGCCATTGAGCAGCGGCTCTCGCGCGGCGGGCGCAAGTCCACCGTGGGCACCACCACCGAGGTGTGGCACTTCCTGCGGCTTTTGTACGTGAAGCTGGGCATCCAGCACTGCGTGCACGACGGCGCGGCCGTGATGCCGCAAAGCAGCGACAGCATTGCCGCCCAGCTGCTCAAGGCCTACCGTGGCCAGCACATCGGCCTGCTGGCGCCGCTGGTGATCAACCGCAAGGGCGTCTACACCGAGCTGGCCGACTGGGCCCGCCCGCGCGGCTTCACGCACCTGCGGGTGGACGGTGAGTTTCTGCCCACCACCGGCTTTCCGCGCATTGACCGCTTCAAGGAGCACACCATCGAGCTGCCCGTGGCCGACTTCGTGCTCACTCCCGCGCACGAGGCCGCGCTGCGCGAGGCGCTCAAGACCGCACTGGAACACGGCAAGGGCGTGGTGCAGGTGCTCGCCCCGCTGGATGGCCTGAAGGCCGCCATGGAGGCCGGCACGCCCACGCGCGGCATCGGCCACGTTCATGCGTTTTCCACCAAGCGCGCCTGCCCGGTGTGCGCCACTTCTTACGCCGAGCTGGACCCGCGCCTCTTCTCCTACAACAGCAAGCACGGCTGGTGCCCCGATTGCGTGGGCACCGGCGTGGCGCTCACCAAGGAGCAGCGCCGCGCGCTCGACGACTCGGTTCAGGACGACAAGGACAAAGGCCGCGAGCAAAGCTTTGCCGAGCCCGACATTGAGGACGTGGCCGACACCGCCTGCCCCGGCTGCGCCGGCACGCGCCTGAACACCCACGCCCGCGCCGTGCGCCTGCAAAGCGCCAGCGGTGATTCCTGGTCCATCACCGACATTGCGCGCCTCTCAGTCAGCGATGTGTGCGCCTGGGTCAAGCGCCTGCAGCTTGCGGGCCGCGAGGCCGACATCGCGCGCGACCTCGTGCCCGAGATCAAGAGCCGCCTGGAGTTTCTCGAAGAAGTGGGCTTGGGCTACCTCACGCTCGACCGAGGCGCGCCCACGCTCAGCGGCGGCGAGGCGCAGCGCATTCGCTTGGCCGCGCAGCTGGGTTCCAACCTACAGGGCGTGTGCTACGTGCTCGACGAGCCCACCATCGGCCTGCACCCGCGCGACAACCAAATTCTGCTGGGCGCCCTGAGCAAGCTCAGCGAGCGCGGCAACACCCTGGTGGTGGTGGAACACGACGAAGACACCATCCGCCGTGCCGACCACATCATCGATATTGGCCCCGGCGCCGGCAAACGCGGCGGCCGCGTGGTGGCACAAGGCAATGCACAGGCGGTGATGGACAGCGAAGACTCGCTCACCGGCCGCTACCTGCTTCACGCCATCAAGCACCCCTTGAAGCCCAGGCGCACCACGCCCCTCACCCCAGCCCCCGCTCTACCCCCTCTCCCTCTGGGAGAGGGCAGGGGTGAGGGCACGCCCCCCGAAGCACTCACCTGGCTGCACGTCGAAGGCGCCCACCTCCACAACCTGCAAAACGTCACTGCGCAACTGCCGCTCAAGCGCCTGGTGTGCGTGACCGGCGTCTCCGGCTCCGGAAAATCCACCCTCGCCCGCGAGGTGCTGCTGGCCAATGTGCAGGCCGCCGTCGCGCAGCGCTCCACCGCCGCCGGCCGCAAGGCCGACGAAGCAGGGAACCACCCCACCTGGGTAGGCTGCACCGGCGTGAGCGGCTACCAAAGCGTGGACCGCGTGCTGGAGGTCGACCAGACCCCCATCGGCAAAACCCCGCGCTCCTGCCCCGCCACCTACATCGGCTTTTGGGACACCATCCGCAAGCTCTTTGCCGACACGCTCGAAGCCAAGGCGCGCGGCTACGGCCCGGGGCGCTTCTCCTTCAACACCGGCGAAGGCCGCTGCCCCACCTGCGAAGGCGCGGGCGTGCGCACCATCGGCATGAGCTTCCTGCCCGACGTGAAGGTGCTCTGCGAAACCTGCCACGGCGCCCGCTTCAATCCCGAAACCCTGGCTGTGACCTGGCGGGGCAGGAGCATCGGCGAGGTGCTGCGCATGGAGGTGGACGAAGCCGTGGAGTTCTTCTCGGCCATGCCGAACATCACCCACCCTTTGCAGCTGCTCAAAGACGTGGGCCTAGGCTACCTCACCCTGGGGCAGCCTTCACCCACCCTGAGCGGTGGCGAGGCCCAGCGCATCAAGCTGGTGACTGAACTCAGTAAAGTGCGCGACGACATCACCCGCCGAGGCCAGAAGGCCCCCCACACCCTCTACGTGCTGGACGAGCCCACCGTGGGCCTGCACATGGCCGACGTGGAAAAACTCATTCATGTGCTCCACCGCCTGGTGGACGCTGGCCACAGCGTGGTGGTGATCGAGCACGACCTCGACCTCATTGCCGAAGCCGACTGGGTGCTGGACCTGGGGCCAGGCGGCGGCGATGCGGGTGGCCGCGTGGTGGCGTCGAGCGCGCCGGATGAGCTGGTGCGGCTCAAAACCGCGACGGGGGTGGCGCTGGGGCCGGTGTTGGCGCGGGGATGAGGAGCCCTTGTCCCTCAGTACCGGGCCCAATGATGGCTTCGAAGCGCTTTCTCGATCGACGCGGCGGCGTCATCGAGCCCATGGCGCAGCTGCGCGATCCGGTTGGGCGTCATGCGGCTGTTCAGGCCTGCGATGGTCACCGCCCCGAAGACCTGTCCCAGGCTGTTCTTGAATGATTTGCCAAAGGCTGTGACGCCTGGCGTGATGCGGTTTCGGATTACCGCATAGCCCTGTGCCTGCGCCTGCTGCAAGGACTTGCGCAGATCCGCCTGCGGGAAGCGCCACTCTTTCTCGATGGTGCCCATCACGGCGGCCAGCACGTCCTCGATTTCTTCTGGATTCATGGCGGCCAAGATGGCCAGACCGCCTGCGCCCAGGCCCAGTGGACGCCGGCTGCCTGTTTGCAAGGTCGAGACTCGCAAGGTGCCCGGTCCCTGCTGGAAGTCGATACAGACGGCCTCCAGACCACTGCGCTGGACCAGGTACACCGTCTCCGCAGACCTGGCGGCCAGGCGCTCCATCGCCGGGCGGCAGAGTTCGCGCACATCGAACTGCTGCGCCGCAACCAGACCGAGTTCATACGCCAAGGGGCCGATCATATAAGCGCGCCGGTCATCGAGTTGCATCGCCAGACGCTGCCGGACCAACTGCGCCAAGAGACGATGCACCGTGCTGTTGGGAAGACCCGTGCGCTCGGCCAGCATCGTCAAGGCAGCGCCCTTGCGGCCTGCGGTGGCCAACAAGCGCAGCAAGGCCACCCCCCGCGGCAGCGGCCCCTCGTGCGTCAAATCGCCAGGCGGTACGGGGGGTTCGGTTTTCATTGATCGGAAATTATGGCGTGGGTCTGGGATGCCTTGCCAACCGTCCGATCCATGAGGCTCCTGCCTGAGCCCCCTCTACCGATGTGCGTGCTTATTGCTGGGGAATCCCCGCATCACGAACCACCTGCTTCCACTTGGTGATCTGGGCCTGCGCATAGCTCTTCATCTCCATGCCGCTGGCCGAAGGGCTGGCTATGCCGCCGGTGCCCTCCAGCTGTTTGATCACGGCGGGATCCGACAGGACCTTCACCACGGCGGTGCGGATTCGCTCTGCAACCGCTGGCGGTAGGCCTTTGGGTGCCGCCAGCGCAGTCCAGGAGGTCACTTCAAAACCCGTGATGGTGTCCCGAATGGGCGGCACGGCCGACAGGAATGGAGAGCGCTCGGCGGAGGTGACGCCTAAAGCGCGCAACTTGCCGCCCTCGACCTGGGCTTTGGTGACGGTCACCGAGTCGAACATGAGATCAACCCGGCGGGCCAGCACATCCTGCAGTGGAGCGGCCCCGCCGCGGTAGGGAATGTGGTTGAGCTGCACGCCAGCCATCGCTTGCAACAACTCACCCGACAGATGCTGGGTCGAGCCAATGCCCACGGAGCTGTACGACACCGTGCCCGGTGCCGCCTTGGCTGCACGCACGACGTCACTGACCGACTTGTACGGGCTGTCCTGCGCTGTGGCCAACACGAATGGAAAGCGGGTCAGCATCGAGATCCAGTCGAAGTCATCGACCGGGTCGAAGGCGAGCGACTTGTACATGGCCGCAGACACGGCATGTCCGCCCGTCAGCAGGATCAGGGTGTAGCCATCCGGGCGCGCACGGGCCACCGCGGCACTGGCAACGTTGCCGCCAGCGCCCGTTCTCGCCTCGACCACGACCTGCTGACCGAACTCGCGTGAGAGCCCTTGCGCGACGATGCGGGCGATGGTGTCGGCGTTCCCGCCAGCGGCAAAGCCCTGAACGAGCGTCACGGGTTTGTCGGGGTAGCCTTGGGCAGCAGCCACCGTTGTGAAGGTGGCCAGAACGAAGGCTTTGAGGCGATGTCGAATCATGCGATCTCCTTGTGGATGACTAATTTCATGGGGCTTGACTTCACTGATCGGCGCGCTTGTAGCCCGAGGCGGCGCCAAAGAGGGTGTGTCGCTGCGACCAGTCGCGCGTCTTGTCCCACAGGGCCAGGACGGACGGCGCCTCGTCCACAAACTGTTGCATGCGCACCGCGTCATGGCAGGTGCGCGCGGTCAGCTCAAGACGGTGCCCCGAGGGGTCGAAGAAGTAAATGGAGGTGATGAAGTCGTCGTGGTTGGTGGGGCCGACCACATTCAGGCCCTTGGCTTCCAGGTCCTGCTTGGCGTGCATCAGCGTCGGAACATCCTGGACCTCGAAAGCGAAGTGCTGGATCCAGCCGGGCGTCTTCTGGTCGCGTCCGGACACCTCGCCTTCATCTTGAGGGCACTCGAAGAAGGCAATGTTGCTGCCGTCTTCCATCTCAAAGAAGATGTGGATGTGCGGGCTGTACTTCCCCGTCGAAGGCACATGGTCTTCGCCCATCGCATGGGTGAATTTCAGGCCCAGGACCTGCGTGTAGAAATCCACAGTTTCCCGGGCGTCTCGGCAGCGGTAGGCCGCGTGGTGCAGTTTCTTGCAAAGCATGTCGTCTCCTATTGAATGCGGGGGAGCGTCGTGGGGTCGGTGGGCAGCAGGATACGGGACTCTTGCTTGATCAGCATGGCGGCCTCAGCCTTTTGCCACCAGGTTGTCGATGGCGCCGAAGATGGAAGAGCCATTGGCATCGACCATGTCAATGCGCACGCGGTCGCCGAATTTCAGCCATGGCGTGGTGGCCTTGCCGTCGCGCAGTTCTTCATCGGCTCGTACTTCCGCCAGGCAGGCATAGCCTGTTTCCTTGTCCAAGTTGGACACCGCGCCGGCGCCGATGATGGTGCCCGCACTGAGCGAGCGGGTGCGCGCTGCGTGGGCAATGAGCGTTGGGTAGGTGAAGAACATGTCGCGTCCGGTGTTGGCACAGCCCATGGGCCGATCATTGATGAACGACAGGATGGGGCGATCGAGCTTCTCGCCGTCCCAGGCCACACCGACCTCGTCGGGCGTGACCGCCACCGGCGAGAAGGAACTGGTGGGTTTGGCCTGCATGAAGCCAAAGCCCTTGGGTAACTCGCTGCGGGTGAGGGTGCGCAGGGTGTAGTCGTTCAGCAGCATCAACAGCTTGATGTGTTTGCCCGCCTCGCTGGCGGGTGTGCCCATGGGCACGTCATCGACCACCACGGCCAGTTCGGCCTCGTAGTCGAGCCCCAGTGATTCGTCGGGAATCAGCATGGGCTCCCGGGGGCCGATGAAGCGGTCAGACAAACCCTGGTACATCAGCGGCTCTGTCTTGTAGTTGGGGGGCATTTCCGCGCCGCGGGCCTTGCGCGCTTTTTCCATGTGGTGCAGGTACACCGAGCCGTCCAGGAACTGGAAAGCGCGCGGAAAGGGGCTGGCCAGTGTGTCGGCATCGACCGGGAAGGCGCCGACAGCTTTCTCGCGATTGAGCTGGTCCGACACCTCCTGCAATGGAGCGCGAACGCTGTCCCAGCGCTCGATGGCTTCTTGCATGGTCTGGGCGATGTGGGGCACCTGGACGGCGTGGGTCAGCCCTCGGTTGACAACGATGAGGATGCCGTCGCGGCTCGCGCTCTTGAGGCTGGCGAGTTTCATGGGGATGTACTCCTTGGATTGATGCACCTTGATTCTGGATGTCCCCAGAACGGCGGCGCCCCAATTTCCATCGAATGGAAATGACATGAATCCGGGATGAGGGCACTTGCCTGATGGCGCAGGCGTGGGCTTCAACCCCGCCCCACCCCACGTCTGACCTCGCGCAGCATGAAGAGGTAAAGCCCCTCCACCTTCTCGCGCGCCCAGGGGGTTTTGCGCAGGAACTTGAGGCTGGAGTTCACGCTGGGCTCGTGTGTGAAGCAGCGCACGGGAATGCGCTGGCCCAACTCGGCCCAGCCGTAGTGCGCCTCCAGGGCGCGCACCATGGCTTCGAGGGTGAGGCCGTGCAGCGGGTTGCGCGGCTGTTCGGGCGGCTCAGGCCGCTCAGACGTTTTAGGGGGCGTGGGCGAGTCGGACATGGCCCGATTGTGGCGGCTGCCTGCGCTGCTAGATGCGGCGCGCCAGTAACACGGCCGCGGCCGAGCCGGTGCCCACCGTGGCGCACCACAGCCGCAGCAGCGCAGGCCGGCCTGCGCCTGCTTTTGCCGCCGCCTCGTCGCGGTGGTGGCATTCGTCGGCTTGGCACTGCAGCAAGAGGGGCAGCAGGCCCTCGGGGCCGCCGTGGGCCTGCAGGTGGTCGATCTGCTGTTGGTAGTGCTGGTCCACAAAGGTTTCGACCGCGGCAATGGTGGCGTACACCGCGCGCCGCCCAGCCAGCGCGGGCAGGGCACCTGTCAGCCAGCCGGCCAGGCGCCAGGGGCCGAGCAGGCGGCTGCGGCGCGCAGGCGGCAGCCACGCTTCAATAAGGCGCAGGTGTTCGGCTTCGGTCTCGCCATGCTGCTGGGCAAACTGCAGCAGCTCTGCGTCGCCGCGCCAGCGTGCCACGGCCGTGATGCCGCGGTAGATGAACACGGCGCCCGTTTCGCCCGCGTGGTCAGAGCGCAGCTCGCGCTCCAGGTACTGGCTCAGCGCTGCGCTGCCCGTGGCTGCTGGGGCCTCCCAGCGCCGGGCCAGCCACTGCAGGCCGGGCCGCAGCTTCAAGAATGCGCGGTAGGCCCATTCCAGCAGGGTGGGCATGCCGGGTAAGCGCGCCAGGCGCGCCAGCCAGCGCCAGCCGGGCAGGCGGCTCCACATGGCGGTGAAGGCCGCCGCCCCTGAGAGGCGCGAGCCATCGCTGCGCTGCACATGAAAGCGCGCCAAGAGTGCCTCGCGTTCGGCGGCGGCCATGTCTTGGCCCTGGCTGATGTCCACAAAGCACAGCGCGCTGCCTTCGCGTTGCTCGGCCAGGCCGCGCACATGCGCAATCTCGCGGCGGCACAGGGGGCAGCCGCCGTCGTACAGCACGGTCAGGGTGTCTTGGGGCTGAGTCACAGCAATTCCTCGGCGTGTTTCATGCCACGGGTAGCCCGCGTCCACCACTGTGAAAAGCTGGTGCAGTGGCGTTCTACCGTGGGAAAGAGGGTGGGAGCAGGGTCGAGCTGCGCCAGGGGCTGCAGCCACTGTGCCATGTGCGGGTCGGCCACGCTGCGCACGCGCGCGGCGCCCGCCAGGGCGGTGGCCAGGCCCGTGGCGTCGGTGTGCCAGCGCAGCGGCGCCACCTCGGCCATGGCGCGGTTGACCCAATGCCAGCGCGCCTCGGGCCAGGGCCAGGCGGCATGGTGTTCTGTGAGGTACACGCCAAGGCGCAGCGCGTCGGCCGGCAGGTCCGCAGGTGGTGCGCGCAGCGCCCAGGGGTGCACCAGCCACACCTCGCGGCCTTGCACCGCCGAGGCATCGGACGCGCCCACCTCAAGCGCTGCTGGCGGTGTGCCGTGCAGGGCGGGCTCTGGCAGGGGCTCGGCGTGAGCTGCGGGCGTGTGGTGTGGCGTACGCGGCGAGCGGGCGATGCGCTCGAGTTCTTCATACGAGCAGTCCACCACGCTGCCTGGGCTTTGCCAGGGCTCGGGGGCAAAGCGCGCCACGTTCTCGGCATTGAAGAGGTAGGGCTTGTGGCTGCCGGTGCCGGCCACCCACTGCCAGCTCAGGTGGTTGCTGGCGAGGTCGCCATCAAGCAGGTGGGCCACCAGCCAATCGGCTCCAGCGCGCCAGTGGATGTGCCGCACATGCACCACGTAGCTGGCCAGCCACATGCGGGCATGGTTGTGCAGCGTGCCAGTGGCGTAGAGCGTGCGCACGGCCTGGTCGATGACAGGCACGCCCGTGCGGGCCTGGCGAATGTCTTCGGGCAGCGCGGGTTGGTAGGCGCTGTCGGGCAAGGGCCCGGCGTGGATGGATTGCAGGATGCCCTCGCCCGCATGGGCCCAGGCGTGGCGGAAGAATTCGCGCCAGCCGAACTCAAACACCAGCTTGTGCTCGACCGCCAGGGATTCGCGGCGAAGCAGCTCGGCCAGCACCTCGGGCAGCGTGAGCAGGCCGTGCGTGAGGTAAGGCGACAGGCCCGTGACCGCGCCGTCCAGGTGGTTGCGCGTGCGCGCATAGGCGGCAGGCCGCACGCGGGCCACGCGAGCTAAGGCGGCATCGCGCGTGGGCGGCAGGGCGTGGTCCCAGGCCAGGTCGGGCAGGAGGGGGGTGAGCATCGGGGAGGGTGGGCTTGGCTGGCCCGGGAGTGCAGATCGCAGCTTCTTCAGGCCGGCGCGATGCTATCGGAATGCGCGGGCCAGCGTGCGGCTCGGGTATATCTCGGGCGGCCCTCTCTGCCCTCTCGGCCCACTCGGCCCACTCGGCCCACTCGGCCCCTTCATGCTTAGACCGCCGTGGGGTTGGCCGCGCCGTCCATCACCAGCGAGGCGCCCGTGACGTAGCTGGCGCGCGACGAGGCGAGGAACACCACCACGTCTGCCACTTCCTCGGGGCGGGCCAGGCGCCCCAGCGGCACGCGGGCGGTGATGCGGGCCTGCGCTTCCTCGGGCGTGATGCCGTGCTGGCGGGCCTCGGCCAGCAGGCCGGTGCGCAGGCGGTCGGTGAGTGTTTGCGCCGGGTTCACCGCGTTCACGCGCACGCCCTTGGGGCCGTAGGCCGCCGCCATGCCGGCCGACACCAGCAGCAGCGCCGCATTGGCCGCGCCGCCGGGCATGTGCACGGGGCTGGCGAACTTGCCGCCCGAGCCCACCACGTTGACGATGGCACCCTCGCCCCGCGCGCCCATGCGCCGGGCCACGGGTTCCATCATGTGCACATAGCTGAAGTACTTGCCCTGCATGGCGTCCTCAAAGGCCTGTGCCGTGAGTTCCTCGGCCGGGGTGCGCCGGGCTGCACCGGCGGAGTTCACCAGCACCTCTACAGGGCCCAGCGCGGCTTCGGCCTCGTCCAGCACCTTCAGCGCCTGGGCGGCATCGCACAGGTCGGCGGCGAAGGTGCGCACCACGCCTTGGGGCCACTGGGCGCGCAGCTGCGCCAGCGCGGCATCCAAGTTGGCGGTGCTGCGCGAGACCAGGCTCACGCTGGCGCCTTCCTCCAGAAAGCCTTTGGCGCAGGCCAGGCCAATGCCCTTGCTGCCGCCGGTGATCAATACGTGTTTGCCTTCAAGGTGGAGGTTCATGGCTGGAGGAGGGCGCCGCCGCGGACGCCCGGGCAAGGTGGAGATGGTTGGATTTTGAATGTTTTCAGGGGGCCAGCTGTCGCGTGCATGACCGTGACCCGGGGCTTGCCCCCCAGGGGCAGTGGGCTTTTGCGCGCACAGGCCGGCCATGGATGCTATGGTTTACCACCCTCAGAATTCCAGGAGACTCGCATGCCCTTGATTCCATCTTTTCGTCGCCGCGGCCTGGCCGCCGTCTTGCTGGCCAGCTTGGCTGGCGCCGGCCTGTTGCCGGCTGCTGCGCAGGCACAGGCTTACCCCAACAAGCCGATCCGCCTGGTCGTGCCCTTCACGCCCGGCGGCGTGACCGACACCAGCGGCCGCCTCATTGCCGAAGCCCTGTCCAAGCGCCTGGGCCAGAACGTGGTGGTGGACAACAAGCCCGGCGCCTCGGGCAACATCGGCACGCAGCAGGTGGCCACGGCCGAGCCCGATGGCTACACCCTGCTGCTGGCCTTTGACGGCACCATGGTGATCAACCCCAATGTCTTCGACAAGGTGCCCTTCAACACGCTGCAGGACTTCGCCTCCATCGGCAAGATCGGCGATGCCGTGCTGGTTCTGGTGTCGAACCCCGGCTTTGCGCCCAAGACCCTGCGCGAGGTGATCGCTCTGTCCAAGACCCAGGCCGGTGGTCTGTCCTACGGTACTTCGGGCACGGGTGGCACGCCCCACATCGCCGGTGAATTGCTGCGCCAGCGCACGGGTGCCAATCTGGTTCACGTGCCCTACAAGGGCGGCGGTCAGGCCATGATCGACGTGATGGGCGGCAACATCCCTCTGGTGTACACCGCTATTGCCGGCGCGGTGCAGCACGTCAAGTCGGGCAAGCTACACGCGATTGCGGTGTCCAGCACCCAGCGCGCCTCCTCCATGCCGGACGTGCCCACCTTCATTGAGTCGGGTGTGGCCGATTTCGAGGCCAGCTCCTGGGTCGGTCTGCTCGCGCCTGCGCGCACGCCCAAGCCTGTGCTGGACAAGCTGAACGCCGAGCTCAATGCGGTGCTGGCCGATCCGGCCATCCGCGCGCGCCTCAATGAGCTGGGCATCTCGCCCACGCCGGGCACGCCCGAGCAGTTCACCGAACTGATGCGCCGCGACCTGGCACGTTTTGGCCCGGTGGTGAAGGCGGCCAACATCAAGGTGCAGTAAGGCACCTGCCCGCCCGCTCCGGCCTGTGCCCGGACGGGCGCTGCATCGCAGCGGCCTGCGCGCCGCTACCATCGCCGTTCACAAGCGCTACCGGGCGCTTGGCACCAGGACGGCCATGATGGACAAACTTCGCAGCTTCAAGCAATTCGCCCGGCAGGTCTGGGCGCTGTCCCTGCCTTACTTCCAGTCCGAGCAGAAGTGGAAGGCGCGCGGCCTGCTGGCGGCCATCGTGGCCCTGAATCTTGCGGCCGTGTACATGCTGGTGCTGCTCAACAACTGGAATCGCCTGTTCTACGACGCGCTGCAAGACAAAGACGAGGCCGTGTTTTGGCGCGAGCTGATCCGCTTTACCTACCTGGCTTTTGGCTTCATCGTCATTGCGGTGTACCGCTTCTACCTCACGCAGGTGTTGGAGATCCGCTGGCGCGAGTGGATGACCACGCACTACCTGGCGCGCTGGCTGGCCGGCCACCGCTTTTATGCGCTGGAGCTGGCCCGCTATGGCGCGCCCGTCTCCGCCACCGAGGGCCAGCCGGGCGCGCCGTCCTCACCCGACAACCCGGACCAGCGCATCCAGGAAGACCTGAACCTGTTCACCAGCTACACGGTATCGCTGTCCATGGGCTTGCTCAATGCGGTGGTGACGCTGGTCAGTTTCGTGGGCATTTTGTGGGGGCTCTCGGGCGCCTTTGCCTTCACGCTGGATGGCCAGAGCTACAGCATCCCCGGCTTCATGGTGTGGATGGCGGTGCTGTACTGCGTGGCCGGCAGTGTGGCCACGCACTACATCGGCCGGCCGCAGATTCGCCTGAACTTTTTGCAGCAGCGCTACGAGGCCGACTTTCGCCACCACCTGGTGCGGGTGCGCGAGTACAGCGAAGCCATTGCACTGGACCGCGGGCAGACTGTGGAGCGCGCCCACCTCGACACGCGCTTTGCCACCGTGCTGGGCAACTACCTGCAGCTGGTGAAAAAGCAGAAGAACCTGGTGTGGTTCACCAGCTTCTTCGGCCAGGCAGCCACGGTGTTCCCCTTCATCGTGGCGGCACCGCGCTTTTTCTCGGGCGCCATTCAGCTGGGCGAGTTGATGCAGATTGCCTCGGCCTTCGGCCGCGTGCAGGACTCGCTCAGCTGGTTCGTGGACAACTACAGCACCCTGGCGGCCTGGCGCGCCACCACCGACCGCCTGACCAGCTTTGAGGCGCACATGGCGGCCCTGGAGGCGGCGGAATCGCTGGAGCCCGCACCCTCGGGCAACCAGCTGGTCACCGAGGACTTGGCGGTTGCGCTGCCCAGCGGGCAGGTGCTGCTCTCGGGCCTGAATTTGGCCGTGCAAGCTGGCCAGAGCGTGCTGGTGCAGGGGCCTTCGGGCAGTGGCAAGTCCACGCTGTTCCGGTCTTTCGCGGGCATCTGGCCTGGCGCGCGCGGCCGGGTGCAGATGCCCGAGCCGGCCATGTTCATTCCGCAAAAACCTTATGTCCCCGACGGCCGCTTGCGTGATGCGCTGGCCTACCCCGAGCCGGCCGACCGCTTCAGCGACGCCGAGCTGCGGCAGGCCCTGGAAGACGCGCTGCTGCCGCAACTGGCCGCGCGCCTGGACGCCGAAGATGCCTGGAGCCAGAAGCTCTCGGGCGGTGAGCAGCAGCGCCTGGCCCTGGCGCGGGTGCTGCTCAAGAAGCCGCGCTGGGTGTTTGCCGACGAGGCCACCAGCGCGCTGGATGCGGCCGCCGAGCAGACGCTCTATGCCCGGCTCAAGGCCTTGACGCAGCAATCGGGCGGCGCTTTGGTGTCCATCGCGCACCGGCCGGCGGTGGCGGCCTTTCATGAGCAGCGTTGGGAATTCGAGCGGGCGCCTGAAGGTGGTGCCGCGTTCCGCCTGCGTATGGCGGGGGCTTGAGCGCGTTCGGTCGGTGAGGCGCTTGCCCTCACCCCGGCCCTCTCCCAAAGGGAGAGGGAGTGAAGTCAGCAGAAGAGGTGATGAGGCGAGCGGCGCAGCCTGGTATTCCTCCCTCTCCCTCTGGGAGAGGGCTGGGGTGAGGGCCCGAGTGCCTCAACTCTCTCTGTACCGCTCCCACCCCCTGGCCCGCAGTTCGCACGCCGGGCAGTGGCCGCAGCCCCAGCCCCAGGCGTGGCGCTGGGTGCGCTCGCCCAGGTAGCAAGTGTGGCTGTGCTCGACGATGAGGTCCACCAGCGCGGGGCCGCCCAGTTTTTCGGCCAGCTGCCAGGTTTGCGCCTTGTCCAGCCACATCAGTGGCGTGTCGATGAGCAGGCGCTTGTCCATGCCCAGCGAGAGCGCCAGCTGCATGGCCTTCATGGTGTCGTCGCGGCAGTCGGGGTAGCCGGAGTAGTCGGTCTCGCACACGCCGGTCACCAGCACCTCCAGCCCGCGCCGGTAGGCCAGGGCGGCGGCCAGGGTGAGAAAGAGCAGGTTGCGCCCCGGCACAAAGGTGTTGGGCAGGCCCGAGCTTTCCATCTTGAAGGCCACGTCGCGCGTGAGTGAGGTCTCGCTCACCTGGCCGAGCACACCCAGGTCGAGCAGGTGGTCCTCACCCAGGCGTGGCGCCCAGTGTGGGAACTGGCTGCGAAGGGCCTCCAGCACCTTCAGGCGCGACTGCAGCTCCACGTGGTGGCGCTGCCCGTAGTCGAAGGCAATGGTCTCCACCCGCTCGTAGCGGGTCAGGGCCTGGGCCAGGCAGGTGGTGGAGTCCTGACCTCCGGAAAACAAGACAAGGGCGGTGCGGTGCATACCTGAGATTCTAGGCAGCGCCTGTGCGTGGGCACGCGCTCCTGCGGCCCTAGACGGCCTCAGACGGCCTGGGCGGGCAAGGTCAGTTGCACGCTGGTGCCCGAACGCGTCAGGGTCACCGATTCGGCAGCGGCCAGCGCAGCCACGTCGTCCCAGGTGAGGGGCCGGTAGTCGTCGGACAGGCGGTTGTCGGCGGGGCGGTCGACCGGGGTGCGCGTGAGCTCGATCACCGCCTGCTGCGCCGTGGCCTCTGCGCGCACCAGCAGGTCGGCGGGCTCGTCAGCCTCATCGCTCAAGGCCAGGAGTGCGGCCGTCAGCACGCTGCGGATGGCGGTGCAGGACACCTGCGTGGGCAGCTCCGGCACTTCATGGGCCAGCGCAAAGCCGCGAAAGCGCAGGCTGGTGGACAGCAGGTTCACGCATTCGGTCACGGCCTCGCCCAGGGCCACGCTGCCCGGTGCGCGTGGTGCCACCCAGCTCATGAGATTGACGCAGGTCTCGGCCGCGTTGCGTGAGAGCTGGCCGATGGACGCGCAGTTGTCCTTCAGGCTGGACAGGTCGGGATTGGGGTTCTGTACGCGCCGCTCGAGCAGCGCGGCCATCATGCCGATGGGCTGAAACTCGCCGGCCATGTGGTGCCGCAGCGTGGGCGTGAGGCGGCGCAGCAGGGCGTAGCGCGAGGCTTCTTCATGCAGGTTCATGGTGGCCAGAGGGGGAGGGTCGTTCTTCATGAAGGGTCCGTGCAAGCCGCGTGGGTTCAGGGGAAGCGGCCGGACAGCTGAGCTGACCGGACCGTGCTTTGCGATGGTACCCATGGATCAGTTTTTAAGAAGCTCATCCATGAGGATTTGACATCCCGATACCGAACTCACACTTGTATCGAGACCGCGCGAAGCGAGCGTTGTCCAGCTATCGAATGCTAAAGTGACCGACCGACTTTTCCTGGCCTTCATGATCTACCTGGTAGAAGACAACGCTGCGCTGCGCGACAGCCTGATGGCGATGTTCAAGGAAATCGCCGGACTCCAGGTCAGTGGCGCCTGCGGCACCGAAGAGGAGGCTGTGGAGTGGCTCAGGCGGCATGAGGGCCAATGGCAGCTCGCCGTGGTCGACCTCTTTTTGCTGCAGGGCAGCGGCCTGGGCGTGGTGACCAGCCTGCGCGAGCGCGAGCCCTGGCAGAAGATCGTAGTGCTCACCAATTACGCCACGCCGGACATCCGCCGCCGCGCCCTGGCCCTGGGCGCCGATGCGGTGTTCGACAAGGGCCGCGAACTCGACGCGTTTTTTGCTTACTGCAGCAAGCTGCAGCCCCGGCCTGTGGTGTCGCATCCTTTGCCCATCCCACCTTCCTGAGAAGGCCGGGTACCTGGGCCGCGCCGCACTCAGGAGCGCGGGTCCTTCACGCCCAGGGCGGCGGCTTTGCCGATGTACTCGCAGCTCACGCCCTTGTGCCATTTGTCCGGCGGGGCCAGGCAATGCTGCACGTACTCGCTGCCTTGCAGGTCAGACAGGAAGTACGAGCGCAGCACCGCGGTCTGCGTGGGAATGAGCGTGACGTTGCGGGCCATGCTGCACTTGCGCTTGAAGAGGCAGTCGTTCGCTTCGGCCGGATCGCGGAACAGGTGGATCTTGATGCGCCCGGTGCCCACGCCCTGCAGGCCCAGGCTGACGGCGCAGGCGCTGCCGTCCATGCGCTCCATCTCGCCCTGGCGGGCCAGGAAGTTCATCTCGGCCACCACCAGCTTGAGGAACCACTCGCCCACCAGGCCGGCGCAGCTGTAGTACTCCTCCTTGATCTGCTTGATCACCACGGGGCCGTCCGGCGTTTCCTGGGCGTTCATGCGAACCATGGGCGTGGGGCCTGAGCTGGGCCCCAGGGCGGGGATGCGCACGATTTCATGGTCCGAGCCCGCGGGCTCGGGCGCGCAGGCGCTCAGCATCAGGACCAGGCCCAGCATCAGGGTGCCGCGCATGGCGCGCCTCAGGGGCAGAAAAAAGGGGTCAGTGCTCACGGGCCTCAGGGTAGCAGAAGGCGCCTGGGTGCCGGGGCGTTCTACAGGATGCTCTAAAGGGGACGCTCTAAAGGACTTGGAGCCCCGACTGGATGTACACCGTGGCCAGGCTGGTGTCGTGGCTCCACACCTGGTAGCTGGCACCGCTCAGGGTGGCGCTGCCTTGCTGCGTCCAGCCGGTGGTGTTCAGGCCATCGGCCAGGTCCACCTGGTCACCCGCGTTGCCCTTGACCATGAGCTGCTGCCGGCCCGTGGTGGCAAAGAGGTTGGCTGAACCGAGGTCGAGCACGTCGGCCAGGGTGAGCTTGAGGGTGTTGTTGCCCGAGCCGGTGATGTCAAAAATTTCTACGCTGTGCATGCGGCTGCCCCCGGTCGGGCTGCTGGCGGCCTGGCTGGCTACTTGCGTGAGGTCCAGCACCAGGCTGCTGCCGGAGAGCAGCACGGTGTCGATGCCGCTGCCGCCGTCGATGCGGACGAGCTGGTCCACGTTGCCGCCGCTGCCCATGGGGCTTTGCAGGGCCGTGACCATGGCCGCGTTGATGTCGAAGCTGTCGTTGCCCGCGCCGCCGTAGAGCACGCTCGCGGCCGTGGCGCTGAGGCTGTCGTTGCCGGCACCGGCCACCAGGGTCTGGGCGCTGCCGCCATCGCTGCGGGTGTCGGCGCCGTCGGTGCCCAGCCAGTCGACGCTGCTGTGCCAGAAAGCGCTACCGGTGCTGCCGAAGATCACGTAGCTGCGACCGGCATCGGTGATGCCTGCTGCGTCGTGGTACCAGGCGCCTACGATGAGGTCGGCCAGGCCGTCCCCATTGACGTCGCCGGCGGCGGCCACACTCACGCCGCTGTTGTCGCCTGTGCTTTGGCCGTTGATGACAAAGCCGCCCACGCCATTGGCCACGTCGGACAGGTCAACTGCGGCAGTGCCTGTCTTGCCAAAGACCACGTAGCTGCGGCCGGCGTCGGAGCCGCCGCTGGCCGGGTCAGCGCCTTGCGCGCCCACGATCAGGTCCATCAGGCCGTCGCCGTTGATATCGCCGGCGCTGGCCACGCTCACGCCGCTTTTGTCATCGACATTCTGGCCGTTGATGACGAAGCCGCCGTTGCCCGCCACCACGGATGAGAGATTCACCGCGGTGGTGCCCGTTTTGCCGAAGACCACGTAGCTTCGACCGGCATCGGTGCCGGCCGCAGAATCATTTCTGTAGGCTCCCACAATGAGGTCGGCCAGGCCGTCGCCATTGACATCCCCAGTGCCGGCCAATCGGTAGCCACTTTCATCCTGAGCGCTCTCTCCGTTGAGAACAAAGCCCCCCAGGCCAGCCGCCACGTTAGACAGATCGATGGCGGTGGTCGATGTCTTGCCGAAGACCAGGTAGCTGCGGCCGGCATTCGTGAGGCCGGCTGGATCGGCCCGGTAGGCGCTGATGAAGACATCGGCCAGGCCATCGGCGTTCACATCGCCGGCGTTGGCCACAAAAAAGCCGCTGTTGTCTTGTGTGTTCTCGCCGTTGATCACAAAGCCGCCGGTGCCCCCGGCCACGGCCGTCAGATTCACCGCTGCGGTACCCGCCTGGCCGAACACCACGTAGCTTTTGCCCGCGCTCAGGCCGCCCGCTGGATCAGCCAGGTAAGCGCCAACGAGGAGGTCGGCGATGCCGTCGCCGTTGACGTCACCTGCTCCGCTCACGCTGTGGCCGCTGTTGTCGCCTGTGGCCTCCCCGTTGATCACGAAGCCGCCATTGCCTGCGGCCACGTTGGCCAGGTCCACCGCCGTGGTGTTGGCCTTGCCGAAGACCACGTAGCTGCGCCCTGCCTGTATCAAACCAGATGCACCACTTCTGTAGCTGTTCACAATCAGGTCGGCCAGGCCATCGCCATTGAGGTCGCCTGCGCTGGCCACCTGGAAGCCACTCCAGTCATTGTTGGACTCACCGTTCATCACAAAGCCACCGGTGCCTGCGGCCACGGCCGAGAGATCGATCGCCGAGGTGCCGGTTTGTCCGAAGACCACATAGCTGCGTCCGGCATCTACAAAGATCGAATGGTCACTGCGGTAGGCCCCCACGATGAGGTCGTCCAGGCCGTCGCCGTTCACGTCGCCGGCGCTGGCCACGCTCACGCCGCTGTAGTCGCTGGCGCTTTGCCCGTTGATCACGAAGCCGCCCGAGCCTGCGCTCATGGCCGAGAGCTCAATCACCGCCGGCAGCACCGTGAGGGCAAGGCTGTTGTTGGCTTCGCTGCCGTCGGTGTTGTCGTTGCCTGCCGCATCGCTGAAGCGGCTGCTGGCCACGCTGACGCTGGCATTGCCCGCCACCCGCGCGGTGAACACAGCGGTGAAGTTTTTACCGCTGCCCTGGAAGTTGCTGAGGCTGCCCCCGCTGACGGTGACGTCGCTGAGGTTGAAGTCGCTGCTGTCTTCGCTGAGCGTGAAGCTGATGGTGGTGGTTTCGCCCGCCACCAGGCTGGCCTGGTTGCTGCTCAAGCTGATGGTGGGTGCGGTGCGGTCGGGTGAGGCGCCGCCACTGCCACCGCCACCACCGCCGCCCAGGCCCAAGAGCCCCAGGGCCGGCAGCCAGCTGCTGCGCGACTCTTGTGCCGGCTCAAAGCGCAGCATGCCTTCGTCATTGCGCAGGCCGGGGAGGCCCTGGAGCGAGAGGCCTTGCGCCTGCAGGAGCGCCCCCGTCTCGGCGCTGGGCCCGTAGGCGTACAGGGCCTGGCCGGTGGCGCGGCTGTCACCATGCAGCCGCATGGCCGCGTCTGCGTCAGGCAGGTCGATCTCGCAGGCCTGGCGCCTGCATTCCGGGAAGAAGGATTCCAGCACCAGTTGGGTGCCGTCGGTGTACTGGATCTGCAGGTCGTCGCCCTGGCGCGTGGCCAGGACGCCCGGTGCGTCGGCGGGCTGAGCGGCAGCGCTGGCCCCTGTTGACGTGGATTCTTCCTCGCGCCTCAAGCGGTAGCGCGCGCCGGCGCGTGCCGGCAGCCGAGCTGTTTGGCCCGGATCGATCGCCGAGACCGTCACCCCGTCAAGCTGCACCCGCAGCGGCAAGTCGCGCCTGCTCATGGGCGCGAGCCTCTGGGTACAAGGCGATCAGCTGCGATGGAGGTAGTAGCCCGGTGCAAAATTCAAAACAATTGTTATTAACAAACGTTTAATTTTACCCGGGGGGCTTAGCCTTGGCGCCTCATTCCAGGGGCCCTGCCCCCTTGTTTTTTACAGGCCCAGCTTGCCCTTGGCGATGCCTTCCTCGATCTCTTTTTCCAGACCCTTGGGCACGATCACCTTGTTGAAGGGCATCAGCGCCACCCGGATCATGCGCCAGTGGCCCACGATGTTGGGAATGGCCACGATGGTCCAGAACAGGGCCAGATTGGCCAACATCCCAATGAAATGCACAAAGGCAATGCCAATGCCGAAGGTGAACAGCCACAGCAGGTTGGCTATGCCGCTCAGGTTGGTGAGCACCGCCTTGGCCGTGCTGACTTCGTTGCCCCGGCCGGTGGCTTCTTTGTATTGCTGGAGCTGCGACTGCGTCACCACGCCCCGGCCAAAAGGCCAGGCCGCGTACACCGCCATCCTGAACAGGGGAATGAAGGCGGGAAAGAAGAGGATGGCGCCCAGCCCGTAGGCCAAGAAAAGTGCGAAGCCGCCAGTAAAGAACCAGATCAGGTTGCCTAGGGTGGCCATGGATGCTTCCTTGTTTGTTACAAATTTCAAACAATTTTAAAAAAGAAGACATTCCTGAGGCCTGCACTTGGGCAAGCCTGGCCGACCAGAGCTTGGCGGCTTATTACTCCACCGTCACGCTCTTGGCCAGGTTGCGCGGCTTGTCCACGTCGGTGCCGCGCGCGCAAGCCGTGTGGTAGGCCAGCAGCTGCAGCGGCACCACGTGCAGCAGGGGGCTTAAGGGCCCATAGTGTTCGGGCATGCGGATCACGTGCAGGCCCTCGCCGCTTTCAATGCGCGTGTCGGCGTCGGCCAGCACATAGAGCATGCCGCCGCGTGCGCGCACCTCCTGCATGTTGCTCTTGAGCTTTTCCAGCAGGCTGTCGTTGGGTGCCACCGTCACCACCGGCATGCTGCTCGTCACCAGGGCCAGGGGGCCGTGCTTGAGTTCCCCCGCCGGGTAGGCCTCGGCGTGGATGTAGCTGATCTCCTTGAGCTTGAGCGCGCCTTCCAGGGCAATGGGGTAGTGCAGACCCCGGCCCAGGAAAAGAGCGTTCTCCATCTTGGCAAAGTCATCGGCCCAGGCCATGAGCTGCGGCTCGAGCGCCAGCACGGCCTGCAGGGCCGAGGGCAGGTGGCGCATGGCCTTGAGGTGGGCCGTTTCCTCTGCGGGCGTGAGGCGTCCACGCGTTTGCGCCAAGGCCAGCGTGAGCAGGAACAGGCCCGCCAGCTGCGTGGTGAAGGCCTTGGTGGAGGCCACGCCAATTTCCACACCGGCGCGCGTGATGTAGGCGAGCTTGCATTCGCGCACCATGGCCGAGGTGGCCACGTTGCAGATGGTCAGGGTCTTGTCCATGCCCAGGCCTTGCGCATGGCGCAGCGCGGCCAGGGTGTCGGCGGTCTCGCCGCTCTGGCTGATGGTCACCACCAGCGTGCGCGGGTTGGGCACGCTGGTGCGGTAGCGGTATTCGCTGGCCACTTCCACCTGCGTGGGTATCTGCGCGATGTCTTCGAGCCAGTACTTGGCCGCGCAGCCGCTGTAGTAGCTGGTGCCGCATGCCAGGATGAGCACGGAGTCTACCTCTTTGAAGAGGCTGTACGCGCCGTCGCCAAACAGCTCGGGCGCGATACCGGTCACGCCGTCGAGCGTGTCGGCAATCGCGCGCGGCTGCTCGAAGATTTCCTTTTGCATGTAGTGCCGGTAGGGGCCCAGCTCGGCCGCGCCGCTGTGCGCCTGCACGGTGCGTACGGGGCGCTGCACCTGGCGGCCGGCCTTGTCCAGCACCCAGTGCTTGCCCAGCTGCAGGTCCACCAGGTCACCTTCTTCCAGGTAGACGATCTGATCCGTCACGCCGGCCAGGGCCATGGCGTCGCTCGCCAGGAAATGCTCGCCGCCCTGGCCCACGCCAAGAATGAGTGGCGAGCCCGCGCGTGCGCCCACCACGCGCTGCGGCTCGTCCTTGCAGAAAGCGGCAATCGCGTAAGCGCCATGCAGGCGGGCGATGGCCGCGCGCAGGGCCTCGAAGAGGTCGCCCTCATAGAGGCTGTCGACCAGGTGCACGATGACCTCGGTGTCCGTCTGGCTCTGGAAGGTGTAGCCCCGGGCCTTGAGCTCGGCGCGCAGTTCTTCGTGGTTCTCGATGATGCCGTTGTGCACCAGCGCCACACGGCCGGGCTTGTGCAGGGCGTCGCCCCCCGTGCCGTGGCTGAAGTGCGGATGCGCGTTGTGTACCGCCGGCGCGCCGTGCGTGGCCCAGCGGGTGTGGGCGATGCCGGTGCCGCCGGCAATCTGCTCGGCGTCCACCTGGCTTTGCAGCTCGGCCACGCGCGCGACGCTGCGCGCGCGCTTGAGGCTGACGTCGTGCACGGCCACGCCGCAGGAGTCATAGCCCCGGTATTCCAGGCGCTGCAGGCCCTGGACCAGGATGGGGACGATGTTGCGGCTGGACACCGCGGCGACGATTCCACACATGAAAAGTTCTCCTCTTTGTCAGCGATGCTAGGCGCTTGTGCATGAATGAAGCTTCCTTTAAATTAACTTTAATGCAATAAACAATCTAAATTTAAGATTTTTGGAGGTAAATTTCATAAATATGGAATCAGTGAATCAATTAGTCGGATCTTTGGCGCTGGACAGTACCGATCTGCGCCTCCTGGACGAGCTGCAACGGGACGCCTCACGCAGCAACCAAGACCTGGCCGCCACCGTGCATGTCTCGCCCGCCACCTGTCTGAGGCGCGTCAAGCGCTTGCGCGAGGCCGGCCTCATCGAGCACCACATGGCTGTGCTCAGCGAAGACCGGCTGGCGGCCACGCAAGGCCACGGCCTCACGGCGGTGGTGGAAGTCACGCTGGACCGGCAGGGCGACGAGCTCGCCCGCGCCTTCGAGGCCCGCGTGGTGCAAGACGATGCGGTGCAGCAGTGCTACCGCGTCTCCCCCGGCCCAGACTTCGTGCTCATCGTGCGCGTGGCCGACATGCCGGCCTACGCCGCTCTGGCCCAGCGCCTGTTCACCACCGATGCGAACGTGCGCAACGTCAAGGCCTTCTTCAGCATCCACCGCGCCAAGTTCCGGCCCCAGTTGCCACTGGTCTGAGCTTGTTTGGCTCCCTCTACCTTTGGGAGAGGGTCGGGGTGAGGGCCAGCGGTGGTGGACTGCGGTGATCGCCCGGAGGACCGGGCTCCTACGCGGGCCAATCGTTCATTTTTTCTTCGTCGGCCGCTGCCAGTTGGGCAGGGTCAGCTGTTTGCCGCGCGCCACGCTCAGGGCACCGGGCGGCGTGTCTTTGGTGATGGTGGAGCCGCCGCCTATGGTGCCGCCGGCGCCCAGGGTGACGGGTGCTACCAGCACGCAGTTGCTGCCCACGTGCACGTCGGCCTCAATCACGGTGCGGTGCTTATTGGCGCCGTCGTAGTTGGCGGTGATGCTGCCGGCGCCGTAGTTCACGCGCTCGCCCACGGTGGCGTCGCCCAGGTAGGCCAGGTGGTTGGCCTTGGCGCCTGCGGCCAGGGTGGAGTTTTTTACTTCCACGAAGTTGCCGATGTGCACCTCGGCCCCCAGCTGAGCGCCGGGGCGCAGGCGCGCAAAGGGACCGATGAGGGCGCCTTCGCCCACTTCCACACCGAGTTTTTCGCCGTCAATGTGGGTGAAGGGGTGAACCATGGCACCGGCGGCGATGCGGGCATTCGCAATGACGCAGTGCGCGCCGATGCGCACGCCCTCGCCCAGCTCCACGCGGCCTTCGAAGACGCAGCCCACGTCAATCTCCACATCGGCGCCGCACACGAGCTCGCCGCGGACGTCAAAGCGGGCCGGGTCGGCCAGGCGCACGCCTTGGGCCATCAGGGCCTGGGCGCGCCGGAGTTGGTAGGCGCGCTCCAGCTCGGCCAGTTGTGCGGGGCTGTTGACGCCGGCCACCTGGGCCGCGTCGCTGATGCGGTGCGCCACCACGGGCATGCCGTCAGCCACGGCGAACTTCACCACGTCGGTGAGGTAGTACTCCTGCTGGGCGTTGTGGTTGTCCAGCCGGGCGAGCCAGCCGCGCAAAAGGCGCGTGGGCACGGCCATGATGCCGCTGTAGATCTCGGTGATGCGCCGCTGGTCGTCACTGGCGTCCTTGTGCTCCACGATGGCCTGCACGGCATCGCCCTGGCGCACGATGCGGCCGTAGCCGGTGGGGTCGGGCATGTCCAGGGTGAGCAGGGCCAGGCGCGAGCCATCGCAGGCCGCCATCAGGGCCTGCAGCGTGTCCGTTTCCGTCAGGGGCACGTCGCCTGAAAGGATCAGGGCGATGCCCTCGTCAGGCAGCTGCGGCAGGGCCTGCTGCACCGCGTGGCCCGTGCCCAGCTGGGGCTCCTGCCGCGCAAAGGCCAGCTGCAGACCGGGCAGGGGCAGGGCCTGCACGGCCGCCTCGACCTCGGCTGCGCCATGGCCGGTGATGACAACCGCGCGCCGGGCCGATAACTGCACGGCCCGGTCAAGCACATGGGATAGCAAAGCGCGGCCCCCCAAACGGTGCAACACTTTGGGCCGCGCACTTTTCATGCGCGTACCCTTGCCGGCGGCCATGATGACCACATCGAGCGCTGTCTTGCTGCCTGTACCTGCCATGGATGAGCTTTCAGGATGTGTATGCGTTGGACCCAGATTATCCGCACCAGCCTGATGGCGACCTTGCTGGCCGCTTTGTTGACCGGCTGCAGCACCGTGCGCCTGGCCTACAACCACGCCCACGAGGCCGCTTGGTGGTGGCTGACCGATTACCTCGAGTTCAATGACACCCAGCGCCCCGTGATGCGCCAGGCCATGGTGCAGGTGCATGGCTGGCATCGGCGCACCCAGCTTGCAGGCTATGCCGACATGCTCACCCGCTGGCAGCCGCTCATGCCGGGTGAGCTGAGCGCAGCCCAGGTGTGCGGCATGGTTGAGGAGGTGATGGGCCAGTTGCAGGGCTTTGGCGGCCTGTTCGATGTGGTGGATCCTGCGGCGGTGCAGGCTCTTTCCAGCCTCACGCCGGCCCAGCTGGCCGAGCTGGAGCGGCGCCTGGCCAAGTCCAACCGGACCTTCCGCGAGAAATACCTGGAGCAGACGCCTCAGGCCCTGGCGGCCGAGCGGCTCAAGCAGGGTCTCTCGCGTGCTGAATCGCTTTATGGCCGGCTGGAGGCCGAACAGCGGCGGGCGCTGGAGTCGGCCCTGGCTCGCGCCCCCTGGGACGTGGCCGCTACCTATGAGCGGCGGCTGCGGCGCCAGCAGGAGATGCTGAAGACCTTGCGCGCCTTGCCAGGAATGCCGCCCGAGCAGGCCCGACCGCTGCTCAAAACCATGATGCTGCGCAGCCTGGAGCCCAGCGACCCGAGCGACCGCGCCGCCATGCTGGCCATCCGGCGGCAAAGCTGCCAGGTGCTGGCCGAGCTGCACCAAAGCACCACGCCCGCCCAGCGTGCCCGCGCCGTGGACACACTCAGGCGCTACGCCGGCGACCTGCGCTTCCTGGCCGCGCAGCCCGGCTGAGGCTCAGGTCTGCCAGGCCACGCCTTCGTCGCTCAGGATGGCGCCCAGCGGCACGTCGTGCGGCTCGGGCTGCAGATCGGGCAGAAAGCCCATGCTGTAGCCCAGGCCCACGGTCACCGGGGGCGGTTGGTAGCTGGCGAGCGTGCGGTCGTAAAAGCCGCCGCCGTAGCCCAGCCGGTAGCCCCCAGGTCCCCAGCCCACGCAGGGCACCAGCAGCACGGTGGGCACCACCAACTCGGTGTCCTTGGGCTTGGGAATGCCGTAGGCGTCTTCTTCCATGGGGCAGCCCGGGTACCAAGCGTGGAAGCTCAGCGTCTTGGTTTGCTTGTTGACCACCGGCAGGCCGATCTTGCGCTTGTGGCGCTGGGCCAGGCTCTCGGTGGCCAGCATCGGCTCGGCCGGGGCCAGGGCCTCATTCCCGGAGAGCGACTGCGCCAGCATGGCGTCTTCTTGCCAGCGGTAGAGGGCGGGCAGGGGATCGAACTCGCCCTTGATCGGCCAATACGCCCCGATCACGGTGTCGGGCCGCCCCACCAGCCAGATGCGCAGCACCCGCTGTAACAGTTCAGCGCGCTGTAGGCGATCGGGCAGGTTCAACCGTTGCTCAATCAGGGTCTTGCGTGCTGTGGCTTTATCCATAATTCCCCCATGCTATCGAAAAATCTTGTTACCACTGCCTTGCTCCTCCTGATGGGGGTCGCTGCCTTGCCTGGCCGGGCGCAGGCCCCGGCCGCCAGCGCGCCCAATGCCCGCGCCGACCAGGTGCTGCTGGACATGGGCCAGGCCTTTGACCGCGGCGACCGCGCTCGCCTGCAGGCCCTGCTGCCGCAGGCCCGTGGCCATGTGCTCGAACCCTGGGCCGCGTATTGGGAGCTGCGCAACCGCCTGTCAGACGCCACGCCCGCCGAGATGCAGGCCTTCTTCACCCGCTGGGCGGGCAGCTATCAGGAAGACCGCCTGCGCAACGACTGGATGCTCTTGCTGGGCCAGCGCCGCGACTGGACGCTTTTTTCCGCCGAGTTGCCTCTGTTCCGCATGAACGACGACCGGGAGATCCGCTGCTATGCCATCCTGGTGGAGCACCTGAAGGCGCCCCGTGAGACGCCCGCCCGCTTGGTGGAGGAGGTGCGGCGCCTCTGGCATGCCCAGCGCGATGCCGACGACGGCTGCAAGACCGCTGCCGACCGCCTGCACTCGGCGCGGCTGCTGCCGGCCGAGCAGGTGTGGCGCAAGGCGCGCCTGGCCATCGAGGCCAACCGGGCTCGGCCCGTGCGCGATGCGGTGGAGATCGTGGCGCCCGACGCCCTCAAGTACCTGGGCGTGGTGCAGGCCGAGCCGGCCAAGTTTCTCGATGACAAAAAGTTTGCCTTCACGCGCCAGCGCAAGGAGCTCATCACCCTGGCCCTGGTGCGCCTGGCCGCCCAGAACCCTGCCGCCGCGGCCGAGCAGCTGCGCCGCAAGTGGGGCCTGCAGCTCACGGCCGAGGAGCGCCAGTGGGTCTGGGGCGTGATCGGCAAGCAGGCCGCGCTGCGCCTGGACCGCGAGGCGCTGGCCTACTTCGAGCGCGTCGACCAAGACGCCACGCTGCCCGATGACATGCTGGCCTGGAAGGCCCGCGCCGCACTGCGGGCCGGCACCGTGCCGAACTGGCGCCAGGTGCTCGCGGCCATTGAGGCCATGAGCGAGGAGGGCCGGCGCGACCCCACCTGGGTGTACTGGCGCGCCAAGGCCCTGATGGCCACCGCGCCGGCGAGCGAGGCAGGGGTTGAGCCCCAGCGCGCCCAGGCCCTGCTGCAGTTTCAGTCCATTGCGTCCATTCGTGGCTTTTATGAGCAGCTGGCTCTGGAGGAACTCGGCCAGCGCGTGAGCCTGCCCGCCAAGCCGGCGCCTCTGAGCGCCGAGGAGCGCGAGGCGGCGCGAGCCAATCCGGGCCTGCAGCGGGCGCTCTACGCCATCGCCATCGGCCTGCGGGTCGATGGGGTGCGTGAGTGGAACTACACCGTGAACCTGCACCGCCCAGGCGGCATGCCCGAGCGCGAGCTGCTGGCCGCCGCGCAACTGGCTTGCGAGCGCGCCGTCTGGGACCGCTGCATCAACACCAGTGAGCGCACCCGTGGCGAGATGGACATCGAGCAGCGCTTTCCCACGCCGTTTCGTGAGCTGGTGCTCAAGCGCACGCGCGAGATCGGCCTCGACCCGGCCTATGTGTACGGGCTCATCCGCCAGGAAAGCCGCTTCATCATGGACGCGCGCTCGCATGTGGGCGCCTCGGGCCTGATGCAGATCATGCCGGCCACCGCGCGCGAGACGGCGCGCCACATCGGCCTGGTGGGTTTCACGCCCGACCAGATCAACCACCGCGAGACCAACATCACCATCGGCACGGCCTACCTCAAGCGCGCACTCGACGACTTCGGCGGCTCCATGGCCCTGGCGGCCGCGGCCTACAACGCCGGCCCGGGCCGGCCCCGCACCTGGCGCAACGGCCCGGTGCTCGACGCGGCCATCTGGGCCGAGAACGTGCCCTTCAACGAGACACGCGACTACGTCAAGAAGGTGCTCTCCAACGCCACCGTCTACGCCGCCGTGCTCAGCGGCCAGCCGCAGTCCCTGCGCGCGCGCCTGGGCCAGGTAGGCCCGCGCGAGGCCGGCGCACCACCCATCGACGACAAGATGCCCTGAGGCCGCCGCGAGGTGTGCAGCCCTCACCCCCACCTCTCCCAGAGGGAGAGAAAGGCCGAGCCCTCACCCCAACCCTCTCCCTGAGGGAGAGGTAGATGGAGATGGAGATGGAGTGAAAGCGGGGCCCTGAATTCCACCCTCTCCCTCTGGGAGAGGGCCGGGGTGAGGGCGCGGTCTGGCTTTTCACCCCTGTCTTGTCCGATCTGCACCCCACTCGCGTGTAGGCCGGCGCCTTGCCTGATGCCCGCCGTCGGCCAGAAAGCCCCGCCGCGCTCGGGCGGCAAGCGGATTTGTGCAGAATCGCTGCATGCTTCAAAAAGTTCTTGTGCTGGGCGGCTCCGGCTTTGTCGGTCGCCATGTCTGCGAAAAGCTCGTGCGCCAGTCGGTGCAGGTGACGGTGCCCACGCGGCGCCTGCGCAATGCCTCGAATGTCATGACCTTGCCCCTGCTGACTGCGGTGGAGGCCGATGTGCACGACGAGGCCCAGCTGTGCGCGCTGGTGGCCCAGCATGACGCCGTGGTGAACCTGGTCGCCATCCTGCAGGGCAGCGCGCAGGCCTTTGACCGCGCGCATGTGCAGCTGGCCGGCAAGCTGGCCCGGGCCTGCCAGGCCACGGGCGTGCGCCGCGTGGTGCACGTCAGCGCCCTGGGCGCTGACATACGCAATCCCGAGGCGCTGCCCTCGAACTACCTGCGCAGCAAGTCGCGCGCTGAACAGGTGCTGCACCAGGCGGCGCTTGAGCTCACGCTCATTCGGCCCAGCGTCATCTTTGGCGCCGAAGACAAGTTCCTCAACACCTTCGCGGATCTGCAGCAGCTCTTTCCCGTGGTGCCCCTGGCCGGTGCCTCGGCGCGCTTTCAGCCCGTGTGGGTGGAAGACGTGGCGCAGGCCGTGGTGGCCTGTCTGGGCCAGGCCCATGCGCACGCCAGCATCGGGCAGATTTACGAGGCCTGCGGGCCGGATGTGTTCACCCTGCGCGAGCTGGTGGAGCTGGCGGGCCGCATCAGCGGTGCCAACCAGGGGCGCTGCCGCCCGGTCTTTCCTTTGCCCGATGCGCTGGCCCGCGTGCAGGCCCGGCTCATGGAGCTGATGCCGGGCGAGCCGCTGCTCAGCCGTGACAACCTGGACTCCATGAAGGTGCCCAACGTGGCCACTGGCCACCACCCAGGCCTGCAGGCCCTGGGCATTGAGCCGGCCTCGCTCATGGCGATCGCCCCCACCTACCTGGGCCACCGGGGCTGGCGCAGCCGCCTGCTGGAGCGCCGCTCGGCGGCTGGCCGCCAGGCCTGAAAGTCCCCACCTGCATGCTCCAGCTCTACATCGGCAACAAGAACTATTCCTCCTGGTCCATGCGGCCTGGCGTGCTGCTGGCCCAGGCTGGCATCCCGTTCCAGGAGATCATGGTGCGCTTCGATGGTTTCGCCCCGGGCTCGCCCTTCCGCAAGACCATGGATGCGCTCAGCCCCGTGGGCAAGGTGCCCGTGCTGGTCGATGGTGCCCTGGTGGTCTGGGACAGCCTGGCCATTGCCGAGTACCTGGCCGAGCAGTTTCCGGACAAGCAGCTTTGGCCTGCCGAGGCGGCCGCCCGCGCCCGCGCTCGCAGCATCTGCGCCGAGATGCACAGTGGCTTTGCGGCGCTGCGCACGGCTTGCCCCATGAACATCGAGGCGCAGTTGCATGCCGTGGGCCAGCTCATCTGGCGCGACAAGCCGGCGGTGCGCCAGGACGTCGCCCGCATCGAGGCCATGTGGACCGAGCTGCTGGACCGCCATGGCGGCCCGCTCCTCTTTGGCGCTTTCAGCATCGCTGACGCCTACTTCGCACCCGTGTGCATGCGCATCAAGACCTATGGACTGCCGGTGTCGGCCCCCGTGGCCGCCTACATCGAGCGCGTGTGCGCCTTGCCTGGCGTGCAAGCCTGGATCGACGCGGCCTTGGCCGAACAGGACTTCGTGCCCTCCCAAGAGCCCTACCGGGCGCGCCCCTGACAGGCCCTCTGACCCGGCCCTAAACTTGGTGCCCATGAAGATCTACCAGGTCGGGGGTGCCATCCGCGATGCCTTGCTGGGCCTGCCCGTGCAAGACCGCGACTGGGTGGTGGTGGGCGCCACGCCCGATGACCTGACCGCGCTGGGCTTCCTGCCGGTGGGCAAGGATTTCCCGGTGTTCCTGCATCCGCACAGCCGCGAGGAATACGCCCTGGCCCGCACCGAGCGCAAGACCGCCCAGGGCTACCGCGGCTTTGCCGTGCAGGCCCTGCCCAGCGTCACCCTGGAAGAAGACCTGGCTCGGCGCGACCTCACCATCAATGCGATTGCGCAAGACGACAGCGGCCAGCTCATCGACCCCTATGGCGGCCAGGCCGATCTCAAGGCGCAGGTGCTGCGCCATGTCACCCCCGCCTTCGCCGAAGACCCGGTACGCATCCTGCGGCTGGCCCGCTTTGCCGCCCGCTTGACAGAGTTCAGCGTGGCCCCGGAGACCCTGGCGCTCATGCGCGAGATGGTGGAGGCCGGCGAGGTCGACGCTCTGGTGCCCGAGCGCGTGTGGCAGGAGCTCTCGCGCGGGCTCATGCAGGCCCGGCCCTCGCGCATGTTCGAGGTGCTGCGTGCTTGCGGAGCACTGGCCCGGCTGCTGCCGGAGGTCGATCGCCTTTGGGGCGTGCCCCAGCGGCCCGAGTACCACCCCGAGGTGGACACTGGCGTGCACCTCATGATGGTGCTGGACATGGCAGCGCGCCTGCAGGCGCCTCTGACCGTGCGCTTTGCCTGCCTCATGCACGACCTGGGCAAGGGCACCACCCCCGTGCACCTGCTGCCCCGTCACCTCGGCCATGAAGAGCGCAGCGCCCGCCTGCTCAAGGCGGTGTGCGAGCGCCTGCGCGTGCCGGTGGACTGCCGCGAACTGGCCGACGTGGTGGCGCGCGAGCATGGGAACCTTCATCGCAGCGCAGAGTTTGGGCCTGAGGCCGTGTTGCGCCTGCTGGAGCGCTGTGACGCCATCCGCAAGCCCCAGCGCTTTGAAGAGATCTTGCTGGCCTGCGAGTGCGATGCACGCGGCCGCCTGGGTCTGGAGGAGCATACCTATCCCCAGCGCGCACGCCTGCTCGCGGCCCAGGCCCAGGCCCTGGCCGTGCCCACCGCCGAGATCGCGGCCAGGGCTCAGGCGCAAGGCCTGCAGGGCGAGAAGATTGGAGAAGCGGTGCGCCAGGCGCGCATTCAGGCGCTGAGCTGAGTGGGCTGCAGGGCACCACCGCCGCGTGCCCTCACCCCGGCCCTCTCCCAGAGGGAGAGGGAGGAAAACAAGGCCGCCTCAGGACACGTTCTCCCGCGAACAAGACAAGGTCCCCGTATTTCCCCCTCTCCCTCTGGGAGAGGGCAGGGGTGAGGGCGCGGTCTGTCCACAGGCAGCATGCCCGCTGCTGAGCCCGCCCGCCCAAATTCGGCCTTGGACTACACCGCCATCACCTGATCACTGTTAGCTTGGCGGGGCATGCCATCCCTTGCGTCATTCCCGTCGGTGCTGCCGCCGATCTCGCCATCGGACACGGCGCTGTTTCTGGATTTCGACGGCACGCTGGCTGATATCGCGCCCCGGCCGGAGGCCGTGCAGGTAGCTCCGGCCTTGATCGAGCTCTTGCAGGAATTGGCTGAGCGGCTGGACGGTGCGCTGGCCATCGTCTCTGGCCGTCGGCTGGCCGACCTCGACCATGTGCTGGCCCCGCTCCAGTTGCCTGCGGCGGCCGAACATGGCGCACTCCGGCGCTTGGCCTCGGGCCGCCTCACCGAACCCCGCCCGCCCGACCTGCGCTATGCCACCCTGATGGCCGAGGAACTCATGCGCCACTACCCCGGCCTGCGCATGGAGCGCAAGACCAGCGCCGTGGCGCTGCACTACCGCCAACGGCCCAGCCTGGAGCAGACCTGCCTGGACGCCATGGCCCAGGCCTGCGAGCGCACGCCGGGCACAGAACTCTTACGTGGCAAGTGCGTGGTCGAGCTCAAGCCGCTGGGTGTGAACAAAGGGCAGGCCATGGCCTGCTTCATGAAGGAGGCGCCCTTTGCCGGGCGCCAGCCCTGGTTCGCCGGCGATGACCTCACCGACGAAACCGGCTTTGCCTGGGCGCAGCAGGCCGGGGGTGCCGCCATCAAGGTGGGGCAGGGCAGCACCGCTGCGCTGCACCGCTGTGACAGCCCTGCCGGTTTGCGGCAGTGGCTGGCTCACTCGCTGCTCGCCATGCGCCAAGCTGCCCCAGGCCTGCCTCGGGCCGGGCCTGCATGAACGCCACCCAGGCGGCCGCCCGTTTTGCCCCGGCAGCGCCGAGCTCGCTGTCGCTGGGCCTGATTGGCAACTGCGCCTTCAGCGCGCTGGTAGACCAGCGTGGGCGCATCGTGTGGTGCTGTCTGCCGCGTTTTGACGGTGACCCGGTTTTCAGCGCCCTGCTCAACCCGGGTGACGGTCAGGACGCGGGGCAGAGCGCCTTTGCCATTGAAATCGAGGACTTCGCCGAGGCCCGTCAGTGGTACGAGCCGAATACTGCGGTGCTCAAGACGCAGCTGTTTGACCGGCTGGGCCAAGGCCTGGAGATCACGGATTTTGCGCCGCGTTTTTTTTCGCGCTCGCGCTTTTTCAAGCCCACCACCATCGTGCGCCGCGTGCGGCCCCTGAGCGGGGCGCCGCGCATCCGGGTGTCGGTGGATGTGCGCTTTGACTGGGGCCGCATCGAGCCGCTGATCACGCGCGGCAGCAACCATGTGCGTTTTGTGGGGCCGGAGATGACCCTGCGCCTGTACAGCGACGCCTCCATTGCGCACCTGCTCTCGCGCCAGCCCTTTTTGCTCACGCGCGAGCACGACTTTTTGTTGGGCCCCGACGAGACCCTGGCGCAGGGTATTGCCGACACAGCGCGCCACTTCGAGCAGGAAACCCTGGGCTTTTGGCGGCGCTGGAGCCAGCGCCTGCACATACCGCTGCAGTGGCAGCAGGCCGTCATTCGGGCGGCCATCACGCTCAAGCTCTCGCTGTATGAAGACACCGGCGCCATTGTGGCGGCCATGACCACCAGCATCCCGGAGGCGCCGAGGAGCGGACGCAACTGGGACTACCGCTACTGCTGGCTGCGCGATGCCTTTTTCGTGATCCGCGCGCTCAACAGCCTCTCGGAAGTGGGCACCATGGAAGACTATGTGCGCTGGCTGTTCAACATCGTGGTGGCCGCGCGTGGCGGGCACATCCAGCCGCTTTATGGCCTGGGCCTGGAGCACGAGCTGCCCGAGCAGGTGCTGACCCACCTGGGCGGCTACCGCGGCATGGGCCCGGTGCGTGTGGGCAACCAGGCGCAAGAGCATTTTCAGCACGATGTGTATGGCAACGTGGTGCTGGGTGCGGCCCAGGCCTTCCATGACCAGCGCATCCTGCGTGCCGCGGGCGTGGCCGAGTTCCAGCAGCTCGAGGCCGTGGGCGAGCAGGCCAGGCGCACCTTCGACCTGCCCGATGCGGGCATGTGGGAGCTGCGCACGCGCGCCCGGGTGCACACCTCCTCGGCTCTTATGTGCTGGGCCGCCTGCGATCGGCTGGCCAAGATCGCACCCACCCTGAACCTGCCCGAGCGCGCGGCCTACTGGAAGGGCCACGCCGATGCCATGCGCGAGCGCATCTTGAAGGACGCCTGGAGCGAGGAGCGCCAGTCCTTTGCCGAGAGCTTTGGCGGGCGCGACCTTGACGCCAGCGCGCTGCTCATGATCGAGGTCGGCTTCATCGACGCACACGATCCGCGCTTTGTCGCCACCGTGGCCGCGCTGGAGACGCACCTGTGCGACGGGCCCTACATGCGCCGCTACGAGGCCCCCGACGACTTCGGCAAGCCCGAGACGGCCTTCAACATCTGCACCTTCTGGCGCATCGATGCGCTGGCCCGGCTGGGCCGCAAGGCCGAGGCGCGCGAGATCTTCGAGACCATGCTCGCTGCCCGCAACCACCTGGGGCTGCTGTCCGAAGACACGCATCCGGTCACAGGCGAGATGTGGGGCAACTTCCCGCAGACCTACTCCATGGTCGGCATCATCAATGCCGCGGTGCGCCTGTCGGCGCCGTGGGACAGCGTCATCTAGGGCCTGCCATGCCGCGCCTGGTCATCGTCTCCAACCGCGTGGCCGATCCGCGCCGGCCCTCTGCCGGTGGCCTGGCCGTGGCCCTGGGGGACGCGCTGCAAGGCAGGGGCGGGCTCTGGTTTGGCTGGAGCGGCCACATCACCCGCGAAGGTCAGCCAGTCGAGGAGGCGCTGCATGTGCAGCAGGCCGGTGCGGTGACCCTGGCCACGGTGGACCTGTCGCAGGAGGAGCACGACGGCTACTACCTGGGCTACTGCAACGGCGTGCTCTGGCCCGTGTTCCATAACCGGCTGGACCTCGCCGACCTGGATGCCGGCTTTGTGGGCAGCTACCGGCGCGTGAACCAGCTCTTTGCGCGCCAGCTCAAGGCCCTGCTGCGGCCGGACGACATCGTGTGGGTGCATGACTACCACCTCATCCCCCTGGCGATGGAGTTGCGCACGCTGGGCTGCGCCCAACGCATGGGTTTTTTCCTGCACATTCCCATGCCGCCGCCGCTGCTGTTGGCGGCCATTCCCCAGGCCGATTGGCTGGTGCGTGCGCTGTTTTCCTACAACCTGGTGGGCTTTCAGAGCCAGGCGGACCTCGCGCACTTTGCCAGCTATGCCGAGGTGGAAGCCGGTGCCCGGCGGCTCGATGGCCAGCGCTGGCAGGCCTATGGCCGCACGCTGCAGGCGGCGAGCTTTCCCATTGGGATTGATGTGGACGATTTCGCTGCACTCACGCATGCCGCCGAGGCGCGCGACATGTACGAGCGCATGCGCCAGGCCTACGCCGGACGGCGCATCCTGCTGGGGGTGGAGCGTCTGGACTACTCCAAGGGCCTGCCCCAGCGCATCAAGGCCTTTGCCAAGCTGCTCAAGAACCACCCCGAGAACATCCGCAGCACCACGCTGATTCAAATCGTCTCGCCCAGCCGCGAAGCCCTGGTCAGCTACAGCGGCTTGCGGCAGGAACTCGAGAGCCTGACGGGCGCGCTCAATGGCGACTACGGCGAGCTCGACTGGGTGCCGGTGCGCTACATGCACCGCAACGTGGCGCGCCGGCGCCTGCCGGGCTTGTATCGGCTGGCGCGTGTGGCCTTGGTGACGCCCCTGCGCGACGGCATGAACCTGGTGGCCAAGGAGTTCATCGCCGCACAAGACCCGGCCGACCCCGGCGTGCTGGTGCTCTCACGCTTTGCCGGCGCCGCCGAGCAACTCAAAGAAGCCTTGCTGGTGAACCCCTACGACACCGACGGCACCTGCGAGACCATCCAGCAGGCCCTGCACATGCCCCTGACCGAGCGCCAGCGCCGCCACCAAAAGCTGCTTGAGCGCATCCGCGCGCAAGACGTTCACTGGTGGCGCCGCACATTCCTGGAGGCTCTCACCGCCACCCAGGCCGATGACCGGCTGGTCGCGCTGCCTTTGTTGGCGTGAGGGAAGCTTGTGGTGCAGCGTGCCCCTCACCCCAGCCCTCTCCCCGGAGGGGCGCGGGGGTTATTCGGGGCCCGTTCTCTTGTGCTCCCTCTCCCCTCTGGGGAGAGGGCTGGGGTGAGGGGCACGCGCGGCTGCTAAACCAAGTAGCTGATCAAGGTCGCCACAAAGCTCAGCACCACTGTGCTGGTAAAGGGCAGGTACCACTCGCGGCCGAAGAGGCGAAAGCGGAAGTCGCCGGGCATGCGGCCGAAGCCCAGCTTGTTCAGCCAGGGTGTGAGCCAGCTCAGGATCACCAGGGCCAGGAAGATGACGATCATCCAGCGCAGCATCTGGGCCTCAGAGGGTGTGTGAGCGGTCGCCCGCGTCAAAGCCCAGGGCTTGCCAGCCCGTGTAGGGCTGGGCGGGGCGGTCGGCGGCAAAGCCGATGACCTTGAACAACTCGCCCATCTCGTGTTCGTTCAGCAGCTTTTGCAGCATCACGCGCTCGGGCAAGGGCGCTTCTTCCAGGCCCTCGAGCACGCCGCAGTTCAGCAGAAAGTGCGCCTGGCTGGTGTAGCCCAGCACCTGCAGGCCAGCGTCTTGGCCAGCCAGGGCAATGCCCGTGAAGTTCACGTGGGCGGTGATGTCTTTCTCGCCCACGCGCACGAGCGGGTCGGGGTCGGCCAGATGCCCGTGGTGGCACATGAGGGTGCCCATGTGGCGCTGGGCGTGGAAGTATTCGTGCTCCGGGAAGCCGTAGTCCAGGAAGAAGGCGGCGCCGCGTTCGAGCTTGTCGGCCAAGGTGCGGATAAAGCCTTCAGCCTGCGGGTGAATTTCAGTGAGGTAGTCGTGCTCTCCGGCCACCTCCAAGGGCGGCCGCAGGGGCGTGGCACGGTCTTCAAAGGCGAGCCGGTCTTGCGCCAGCACCACACCGCGTTCATGCCACACGCCGCCCATGCGTTGCAGCAATTTCACGGGCATGGCATCGAGCACCTCATTACCCAGGACAACGGCGTTCAAGGTCTCGGGCAAGGCCTGCACCCACTGCACCTGAGCGCCAAAGGCGGCCAGCCGCTCTTGCTGGCGGGCCTGCAGGCTGCCGGAAAGGTCGACGATGACGTAGCGCGCCAGCTTCACCCCATTTGCATGCAATGCCGTGAGCACTTGCTCGGCCATGGCGCCAGAACCTGCGCCGAATTCCCACACCTCGGTGGTACCGGTGGCCTCAAGCGCCTGCGCCACCTGGCGGGCCAGAGCCCGGCCAAAGTGGGGTGAAAGCTCGGGGGCCGTCACAAAGTCGCTGCCCGACTGCGGCAGCAGCCCGAACTTGCGGCGATCGCCCGTGTAGTAGCCCCAGCCGGGGGCATAGAGGGCCAGGGCCATGAAGGCGTCAAAGGGCAGCCAGCCGCCGGCCTGGGCAATGGCCTTGAGAAGCTCGGGCGGGGGGCTGCTGGCTAAACTCTGCATATCACTCAAGGCGGCGGGCTTCCTGGCGAGACACCGCACCTGCTTTATCGATTGAACTGTGGCGCCCCAGAGCGGGCGCCGCCCCAGAGAGCCCGGTTTGTACCATGCAGGCCCGGCCACCCAAGGACTCCGAACATGACACATGAACGTTCCGTGCTCGTCACCGGTGCGGCGCACCGGCTGGGCGCCGAAATCGCCACGGCCTTTGCCCGGGCGGGCTGGCAAGTGCTGTGCCACTACGAGCGTTCGCAGGACGCCGCCGAAGCCTTGGTCAACGGCCTGACTGAACAGGGCCTTAAAGCCGCCGCCGTGCAAGGCAGTCTGGACAGCGAGGCCGCGTGCCTGGCGCTTTTTCAGCAGGCCCAGGCGCACACCGAGCGCCTGCACTGCGTGGTGAACAACGCTTCTACCTTCTTCCCGGACGAGGGTGCCGACTTCCGCAGCGACCAGGCCCTGCACCAGCTGCAGGTGAACCTGCTGGCGCCGCTGGTGCTGGGGCGCGAGCTGGCGCGGCAGGCCCAGGGCGATGCCAGTGTGATCCACATCCTGGACCAGAAGGTGTTCAACCTCAATCCGGACTACTTCAGCTACACGGTGAGCAAGCTGGCCCTGGAGCGTGCGGTGGCGCTGCAGGCGCAGTCGCTGGCGCCTGCGCTGCGCGTGTGTGGCGTGGCTCCGGGCCTGATGTACCTGAGCGGCCCGCAAACCAGGGATAATTTCGAGCGCGCAGCCAGTGCCAACTTGCTGCGCCGCCCCACGGACCCCCAAGATGTCGCCAAGACATGCCTGTTTCTTGCCTCCACGGCGAGCATCACGGGCACGGTGGTCAGCGTGGACAACGGACAGCACCTGGTGCCCCTGCCAAGGGACATCATGTTCGTCGTCGACGACTTGCTCAAAGGAATCACACCATGAACACCGACCCCAGCGCAGCGCTGGCCACCCGATGCCGGCGCCTGTTTCTGCGCAACTATGAGGTCCATATCAACATTGGCGTGCACGACTTTGAGAAAAACGGCGAGCAGCGCGTGCTGATCAATGTCGACCTGTACATCCCGCTGGCGCTGTCGACGCCCCAGCACGACGAGCTTGACGAAGTGGTGGACTACGACTTCATTCGCCGCCCCATCAGCGAGCGCGTGGCCCAGGGCCACATTCACCTGCAGGAAACGCTGTGCGACGACGTGCTGGCCACCATGCTGCAGCACCCCAAGGTGCAGGCCGCGCGCGTGTCGACCGCCAAGCCCGATGTCTACCCCGACTGCGAGGCCGTGGGTTGCGAAGTGTTCGGCATGAAGTGAGGGCATTGCCATGAGCCAGACCAGCGTGGCCTCCAGCGAGGCTGACACCACCACCCGCCAGGCCAAGGCCGAGCGCGAGGACCACAAGCTCGAAAAGCGCCTGTGCCGCGAGGTGGGCCGCGCCATCGTCGACTTCAACATGATTGAAGAAGGCGACAAGGTGATGGTGTGCGTGTCGGGTGGCAAGGACAGCTACGCCATGCTGGACATCCTGCTCAAGCTTCAGCAGCGCGCCCCCGTGCGCTTTGAGCTGGTGGCGGTGAACCTCGACCAAAAGCAGCCGGGCTTTCCGGCCCATGTGCTGCCCGAGTACCTGGCCAGCGTGGGCGTGCCTTTTCACATTGAGACGCAGGACACCTACAGCATCGTCAAGCGCGTGATCCCCGAGGGCAAGACCATGTGCTCGCTGTGCTCGCGGCTGCGGCGCGGCATTTTGTACCGCGTGGCCGAAGAGCTGGGCTGCACCAAGATTGCGCTGGGCCACCACCGCGACGACATGCTGCAGACCCTTTTTCTCAACATGTTCTTTGCCTCCAAGCTCAAGGGCATGCCGCCCAAGCTGGCCAGCGACGACGGCAAGAACGTGGTGATTCGCCCCCTGGCCTACGTGAACGAGAAAGACCTCATCCGCTGGGCCGAGGTGCGGCAGTTCCCCATCATTCCGTGCACGCTCTGCGGCAGCCAAGACGGCCTGCAGCGCCAGGTGGTTGGCGACATGCTGCGCGAGTGGGACGCCAAGTTTCCCGGCCGCCTGGAGAACATGTTCACGGCCCTGCAAAACGTGGTGCCCTCGCACCTCATGGACCGTCAGCTGCACGATTTCGCCTCCATCGCCGCCACGGGCGAGGCCGATCCCGACGGCGACAAAGCCTTCGACCCCGAGAGCTTCGCGCCCAAACCGGCCGCCACCGTTCAGTTTCTCGACCGCCTTGGCTGAGGCCGCCTCCCTCCGTATTCGTATTTGTAGGAGCCCAGTCCCCTGGGCGATGCGGGGCAGCAAACCCATCAGCTAAACGCCTGACATCGCCCAGAGGACTGGGCTCCTACGAAAACCCAAACCTAAGCCCAAACCCAAGCGCAGATGTGACACTGATCACATCCCTTCACCCCCTGCACATCTGCTTACTCTTTGGCAACATCGCTTCTTCGCTTTTTGTCCTTACCCTGAGCGCATGACTTCTTTCGCCCGCCTTTCCCGCCGCTGGCACTCTCTGTGTCTGCTTTGCCTTTTGGGCCTGCTCGCCTTGCTTTCAGGCTGCTCTGGCATGCGCCTGGTCGACAGCGACGTGAGCACCTTCACGCGATGGCAAGCCGCAGGCGGTGTGACCGGCGCACCGGGCACCACCTATCGCTTTGAACGCCTGCCCTCCCAGCAGGCCCTGAGCAATGGCCCCTGGGAGATCTCCCAAGACCAGCTGGAAGCCACGGCCGTGCAGGTGCTGCAGCGCTACGGTCTGGTGCAGCGCCCCGATGCGCCGCGCCTCATCGTGCAGATGGGCATCACCAGCGTGGTGCAGCCCGGCGGCTATGGAAGTGGTTTTTATGGGGGTACAGGCGTGTCGCTGGGCACGGGCACGGGCGGCAGCTTCATTGGCCTGTCGTTTCCCGTCATGCGCTCGGAGCCGCCGCTCTACATTCGCGAGCTCAGCATCGTCATGCGCGACAGCATCAGCCACGCCGTGGTGTACGAAACCCGCGCCCGCCACAGCGGTGTGTGGGGCGACGCACGAGCCATCTGGCCCGCCATGCTGGAGGCCGCGCTCAATAGCTTTCCCAACCCACCCCAGGGCGCGCGCCGCGTGAATGTGGAGATTCCGCGCTGAGGCTGCCGCTCCAGGCTCACGAAATGAGCCTTGCCGGCGTCATTTATTGGGTGCACAATAAATTAATGCAGTTGGAGTTTGACAGCACCAAACGTGACAAGACTTTGAAGGCCAAGAACAAGCGCATTTCAACCCCTTGGGTTGACCCGGACGATGCGCCGGATTTGAGCCAAGCTGATCCAGCCAGCGGCGTGTGGCGTATTGGGCAGCGCGGCGTTGACCACCAGCAAGGCCTTGAGGCCATGGCGGCAGTCAGTCGGCGTGGCCGGCCCAAGGCCGCGATGACCAAGCAGCCCGTCAAGCTGCGCCTGGACGCTGACGTGCTGGCTGCCTTGCGCGACAGCGGTGAGGGCTGGCAGACACGCACTAACGACATGCTGCGTGCGTCCCTCCAGTTGGCCGGTTTGCTCAAGAACCGTCACTTGCCTTGAAAGAGACATCGATCGTCTTTTGAGGCCCAACCCGCCACAGGGCGCGCGCCGCGTGAATGTGGAGATTCCGCGCTAAGCTTGAGCGCGTGCAACAACCCACCCGCATCCTCGCCCTGCGCCACGGCGAAACCACCTGGAATGTGGACACCCGCATCCAGGGCCACCTGGATATTCCGCTCAACGACACCGGCCACTGGCAGGGCCAGCGCCTGGGCCAGGCCCTGGCGGACGAAGGCATCAGCGCCATCTACGCCAGCGACCTGAGCCGCGCCTGGGAAACCGCACAGTACGTGGCCCGCGCCCAGGGCTTGGCCGTGCAGCCCGAGTCCGGCCTGCGCGAGCGTGGGTTTGGCAGCTTTCAAGGCCGCACCTTTGCCGAGATTGAGGCCGAGCTGCCCGAGCAAGCCCGGCGCTGGCGCCAGCGCGACCCGCATTTCACGCCCGACGGCGGGGAGTCGCTGGTGCAGCTGTACGCCCGAGTGGTGACCACCGCCGAGCGCCTGGCGGCGCGCCACCCGGGCGAGCTCATTGCCATGGTGGGCCACGGCGGCGTGATGGACATGCTCTACCGCGCCGCCACCCGGCTCGATCTGCAAGCCGCCCGCACCTGGCACCTGGGCAACGCCGCCATCAACCGCCTGCTGTGGTCACCCCAGGGTTTCGCCTTGGTGGGCTGGGGGGACACGGGGCACTTGAACCCCGATGCGCTGGATGAGTCAAGCGCCTGAGCCCCGGTCTTGAAATGGGGATCTGCCCCTTTTTCTGGGGCAGCGGTGTTTCACGCAAGCAACAAAAAGGCGGAAAAGCCACTTTTTTTTCGTCGCTCGGGTGCCCAAAACAGCGGGGCTGAAAAACCAAAAATACAAATAAAGTTCTCTTTTTGGTTTTTTCGCTTCACAAGCGCTTCGCCACCCTTGAGGCTGCGTTTGGCCGCCGCCCCATGTGCCAATGCAAGGCCCTGCGGCCACTGATGACTGTACAACTCCACCCCCGCCGCCCCGGCTCGCTGACAAGCGCAACACCTGCTTGATGTTTCACACAGACTTTCACGGGCCCCTGAAGCTGGAGGTCGTGGTCAAGGTGGCCGGCAGCCAAGCTCGGCGGGTGAGAAACAGCGGTTTTGAAGATTGCCCAAACGGTTGAGCAGGTCAAACCGGCTGCGATGTTTTTAGGGAAGTAAAAAGAAAACCCCGCCAAGTTGCCTTGGCGGGGTTTTCAAGTTTCTAGAACTTCAGCTGGCTGATGCCAGCGTCAGATCAGAAGTTGTGCATGATACCGACGGCCATGATCTTGGGATCAGCGCCCAGGCCAGAGTTGCCCGAGGCGTAGCTACCAGCTGCGAAGTTCACCGCGTTAGCTGCTCCGTTTTTCAGCTGAGCGTAGGTAGCGTGAATTGCAGTACGGGGGCTCAACTTGTAACGAGCACCCACCATGATGCCGGTGACACCAGAGTTGGCGATAGCGGTGTTCAAGTAATTCTTGGCATTGCCCATCTTGCCATACTGAGCGTACAGGTCGATCTGCTTGTCCAGAGCATGCTGCAGGTTGATGCCCCAGCCGGACTGCGCACGAGAACCAGTAGCGCCAGTGCCAAGGTTCACGTTGGTTGGAGCGTCATCATGAGCGGTGGAAAGAGTGTAGGTGCGGTCGAGCTTCCAGTAGGTGAAACTGACCAGGCTACCTGGTGAGTACTTGTAGCCTACGCCTGCTTTGGTGCCAGATGCATCGAAATTGCTGGCTGCAGTGACATCGTTCGTGAAATTGTTGACCTTTGCATAGTCCAACATGGCAACGATATTGCCTTTCGAGTAGTTCAGCTTGATGCCAGATGCGTTGCCTTTATTCGGGCCGTGTGAGGTAGTGCCAGGGGTTGCGCCGAGGATTGCTTCTTGGCGGTCCACCACGTAGTACAGCTGCGAGCCAGCGAATGCACCGAAATCTCTACCAGCATGCAGCAAGGCAACGTTGCTGGTACGCGCGAGAGGAGCTGAGCTCAGGCCAGCGCTAGGAGCATACATGGCGCCCAGAACGTCAGCGGAGAGGAAGTTGGGGCCGGTCTGGTTGACTTCGCCGTGGGTCCACCAGATGTTCTGACGGCCCAGACGAACTTCAGCCATGCTATTGCCGAGGCCCACATGGCCTTCGCGCGAGCAGAAGGTGTTGGCAGAGGTGTTCTGGTTAGCGCCGCCAACGCTGGCGCCACTGGCGGTAGTGGTACCGTTAGCAAGCAAGCCCACGCCTTGGCCAGCGAAGCCACCGTTGTCGATGTTGATACCGGTCTCGCAGACCACGAAAGCACGACGGCCTTGGCCCAGGTCTTCATTCACACGAAGACCGAAGCGGGAACCGCTGTCGGCCACACGGTTGCGAGCAACCAAGTTGTCAGAAGCAGTGACGGCGCCAGTGGCGCTGTAGGACGAAAAGTCCACGTTTGCGCGGCCGTAGATTTGCACGCTGGACTGAGCGAAGGCGCTCGTAGCTGCCAGAGCAGCCAAAGCAACTTGGCCGTCTGAACCTGGCTATGGCTTGCAAGTCCTTGAAGGGCCTGAGGATTTCCGTTTTTTCGGCCCCCTTCAAGCGCGCTGGGGTTGCATGGTCTGGCCTGTACCACAGGCTGAGCCAGATGCGGGTGCGTGCAAACGGATGAACTGAAAACTCATGGGTACGAGGGCGCCCTATTTAGTACCCATTCAGCGGATGGGCATGTGCCAAAAAGTAATAAATAATGGTTCAGCTTGGTCGTGGAGGTGTACCACCGGTAAGTTATCCGCATGGTGGACATCGGGTCTTTTTGGTGGCAAGAGGCGGCCAATGATGTGCCGGCTGCGCCGCGCCAGGCGCGCGAACGCACCGTGCCCATTCCCGAGACCATCCTGCCCGTGCCGGGCTATCCGCAAAAGCTGGTCGTCTTCAAGATCGCGGCCAGCCGCTTCTGGCAGGTGCGCTGTTGGATGGCCGGCCGCACGCACCGGCGCAGCACTCAGACCGAGCAGCTGCGTCTGGCCCTGCACATGGCCCGGCAGTTTTATGAGCGCCTGGTGGCCGAGCAGCACCTGCGCCACCAGGCCCAGCATCCCCACCAGGACGAACTGCCCGGCATGCCGACCGTGCCGACCGTGCCGACCGTGCCGACCGCACCGCTCGCCCCTTCGCCCAGTTCGCCCCTGTTTGGCGAACTGGCGGCCCAGGTGATGCGCAACGAGCAGGGGCGCGCCAGCCGCGGCGAGTTCAGCCTGGGCAGCTGGCAGGTGATGCGCAACCGCATGGATGCGCACATTCTGCCGCGCTGGGCCGAGACGCCGGTGCATGAGATCAATCACCTGGCCTTGCTGGACTTCACGCATGCCCTGAGCCAGCGCTTTTCAACCACCACCGTGAGCCAGTACCTGGTGGCGGTGCGCAAGGTGCTGGCGTATGGCGTGGCCACCGGGGTGCTGGACAAGCTGCCGGTGTTCCCCAAGATCAAGATCCACACCACGCCCCGGGGGGCTTTTACCCCCAGCGAGTACTGGCAGATCATCCGCTGCGCACGCCGCCTGCGCGGCCAGCCCTACCCGGTGAGCACCGAGGCGCTGCGGGCGAACTACAAAATCAGGCACGCCGAGCACCCGATGCCGCCCGACCTGGCCTGGGCCATGGGCTTCATGCTGCACAGCTTCATCCGCCCCAGCGACCTCAAAACCCTCAAGCACCGCCACGTGGAGATCGTGCGCTCCAGCAGCCTCTACCTGCGCCTGACCCTGCCCGAGACCAAACGCCATGGCAAGCCCATCGTCACCCTGCAGCCGGCCGTGCGCCTGTACCGCCTGATGCGCCAGCACTATGCGGCCCAGGGCCTGGCCGGGCCCGACGACTACCTGTTCCTGCCTCACCTGCAAGACCGCCACTATGCACACTGGGTGCTCAATTTCCATTTCAACTGGGTGCTGGCTGAGACCGGCTTGAAGCAGGGGCCGCACGGCCAGCCGCGCAGCCTCTACAGCTTGCGCCATTCGGCCATCACCTTCCGGCTGCTGTACGGCCAGTGCATCGACCTGCTCACGCTGGCGCGCAATGCCCGCACCAGTGTGGATGTGATCAATAAGCACTACGCCAGCACCGTGACCGGCGAGCAGAACATCGCCCTGCTGCAAAGCCGGCGCCGCCCCGAGCTGCGCAGCCCGTGAGGGTTTTCAGCCTGCCCGGGCCCTGGCCGGCTGTGCCAGACTCGCCGGCGATGACCGCCCGGCTCCTGACCTTGTTCGCCAGCTTCGCGCTCCTCCTGCTGGGCGGATGTGCGCACTTGCCCTCGAACGAGTCCGAGCGCGTGGCCCGACTCTGGATACAGCCCGGGCCCGGCGCACAGGAGAGCCCGCCCGCGCAGGGCACGCGCCTGAGCCCCTGGCAGCACCAGACCTTTCCGGGCAAGCGCCGCAACCAGTATGCGTATGTGTGGCGGGACGGCCGCCCGGCCATGGGGGTGTCGTCCGAGTCTGGCATCAGCGCCATGCGGCTGACCATGCACCATGCGCCCTCCTCGCTGGGGCACATTCGCTTTTCCTGGAAGGTGGACCGGCTGATCGATGAGGCCGACCTGCAGCAGGCGAGCAAGGAAGACTCGCCGGTGCGCCTGGTGCTGGTGTTCGACGGTGACCGCAGCCGTTTTTCGGCCCGCGACGCCATGCTGTCCGAGCTGTCGCGCGCCGTCACGGGGGAGGATTTGCCTTACGCCACCCTCATGTACGTGTGGTCCAACCAGTTGCCCACAGGCACGGTGGTGAACAACCGACGCACGGACCGCATTCGCAAGTTCGTCATCCAGTCTGGCCCTGGTGGCGTGAACCGCTGGCTGGATTACGAGCGCGATATCCGCGCCGATTACGAGCGGGTGTTCGGTGAGCCGCCCGGCGCCTTGCGGGCTGTGGCTGTGATGACCGACACCGACAACACCCGCAGCACCGTCAAGGCCTGGTACGGCCCGGTGCAGCTGGTGCCCCAGCCCGCGCCCTGAGCCTGCGGGCCGCCTCTTCAGGTGTAGCGCTTGCTGCGCAGTTTGTCCTTCATGTCCTGCAGCATGGGCTGAAGCTGTTCGCTGTCGAGGCGCAGGGCCACGGTGGTGGCCAGGATGTCAATGATCATCAGGTGCAGCAGGCGCGAGACCATGGGGCTGTAGCGGTCATAGCCCTCGGGGTGGTCGGCGGCCAAAAGAATGTCGCCGGCGGCGGCCAAGGGTGAGCCGCTGGCAGTGACCACCAGCACGGTGGCGCCGTTCTGGCGTGCGATGTCGGTGGCGTCCATCAGGTCGCGGGTGCGGCCGGAGTTGGAGATCACCACCAGGCAGTCGCCGGCGCGCAGGAGCGAGGCACTCATCACCTGCATGTGTCCGTCGCTGTGGGCGATGGTGTTCACACCCAGCCGGAAGAACTTGTGCTGCGCGTCCTGCGCCACGATGCCGCTGTTGCCCACGCCGATGAACTCGATGCGCCGGCCTTCCTGGCAGGCCTGCAGCAGGGCGTCCACGGCCCGGCCGATGGCGGGCATGCTGGCCTCGTTGCGGTACCTGAGGAAGGCTGAGACGGTGTTGTCGATCACCTTGACCACCACGTCGCTGACTTTGTCGTCGCTGTCCACGCTGCGGTGAATGAAGGGCACGCCTTCGCTCACGCTGCCGGCGAGCTTGCGCTTGAAGTCCGCCAGACCGTTGTAGCCCAGGCTGCGGCAAAAGCGCACCACCGTGGGTTTGCTCACGTGGGCCAGTTCGGCCAGCTCGCTGATGGGCAGCTGCGTGAAGGCCCGGGGGTCGCTCAGCACCAGGTGGGCCACGCGCTGCTCGGCGGGGGCCAGGGAAGGCAGGCAGGCGGTGATGCGGTCGAGCATGGGCGTCTGGGGGGGCGCGGTCCCGGGAGATGGCGGTCGGTTGGGAAATTGTATTTCGCAGGCGGCCGAGCCAGACCGGCCTGCCAGGCCCTGGCTGAGCTGCCGGCCTGACGCATGCCAGAACGATAATGAGCTCATGAACCAACTCGACGCGCTCAAGCAGTTCACCACGGTGGTGGCCGACACCGGCGACTTCAGGCAGCTGGGCCAGTTCAGGCCCCAGGATGCGACCACCAATCCCTCGCTCATTCTCAAGGCGGTGCAAAAGCCCGAGTACCAGCCCTTGCTCCAGGACACGGTCCGGGCGCACCGCACCGAGAACCTGGACGAGGTGATGGACCGCCTGCTGGTGCGCTTTGGCCGCGAGATCCTGGCCCTGATTCCCGGCCGGGTCTCCACCGAGGTGGATGCCCGCCTGAGCTTTGACACCCCTGCCACGGTGGCCCGTGCCGAGCGGCTGATGGCGCTGTACCAGGCCGAAGGGGTGCCGGCCGAGCGGGTGCTGATCAAGATCGCCGCCACCTGGGAAGGCATTGAGGCAGCCCGCCTGCTGCAGGAGCGCGGCATCCGCACCAACCTCACCTTGCTGTTTTCCTTTTGCCAGGCGGTGGCCTGCGGGCAGGCCCAGGTGCAGCTGATCTCGCCATTCGTGGGCCGCATCTACGACTGGTACAAAAAATCGGCCGGCGCTCAGTGGGTGGAGGCCCAACACGCAGGCCCGAAGGATCCGGGCGTGCAATCGGTGCGCGAGATCTTCAACCACTACAAGAAGTTCGGCATCCGCACCGAGGTGATGGGCGCGAGCTTTCGCAACCTGGGCCAGATCACCGCGCTGGCCGGTTGCGACCTGCTGACCATCAGCCCCGAGCTGCTGGCCCAACTCGCAGCCAGTGAGGCTCCGCTGCCAAAAATGCTCGATGCCGAGGCCGCCGCAGGGCTGGACCTGGCGCCCGTGCACCACAACGAGGCGAGTTTTCGCTACGCGCTCAACGACGACGCCATGGCCACCGAGAAGCTGGCCGAAGGCATACGCGCCTTTGCAGCCGACGCCGTGAAGCTCGAGCAGCTCATGAAGGCGGTGGCATGAGCACCACGCCTTCGCCTTGGGCCACCATTCGCTGCGACCGCACGCCCGCCTGGGCCGAGCTGCACCAGCACTTTGAGGGCGAAGGCCGCCAGTTCGACCTGCGCCAGGCCTTTGCCGAAGATGCGCAGCGCGCCACGCACTTCAGCCAGCACGCCCCGCACCTGCTGGCCGACCTGTCCAAGAATCTGATGAGCCGCCAGACCGAGGCGCTGCTCTTGCGCCTGGCCGAGCAGTGCGGCGTGCTGGCCCACCGCGACGCCATGTTCGCCGGCCAGCCGGTGAACACCACCGAGCAGCGGCCGGTCATGCATTTTCTTTTGCGCCAGCCGGCGGGCACGGGGGCCGGCCAGCCCTGGGAGAAGGAACTCGGGGAAGTGCACCAGACCCTGGACGCCATGCTGGCCTATGCGGAGCAGGTGCGGGCCGACCCGTCCATCACGCACGTGGTGAACATCGGCATTGGCGGCTCCGACCTCGGGCCGCGCATGGCCACGCGCACGCTCGAGGCTTTCAAGGTGCCGGGCAAGCGCTTTTTATTTGTATCGAACGTTGATGGCCACGAGCTGACCTCGGTGCTCCAGGGTCTGGATGCGCGCAAGACCCTGTTCCTCATTGCGTCCAAGACCTTCACCACCGCCGAGACCATGACCAATGCGCGCTCGGCGCGCCGCTGGTTCGAGGCCCAGCTGGGCGAGGAGGCGGCAGCGCTCATGCCCCAGCGCTTTGCAGCGCTCACCACCAACATCCAGGGTGCGGCCGAGTTCGGCATCAGCACCACCTTTGGCTTCTGGGACTGGGTGGGCGGGCGTTATTCGCTGATGTCGGCCATCGGCCTGCCCCTGGCCATTTCCATCGGCGCGCGGCACTTTCGCGAGATGCTCGCTGGCGCCCACGCCATGGACCAGCACTTCCTGCACCAGCCGCCCGCGCAGAACCTGCCGCTGCGCCTGGGGCTGCTCGACGTGTGGTACCGCAACTTCCACCGCTTCAACAGCCGGCATGTGGCGCCGTACCACAGCCTCATGTTCCGCTGGGGGGCGTACCTTCAGCAGCTGGAGATGGAGAGCAATGGCAAGCGGGTGGACCGCGAGGGCCAGACGCTGCCCTATGACACCTCCCCCATCATTTGGGGCGAGCCCGGCACCATTGGCCAGCATGCCTACTTTCAGATGCTGCACCAGGGCACGGAAGCCGTGCCGGTGGAATTTGTGGTCATCAAGGAGGCGCGCCACACGTTGGAGGGCCACCATGCGCCCCTGCTGGCCAACGCCCTGGCGCAGGCGCAAGCCCTGATGATGGGCCGCAGCGATCCGGGTGGCCAGCGGCACTTTCCGGGCAACCGGCCGAGCACCTTCTTGCTGCTCGAGCGCCTGGAGCCGGCCAGCCTGGGCGCCCTCATTGCGCTGCAGGAGCACCGCGTGTTTGTCAGTGGCTCGGTCTGGGGCATCAACAGCTTCGACCAGTGGGGCGTGGAGCTGGGCAAGGTGCTGGCCAAAGACCTGGAGGCCCGCCTGGCCAGTGGCGACCTGCAGGGCCTGGACGGCTCCACCGCCGCGCTCTTGCGTGCCTTGCGCGCATGAACCTTGTTTTTGATTTCGGCGCGGTGCTCTTCGATTGGCGCCCGGCCGACTGCGTGGCCCGGCGCTTTCCGGGGCTGGCCGCGTCGCCGCCCCAGGCCCAGGCGCTGGCCCAGGCCATCTTCCACCATGCCGACTGGCAGGCCTTCGACCAGGGCCTGTGCAGCCTGGAGCAGGTGGTTGAAGCCACGGCGGTGCGCCTGAGCCTGGCCCGCGATGAAGTGCATGCCTTGCTGGCCCCCATTGGCGAGGAATTGCAGCCCATCCGCTCCAGCGTGGCGGTGCTCGAATCCCTGGCTCGGCGGCGTGACCGGCAGGGCGATGTGCGGCTTTACTTTCTCTCCAACATGCCGGCGCCGTTTGCGCGTGCCCTCGAGCAGCGCCACGCCTTCCTGCAACTGTTTGACGGCGGCCTGTTTTCCGGCGACGTCAAGCTCGGCAAGCCTGATGCGGCCATTTACCAGCTGCTGGCCGAGCGACACGCCCTCGAGCCCGCATCGACCCTGTTCATCGACGACCTGCCCGCCAATGTGGCCGCTGCCCAGGCCCTGGGCTGGCAGGGCCTGCACCTGGCCCGCCCGGAGCGCCTGGCGGCGGATCTGCAAGCGCAGCTCAACCCGCGCTCGATGCGCAGCCGCTGACCGGCGCAGGTGTTCGGCACCATGAAAAAAGGGCCGCTTTCGCGGCCCTTTTCAAGCGTCGGACGGGTGTGTCCGGGCCAGAGGCAATTACATGCCCATGCCGCCCATGTCACCCATGCCGCCCATGCCGCCAGGCATGCCGCCGGCAGGTGCGTCGTCCTTCGGCGCCTCGGCCACCATGGCCTCGGTCGTCAGCATCAGCGAGGACACAGAGGCTGCGTTCTGCAGGGCCGTGCGGGTCACCTTGGTGGGGTCCAGAATGCCCATCTCGATCATGTCGCCGTAGGTGTCGTTGGCGGCGTTGAAGCCGTGGTTGCCCTTGCCGTTGAGCACGGCGTTGACCACCACAGAGGGCTCGCCACCGGCGTTGGCCACGATCTCGCGCAGGGGCGCCTCGATGGCCTTGAGCACCAGCTTGATGCCGGCGTCTTGGTCAGGGTTGTCGCCTTTGATCTCGCCAGCAGCTTGCTTGGCGCGCAGCAGGGCCACGCCACCGCCGGCCACGATGCCTTCTTCCACCGCAGCGCGGGTGGCGTGCAGGGCGTCTTCAACGCGGGCTTTCTTTTCCTTCATCTCGACTTCGGTGGCGGCACCGACCTTGATGACGGCCAC
>JAIXPL010000004.1 GCA_027486255.1 Comamonadaceae bacterium
AAGCCCCAGACCGGCATCTCCTTCCTGCTGATCGACATGAGTTCGCCCGGTGTCACGGTGCGGCCCATCCGCTTGCTCGACGGCGAGTGCGAGGTCAACGAGGTGTGGTTCGACAACGTGGAGGTGCCTGCCGAGAACCTGGTGGGCGAAGAAAACCAGGGCTGGACCTACGCCAAGTACCTGCTCAGCCACGAGCGCACCAACATCGCCGACGTGAACCGCGCCAAGCGCGAGCTCGAACGCCTCAAGCGCATTGCCAAAACCGAAGGCGTTTGGGACGACCTGCGCTTTCGCGACCAGATTGCCCTGCTGGAGGTGGGCATCGTCGCCCTGGAGATGCTGGTGCTGCGCGTGCTCTCGGCTGAGCGCTCGGGCAAGAACTCGCTGGACATCGCGGGCCTGCTGAAAATCCGCGGCAGCGAGATCCAGCAGCGCTACACCGAGCTGATGATGCTGGCCGCCGGGCCCTTCTCCCTGCCGCTGATTCACGAGGCCATGGACGCCGGCTGGCAGGGCGACCAGCCCTTCCCTGGCGGCGCCCTGCACTGCGCACCGCTGGCCTCGGGCTACTTCAACATGCGCAAGACCACCATTTACGGCGGCAGCAACGAAGTGCAACGCAACATCGTGGCCCAGACCCTGCTCGGCTGAAAGGACTTTTCATGGACTTCGATTTTTCAGACGATCAACTGCAACTGCGCGAGGCCGTCGCGCGCTGGGTGGACAAGGCCTACACCTTTGAGCGGCGCCGCAGCATCGTGGCGGCCGGCGGCTTCTCGCGCCAGGCCTGGGTGGAATTGGCCGAGCTGGGCTTGACAGGCCTGGCCGTGCCCGAGGACCAGGGCGGCCTGGGCATGGGCCCGGTGGAGGCCATGGTGGTGATGGAAGAACTCGGCCGCGGACTGGTGCTCGAGCCGCTGTCGCAGGCCCTGATCTGCAGCCGGCTGCTGGCGACCCTGTCGCCCGACTCTGCCTGGCTGCCGAAGATGGCCCAGGGCCAAGCCCTGGTGGCACTGGCCTGGCAAGAGCGCGGCGGGCGCTACCGGGCCGAACACTGCCAGACCCTGGCCAAAGACGGGCGCCTGAACGGCACCAAGAGCGTGGTGCCCGTGGGGAACCAGGCCGATGCCTTCATCGTGCCTGCGCGACAGGACGGGCGCATCGCGCTCTTCTTGGTGGAATCTGGCGCGGCGGGCCTGTCGCTGCACGGCTACGGCACCCAGGACGGCGGGCGCGCCGCCGAAGTGCAGCTGCAGGACACGCCCGCTGTGCTGCTGGCCGCCGATGGTCTGGCCGCCCTGCAGAACGCGCTGGACCTGGGCGCCGCCTGTGCCTGCGCCGAGGGCGTGGGCGCCATGGAACGCAGCCTGACCATCACGGCCGAGTACATGAACCAGCGGCGGCAGTTCGGCGTGCCGATCGCCCACTTCCAGGCGCTGCGTCACCGCCTGGCCGACATGAAGATGCAGCTCGAACTGGGCCGCTCCATGAGCTACTACGCCTGGCTCAAGCTCGAGGCACCGGCCGCCGAACGGCAGCAGGCGATCGCTCGCGCCAAGGTGCAGCTGGGCCAGGCCATGCGCTTCGTGGGCCAGCAGAGCATTCAGCTGCACGGCGGCATCGGCGTGACCGACGAGTACATCATCAGCCACTACTTCAAGAAGCTCACCCAACTGGAGATGAGCTTCGGCGACACCCTTCACCACCTGGGCGAGGTCTCCAGCCGCATGCAAGAGACGGCCGGCGTATTCGCCTGAAGGGCTGACCCCGGCCCGTCACCTCCCCCCAACTCGCACAAGAACCCAAGATGACATCTGCCACTGAACGCCTGGCCGCCTTTGCGGCTGATCTGCGCTTTGAAACCATTCCCGAGCCCGTGGTCCGCAAGACCGAGGACCTGTTGGTCGACTGGTTCGGCTCCGCCGTGGCCGGCCACGGGTCGCGGCCCGTGGAATCGATCAAGCGCTTTGCGCAGGCCATGGGACCCGGCGATGGCCCCAGCGAGCTGATCATCGACCGCCGAGGCACCAGCCCCTACCTCGCTGCCCTGGCCAATGCAGCGGCCTCGCATGTGGCGGAACAGGACGATGTGCACAACGGCTCGGTGTTCCATCCGGCCACGGTGGTGTTTCCCCCGGCACTGGCGGTCGCGCAGGCCCTAGGGGCCAGCGGCCAGCAGCTGCTCACAGCCTCGGTGGTGGGCTACGAGGTGGGCATCCGGGTGGGTGAATTCCTGGGCCGCTCCCACTACCGCGTGTTCCACACCACGGGCACGGCCGGCACCCTGGCCGCGGCCGCTGCTGTCGGCAAGCTGCTGGGCCTGGATGCCCGCCAGATGCTGCACGCCTTCGGCTCGGCAGGCACGCAATCGGCAGGGTTGTGGGAATTTCTGCGCACGGCCGCCGACAGCAAGCAGTTGCACACCGCACATGCGGCAGCCGCAGGCCTGATGGCCGCCTACCTTGCGCGCGATGGGTTCACCGGCGCTGCCGACATCCTCGAAGGCCCGCAAGGCATGGCCGCAGGCATGTCCAGCGACGCCGATCCGGCCCGCCTGGTTGACGGGCTCGGCAGCCGCTGGGCCACCGCCGAGACCTCGTTCAAGTACCACGCCAGCTGCCGGCACACGCATCCCGCCGCCGATGCGCTGCTGCTCGTCATGCACACCCATGGCCTGCGGCCCGAGCACATCGCCCGCGTGGTCACGCATGTGCACCAGGGTGCCATCGACGTGCTGGGGCCGGTGGTCCAGCCCAGCACGGTTCACCAGAGCAAGTTCTCCATGGGCACGGTCCTGGGCCTGGTCGCGCAGTTCGGCCATGCGGGCCTGGCCGAGTTCGACCAGCACTTCCTGAGCCAGGCCACGCAGTCGCTGCGCGAGAAGGTGGAGATGGTGCTCGATGCCGAGGTCGATGCGGCTTACCCCAAGCGCTGGATCGGCAAGGTCACCGTGACCACCACCGACGGCCGTGTGCTTCAGGGCCGCGTGGACGAGCCCAAGGGCGATCCTGGCAACACCCTGTCGCGGCAAGAAATCACCGACAAGGCCATCCGGCTGGCCACCTACAGTGGAGGAGCCACGCAAGCCGAAATGCACCAGGCCGTCGAGGCGCTTTGGAACGTGGCCGCCTGGCCCAAGGTGGGCGCGCTGCTGTCCTGAGGTGCCCCCGGCCTCAGCGGCCGGAAATCACCTCGCCCATCCAGCGCCCAGGCCAGGCGCCTGAACCCACCATGCCCCGGACCAGTTCGGTGGTCAGTGCAATGAGCGCATTGGTGGCCTGGCTGGTGGGCCGGCTGATGCGGGTGGCGCAGACCACGCGCCTGCGCATGCGGCTTTCCTGAATGGGCGCGGTCTGCAGCTGGCCCGCGGCCACCTCCTCGACCACCGAAGAGGGCGACAGGATGGTGCTGCCCACACCCGCTGCCACGGCCTTCTTCACGCTGATGAGCGAATCGATCTCGGCCACCACATTGAGGGTGATGCCCCGCTGCGCACAGGCGTCGTCAATGATGCGGCGAAGTCCGTGCTCGCGGCCCGGCAGCACCAGCTCCATGCGCCGCAGATGGTGCAGCCGCAGCGCCGGTGGCAGCGCAGGTGCGCCAGGAGGCGCCACCAGGGCCAGGGGTTCCTCCAGCAGCACGCGTTTGAGCAGCCCGGGGTCCGGGCCGTCGCCAAAGAGCAGCGCCATGTCGAGCCGCCCCATCTCAAGCCACTCGCGAAGAAAGCCGCTGTAGGCCTCGATCACCTGCAACTGGATTCGGGGATAGCGCGCCCGGCAGGCCTGCACGATAGGCACCGCCACGGCCAGCGCCACCGTGGTGGGCAGGCCCAGCACCACCGGTCCCAGTGGCTCTGCGGCCAGGTGGCGCACCGATTCCTTGGCGCGGTCAGCGTCGGTCAGCACCACCTTCGCATGCTCGAGGAACACGCGCCCTTCCTGCGTGAGTGCCATGCCGCGGGTGGAGCGCTCGAACAACCTGACACCGAGTTCCTCCTCCAGCGCCGCAATCTGCTGGCCCAGCGCCGGCTGAGCAATATGCAGCCGCCCCGAAGCCTGAAGCAGGCTGCCGGCCTCGCACACCCCGAGGAAGTAACGCAACTGCCTCAGCTCCATCGCCGGCTCCATGAAGCATCAAACTGGGTATACATAAAACAGATATCGAATAGATTGAACAAATATTTTACGAATACCCCAGGGCTGTCCAGAATCGCGCCCACACTGCCCGCACACCGCCCGTACAGGTCGACCCTGCCGATCGCCACCCCTTCCGCCCATTCCCCTCCATGACCCTTGACCTCACGCATCTGCGAACCTGGATAGATCGCACCGAAACGGTCCATGACGTGGCCACCGCCGTGCCTCTGCGGGCCCTGAGCGCCACGCTAGACCGCGAGGACCCGGCCATCGACATCGGCGCCGAAGTGCCGCCCTGCTGGCACTGGATGTACTTTTTGCCCCTGCACCGGCAATCTGAACTGGGCCCGGACGGCCACGCCCGGCGCGGCGGCTTCCTGCCACCGGTGCCGCTGCCCCGGCGCATGTGGGCCGGCAGCCGCCTCGAATTCCTGGCGCCACTGCGTGCCGGACAGGCCATCCGCAGGACCTCGCGCATCGCTGATGTGCGCATGAAGGAAGGGCGCACCGGCCCGCTGGTGTTCGTGCATGTGCACCACGACATCCACGCCGAAGACCGGCATGCCATTCATGAAGAGCATGACATCGTCTACCGCGACCTTGCCTCCCCGGGTGAGCCCGCGCCCGCCGGTGTGCCTGCACCGCAGGACGCCCTCTGGAGACGCGAGATTCGGCCCGACGATGTGCTGCTGTTCCGCTATTCAGCGCTCACCTTCAATGGCCACCGCATCCATTACGACCGCCGCTACGTGACCGAGGTCGAGGGCTACCCGGGCCTGATCGTGCACGGCCCCCTGATCGCCACCCTGCTGCTGGACCTGCTGCGCCGCGAGCTGCCCTCGGCCCAGGTGCGCCGCTTCGCCTTCAAGGCCATGAAGCCGCTCTTCGACATCGCCCCCTTCAGCGTCTGCGGCCGCATGGCCGGTGACAAGACCGTCCAGCTCTGGGCTGTCACCCCCGAGGGCCATCTGGCCATGGAAGCCAGTGTCGAGCTGGCCTGAACCCATTTGAGAGGAAACCTTCATGCGCCACGAACCCGACCGCTACCAGGACATCCGCGACGCCGTGCGCGACCTTTGCGCCCAGTTCCCCGACGAGTACCACCGCAAGATCGACGAACAACGCGGCTACCCGGAAGCCTTTGTCGATGCGCTCACGAAAGCCGGCTGGATGGCCGCGCTCATTCCGCAGGAATACGGCGGTTCGGGCCTGTCCATGGCCGAGGCCTCGGTGATCATGGAAGAGATCAACCGATCCGGCGGCAACTCCGGGGCCTGCCATGGTCAGATGTACGTGATGAACGCCATCGTGCGCGGTGGATCGCAGGCACAGAAGGAGAAATTCCTGCCCCGGATCGCCAGCGGCGAATTGCGCATCCAGTCCATGGGCGTGACCGAACCCACCACCGGCAGCGACACCACCCAACTCAAGACCAGCGCCGTTCGCAAAGACGGCCGCTGGGTCATCAACGGCCAGAAGGTCTGGATCTCGCGCGTCCAGCACAGCGACCTGATGATCCTGCTGGCGCGCACCACGCCGGCGGACCAGGTGAAAAAGCGCTCCGAAGGCCTGTCCTGCTTCCTGATCGACCTCCACCAAGCAGTCGGCAAGGGCCTGACGGTGCGGCCGATCCTGAACATGGTCAACCACGAGACCAACGAGTTGTTCTTCGACAACCTGGAAATTCCCGAAGACGCGCTCCTGGGCGAAGAAGGCAAAGGCTTTAAGACCTTGCTGGATGGGCTGAACGCCGAGCGCACCCTGATCGCGGCCGAGTGCATTGGCGACGGTTACTGGTTCATCGACCGCGCCACGGCCTACGCCAAGCAGCGCGTGGTGTTCGGTCGCGCCATCGGCCAGAACCAGGGCGTGCAATTTCCGATTGCCGAGGCCTTCATCGAGCTCGAAGCGGCCAATCTCATGCGCTGGAAGGCCTGCGAAAAGATCGACGCGCACCAAAATGCCGGCGCCGAAGCCAATATGGCCAAGTACCTCGCTGCCAAGGCCAGCTGGGCCGCCGGCAACGTCTGCCTGCAAACACACGGCGGCTTTGGCTTTGCCTGCGAGTACGACATCGAGCGCAAGTTCCGTGAAACGCGTCTGTACCAGGTGGCCCCGATCTCGACCAACATGATCTTCAGCTACGTGGCCGAGCATGTGCTCGGACTGCCTCGCTCGTTCTGAAGGAGCCCGCACATGACACGACCTTTGGAAGGCGTGACCGTGCTCACCCTGGAGCATGCCATCGCCGCGCCCTTTTGCACGCGCCAGTTGGCCGACCTGGGCGCCCGCGTCATCAAGGTGGAACGGCCAGGCGTGGGCGACTTCGCCCGGGCCTACGACACGCGGGTGCGGGGCCTGTCCTCCCACTTCGTGTGGACCAACCGATCCAAGGAAAGCCTCACGCTGGACGTCAAGCACAAGCAAGCGCAGACCATCCTGCAGCAATTGCTGGCCGAGGCCGATGTGCTGGTGCAAAACCTCGCCCCGGGCGCGGCAGCGCGGCTGGGTCTGTCGTACGAGGCGCTGTGCGAGAAGTTCCCGCGCCTGATCGTCTGCGACATCTCGGGCTACGGCGATGACCCGAAGCAGCCCGGCCCCTACCGGGACAAAAAGGCCTATGACCTGCTGATCCAAAGCGAAGCCGGCTTTCTGTCGGTCACCGGCAGCCCGGAAACGCCGTCCAAGGCAGGCTGCTCAATCGCCGACATTGCGGCAGGCATGCACGCCTACAGCGGCATCCTCTCGGCCCTGCTGCTGCGCGCCCGCACCGGCCGGGGCAGCCGCATCGACGTGTCCATGCTGGAGAGCATGACCGAGTGGATGGGCTACCCCCTGTATTACGCCTACGAAGGCGCCGCACCGCCGCCACGCGCTGGCGCGGCGCATGCCACCATCTACCCCTACGGCCCCTTCGAGGCGGGCGATGGCCGCTCGGTCATGCTGGGCCTGCAAAACGAGCGCGAGTGGGCTTCCTTTTGCAGCATGGTGCTGCAGCAAGCCTCGCTGGCCACCGACGAACGCTTCAAGGCCAATGCCCTGCGCGTCAAGCACCGCGCGGCCCTCCAGGAGATCATCACGCAAGCCTTCCAATCGCTCACCGCCGAGGAAGTGACCGAGCGCCTGGAGCAGGCCCAGATCGCCAATGCGCGGGTCAACGACATGCACGACGTCTGGGCGCATCCGCAACACCAGGCCCGCCAGCGCTGGACCAAGGTGGACACCCCCGTGGGGCCGGTGGCGGCCTTGCTGCCCCCGGCTACCAACAGCGAATTCACCCCCCAGATGTCGGGAATACCCGCCTTGGGGGAACATTCCGATTCCATCCTGGCGTCATTGGGTTATGGTCCCGAGGCGATCGAGCAATTGCGCCAAGGTGGCGTGATCTAAAAAAACCATCAGCAAGGAGACAAACATGAACGAGGTTCGCAGCTTCCTCCGCGCGGCAGCGGCCACCGTGCTAGGCGCCTGCCTGGCCGGCGGCGCACTGGCGCAGGCCTACCCCAACAAGCCCATCACACTGATCGTGCCCTTTGCCGCGGGCGGTCCCACCGATGTGGTGGCCCGTTTGCTCAGCGTCAATATGAGCAAGACCCTGGGGCAGACCGTGGTGATCGAGAACAAGCTGGGCGCAGGCGGCACCATCGCCTCGGCCTTCACCGCCAAAGCCGCACCCGATGGCTACACCTTTTTGATCCACCACAACGGCATGGCCACGGCGCCGGCCCTCTACCGCAAGCTGCCCTTCAATCCGCTGACCGACTTCGAGTACGTCAGCCAGGTCATCGACGTACCCATGACCCTGGTCGGTCGCAAGGACTTTCCGCCAAGGGACTTCAAGGAACTGGTGGCCCACCTCAAGGCCAACGGCGAAAAGATCAACGTGGCCCACGCCGGACTGGGCGCCGTCTCGCACCTGTGCAGCGTGCTGTTCCGCCAGGCGATCGGCGTGGACCTGACCACGATTCCCTTCTCGGGCACTGGCCCCGCCATGAATGCACTGCTGGGTGGGCAGGTCGACCTGATGTGCGACCAGACCACGGGCACCACGCCGCACATCAAGGCCGGCAGCGTCAAGCTCTACGGCGTGACCACCCCCAACCGCCTCAGGACCATGCCCGAGGTTCCCACGCTGGCCGAGCAGGGCCTCACTGGCTTTCAGATGGTGGTCTGGCACGGCGTCTATGCGCCCAAAGGCACCCCGAGGAACATCCTCGACACCTTCGGTCGCGCGCTGAACTTGGCACTCAAGGACCCGGCCGTGATCGCCCGGCTCACCGAACTGGGCGCCGTGATCGTGCCCGACGACAAGCTCACCACGGCGGGCCTGCAGACCTGGCTGCAGCAGGAAACCCAGCGCTACGGCCCGGTCATCAAGGCTGCAGGCCAGTTCGCCGACTGAGCGGACAAGACGGCATGGCAACCGTCCCGACCGGGACGGTTGCCCTCAAAGCGGCTCGGAGATCTCGATGAGGTTGTGATCGGGGTCACGCACGTACACCGACATGATCTTGCCGGTGGCACCTGTGCGCTGGACCGGCCCTTCGAGCAAGGGCCACCCAACCTGAGCCAGACGGACAATGACCTCGGCCAGCGGCACGCTGGCAATAAAGCACAAGTCCTGGCTGCCGGGCACTGGCAAGTGCGCCTTGGGCTCGAACTCCGCACCCTGGATGTGCAGGTTGATCTTCTGGCTGCCGAATTTGAAGGCACTGCGCTGAACGGGGGGCGTGCCGCCCACGAAGGTCTCCAAGCTCATGCCCATCACGCGGGTGTAGAAGTCAATGCACGCCTCGGGTCGGGAGGTGGTCAGCACCAGATGGTCAAGGTGGTCGATCATGCGTTGAGCAACCTCGAATTCTTGGGAACGTGCGCCATCAGAAACTCCATCTGGTCGGCCAGGATGCGGCGGTTGCGCAGGATGAAGTCTTCCCACAGGCTGGGCACATAGGGTGTGTAGAGCAAGGGCATGCGCGCCTGCTCAGGTGTGCGGCTGCTCTTGCGGTGGTTGCAGGCCCGGCAGGCGGTGACCACGTTCATCCAGGTGTCTACGCCGTTCTGCGCGAAGGGAATGATGTGCTCGCGGGTCAGCTCGCCCTCGTGAAAATGACCCCCGCAATAGGCGCAGACATTGCGGTCGCGCACGAAGAGCTTGGTGTTGGTCAGGCCCGGGCGCAGGTTGAAGGGGTTGATGCTGGGAACACCCCGGGTGCCGATGATGCTGTTGACCCGGATCTGTGACTGTTCTCCAGTGCGGGCGTTGTGACCGCCACGGAACACGGCGACTTCAGCGCCCACCTCCCAGCGCACCTCCCCGGCCGCATAGTGCAGCACGGCCTGTTCCAGGCTGATCCAGGACTGGGGCAGCCCCTGTGCAGAAAGCTTCAAGACCTTCAATCGAACCTCCATCCTTCAGGACACCGGTATCTGGGGTCATGTCGGACGAGGGGCCGGGGGGTCGCGCTCGTCTGAACACGCTCTGAAGACAATATAGCGCGAATTGCGGACCTGCCCGTGACAGGACGTGCCTGGCCACCTCCAGGGCTGCCTCGCCACAAAAACGATAATGTCCGCTTCATGAGAGTCTTCCGCGGTTTTCACCACCCCGAGCTGGCCCGGCCCTGCGCCCTGACCATCGGCAACTTTGATGGGGTGCACCGGGGCCACCAAGCCATGCTGGCCCTGCTCAAGAGCGAGGCGCGTCATCGCGGCCTGCCCGCCCGGGTCATGACCTTCGAGCCCCACCCGCGTGAGTACTTCTCACCGGCCACGGCACCGGCGCGCATCTCCACCCTGCGCGACAAGCTCACCGAGCTGTCGGGTTGCGGCATCGACGAGGTGGTGGTGCTGCCCTTCAACCAAGTGCTGGCCTCGCAAAGCGCGCAGGCTTTTATCGAAGACGTGCTGCAGCGCGGCCTCCAAGCGCGCTACCTGCTGGTGGGCGACGACTTCCGTTTCGGCGCCAAGCGGGCGGGTGACTACCCCATGCTGGACGCCGCCGGCGAGGCCGCGGGCTTTGATGTGGCGCGCATGAACAGCTACGAGGTGCATGGCATCCGCGTCTCCAGCTCCGCGGTGCGCGAAGCCCTGGCGGCCGGCCGCATGGACCTGGTGGGAGCCCTGCTGGGCAGGCCCTACAGCATTTCGGGCCATGTGGTGCATGGCCGCAAGCTGGGACGGGAGCTCGGTTTTCGCACCCTCAACATCGAATTCAGGCACCACAAGCCTGCGGCCTCGGGCATCTTTGTGGTGCGAACGCAGGGCCTTGGCGAGCAGCCCCTGGAGGGCGTGGCCAGCCTAGGCGTTCGGCCCACCGTGGAAGACGCCGGCCGCGTGCTGCTGGAAGTGCATTGCCTGGCCTGGCCTGGCGGCGCCGGCCCGGCGGCTACAGAGGCGGGGCTGGACAGTGCCTACGGTAAAATCGTGAGCGTGGAACTGCTGGCCAAACTGCATGACGAGCTGAAGTACGAGGGCCTGGACGCCCTCAAGGCCGGCATTGCCAAGGACTGCGACGACGCCCGCGCCTTCTTTGCCTCCATGCACGCCGAGACCAGCCGCCAGACGACGCGCGACCGAATTTGACGGCGCCCCGCCGTTCGCCGCCCTTCGACAGGCTCAGGGCGAACGCTTCCGCACAAGGCCTCTGTGCCCGATTTTTTCCCTACCCGCCATTCGGGCTGAGCTTGTCGATGCCCCCTTGATGCGACGCACCATGTCCGAGACCCCCACCGATTACCGCAGCACCCTGAACCTGCCCGACACGCCCTTCCCGATGCGGGGCGACCTGCCCAAGCGCGAGCCGGCCTGGGTGCAGACCTGGAACGACGAGAGCCTGTACAAAAAATTGCGCGATGCCCGCCAGGGCGCCCCGCTGTTCGTGCTGCACGATGGCCCACCGTATGCCAACGGCAAACTGCACATCGGCCACGCGCTGAATAAGGTGCTCAAGGACATGATCGTCAAGAGCCGCCAGCTCGCCGGCTTTGATGCGCAGTACATCCCCGGCTGGGACTGCCATGGCCTGCCGATTGAGAACGCCATCGAGAAGCTGCATGGCCGCAAGCTCTCGCGCGACGACATGCAGGCCAAGAGCCGCGCGTTTGCCACCGAGCAGATCGAACAGCAGCGCGAGGACTTCAAGCGCCTGGGCGTGCTGGGCGACTGGGCCCGCCCCTACCGCACCATGGACTTTGCCAACGAGGCTGGCGAGATCCGCGCCTTCAAGCGCGTGATCGAGCGCGGCTTCGTTTACCGGGGCTTGAAGCCCGTGTACTGGTGCTTTGACTGCGGCTCCTCGCTCGCCGAATTCGAAATTGAATACGCCGACAAAAAAAGCGACACGCTGGACGTGGCCTTCGAGACGGACGATGCGTCCGCGCTCGCCGCCGCCTTTGGCCTCGCAACCCTGCCAACTGGCAAAACCGGCTTGGCCGTCATCTGGACCACCACCGCCTGGACGATTCCGGCCAACCAGGCGCTCAATGCCCACCCAGAGCTGAGCTACGCCTTGGTCGATACCCCCAAGGGCTGCCTGGTGCTGGCCGAAACCTTGGTTGAAAAATGCCTGGAACGCTTTGGCCTGCAAGGCACGGTGCTGGCCACAGCCAAAGGCACGCAGTTGGGCGGTCTGAACTTCCGCCACCCGCTGTATGAGGCCGATGCCGGCTACCGGCGCCTCTCGCCGGTGTACCTGGCCGAGTACGTGAGCGATGCCGACGGCACGGGCATCGTGCACTCCTCCCCCGCCTATGGTGTGGACGACTTCAACTCCTGCGTGGCCCACGGCCTGAAATACGAGGACATCCTCAACCCCGTGCAGGGCAACGGCAGCTACGCGGCCGACTTCCCGCTCTTTGGCGGCCAGCACATCTGGAAGGCCATCCCAGCCATCATGGACGCGCTCAAACTCGCCGGCCGGCTGATGAGCACCGTGGGCATCACGCACAGCTACCCGCACTGCTGGCGCCACAAGACGCCGGTGATCTACCGCGCCGCCGCCCAATGGTTTGTGCGCATGGACGAGGGCGAGGGCGTGTTCACCAAAGACAAGGCGCCCAAGACCCTGCGCCAGCTGGCGCTGGACGCCATTGAAGACACGCGCTTCTACCCCGAGAACGGCAAGACCCGCCTGCGCGACATGATCGCCAACCGCCCTGACTGGTGCATCTCGCGCCAGCGCAGCTGGGGCGTGCCCGTGCCCTTTTTCCTTCACAAAGATTCGGGCGAGCTGCATCCGCGCACCATGGAGATCCTGGACCAGGCTGCCGACATCGTGGAGCGCGGCGGCATCGAGGCCTGGAGCCGCGTGAGCGTCGAAGACATCTTGGGCGCTGACCATGCAGCCCAATACACCAAGAGCACCGACATCCTGGAGGTTTGGTTCGACTCCGGCTCGACCTTCTGGCACGTGCTGCGCGGCAGCCACCAGAACGCCTACAGCCGACCGCCCTTCCATGAAAGCGGTCCCGAGGCCGACCTCTACCTGGAAGGCCACGACCAGCACCGCGGCTGGTTCCACTCCTCCTTGCTCTTGGGCTGCGCGCTGTTTGACCGCGCGCCCTACAAGGGCCTGCTCACACACGGCTTTGCCACCGACGGCCAGGGCCGCAAGATGAGCAAGAGCCTAGGCAACACAGTCGACCCGCAAACCGTGACCAGCAAGCTCGGCGCCGAGATCGTGCGCCTGTGGGTCGCCTCCACCGACTACTCGGGCGACCTCAACATCGACGACAAGATCCTCGCCCGCGTGGTCGACGCCTACCGCCGCATCCGCAACACCCTGCGCTTTTTGCTGGCCAACGTGAGCGACTTCGACCCGGTGCACGACACCGTGCCCGACGAGCAGCTGCTGGAAATCGACCGCTATGCCCTCACGCGTGCGGCCGAGCTGCAGGCCGAGATCCTGGCGCACTACGAGGTCTACGAGTTCCACCCCGTGGTGGCCAAGTTGCAGGTCTACTGCTCTGAAGACCTGGGCGCCTTCTACCTCGACGTTCTCAAGGACCGGCTCTACACCACCGCGCCCAAGAGCCTGGTCCGGCGCAGCGCGCAAACGGCGCTCTACCGAATCACCCACGCCATGCTGCGCTGGATGTCGCCCTTCCTCTCCTTCACGGCCGAAGAGGCCTGGAAGGACTTTGGCGGCAGCGAATCGATCTTCCTGGAGACCTTCAGCGACCTGGGCCAGCCCGACGCGGCGCTCTTGGCCAAGTGGGGCCGCATCCGCGCACTGCGCGACGTGGTGAACAAAGACATTGAGGCCGTGCGCGCCGACGGTCGTGTGGGCGCCTCGCTGCAGGCGGAGGTGGCGGTGCAGCTGCCCGCCGACGACCACGCGCTGCTGGCCTCACTGGGCGAGGACCTCAAGTTCGTCTTCATCACCTCGGCCTTCTCGCTGGCGCCGGGCCAGGCCTTGCGGGTCGAGGTGACGCCCAGCACGCACACCAAGTGCGAGCGCTGCTGGCACTACCGGGCCGACGTGGGCCACGATGCCGCGCATCCCACGCTCTGCGGCCGCTGCACCAGCAACCTCTACGGCGCGGGCGAAGTCCGCCGCATCGCCTGATGGCCCGCGCCGCCGGTAAGAAAGCCACCAGCCAGGCCGGCCTGCTGCCCTGGCTGGCGCTGGCCCTGCTGCTGCTGATCGCCGATCAGTTCACCAAGGTGCTGATCCTGGGCGCCTACCAGCTGGGCGAGGGAACGCCCGTGACCAGCTTCTTCAACATCGTGCGGGTGCACAACACGGGCGCGGCCTTTTCCTTCCTGGCCCAGGCCTCGGGCTGGCAGCGCTGGTTCTTCACGGCCATCGGCGTGGGGGCGGCCGTCTTCATCATCTTCCTGCTGCGCTCGCACGCGGGGCAGCGCCTGTTTTCGTTTGCACTGGCCTGCATCCTGGGCGGCGCGGTGGGCAATGTGATTGACCGCGTGCTCTACGGCTATGTGGTCGACTTCCTGGACTTCCACTGGGCGGGTTGGCATTTCCCGGCCTTCAACATCGCCGACAGCGCCATCAGCATGGGCGCGGCCTGCCTGATCCTCGACGAATTGCTGCGCGTGCGGCGCGGGCGCTGAGCGACGGGGCAGGCCCGCTCGCGGCGACGGATCGCCCAGGGACTGGGCTCCTACCCATGTGCAGGCAGTGATGCGCGAGGTGTAGGAGCCCAGTCCCTGGGCGATCTCCCTTCAGTCCACCGCGAAGGCCGCCACCAGTACCAGCGCCGCCTCGGTGGTGAACTGACCAGCCTCCAGCCGCGCCACCACCTCGGTGGGCGAAAGCAGATCAAAGCCATCGACCTCGCCGTCCTGGTTCACCGGCACCACGCCCTCGGGCACAGTGCAGCGGTACCAGTGCAGCGTCTCGCGCATGTAGCCCATGCCCTGGGCATCGCGGCTGGGCTTGCAAATCCGCAGCGGCCCGCCGTAACGCAAATCTTCAAGCTGCTCTAGCCGCAGGCCGGCCTCTTCCCAGGTTTCTCGCGCCAAAGCGCCTTGCAGGCCGTCGGCGGCGGCGATCATGCCGCCCATCAGCGTGTCATGCAGGCCCGGGTCGTTGGGCTTGCTCAGCGCGCGGCGCTGCACCCACAGCCGCCCGTCGGGGGCCTGGCCCACCAGGTGCACCGCCTGCGTGTGAAGAGCAAGGGGCCGCACGGTGGCGCGCTCAATGCGCCCCAGCGGCTCACCGGCGTCGCTATCCAGGGCCAGCAGTTCATTGCGCCAGGGGCCGGCCAAACCGGCCTCACGCATGACCTGCGCCATCTCGGCCAGCGCGGCATCGTCT
>JAIXPL010000083.1 GCA_027486255.1 Comamonadaceae bacterium
TGCTTGGGCAGCAGGTACTTGATGGCGATATTGGCCTTCTCGTCCTCGGTGTAGCCCGACAAGCGGATCACTTCCATCCGGTCCAGCAGCGCCGGCGGGATGTTCATCGAATTGGAGGTGGCAATGAACATCACATCGGACAGGTCGAAGTCGACCTCGATGTAGTGGTCGCCGAAGGTGTGGTTCTGCTCGGGGTCAAGCACTTCCAGCAGCGCCGACGACGGGTCGCCGCGGAAGTCCATGCCCAGCTTGTCGATCTCGTCGAGCAGGAACAGCGGGTTGCGCGTGCCGACCTTGGTCAGCGACTGCAGCACCTTGCCCGGCATGGAGCCGATGTAGGTGCGGCGGTGGCCACGGATCTCGGCTTCATCGCGCACGCCGCCCAGCGCCATGCGGACGAACTTGCGGCCGGTGGCGCGCGCCACGCTCTGGCCGAGGGAGGTCTTGCCGACGCCCGGAGGGCCGACCAGGCACAGGATGGGCGCCTTGACCTTGTCGACGCGCTGCTGCACCGCGAGATATTCGAGGATGCGGTCCTTGACCTTCTCGAGGCCGTAGTGGTCTTCGTTCAGCACGTCCTCGGCGTTCTTGAGGTCGTGCTTGATCTTGGTCTTCTTGCTCCAGGGCAGGTTGACCAGGGTGTCGATGTAGTTGCGCACCACGGTCGCCTCGGCGGACATGGGCGACATCAGCTTGAGCTTCTTGAGCTCGGCGTCGGCCTTCTTGCGGGCCTCCTTGGGCATCTTGGCAGCGAGGATCTTCTTCTCGAGCTCCTCCATGTCGGCGCCGTCTTCGCCGTCGCCGAGTTCCTTCTGGATGGCCTTGACCTGCTCGTTGAGGTAGAAGTCGCGCTGGTTCTTCTCCATCTGGCGCTTGACGCGGCCGCGGATGCGTTTGTCGACGTTGAGGATGTCCACCTCGCGCTCGAGCTGCTCGAAGAGGTTTTCCAGGCGGGCCTGCACGGCATCGAGGTCCAGGATGACCTGCTTGGCGTCGAGCTTGAGCGGCAGGTGCGCAGCGATGGTGTCGGCCAGACGCCCGGCATCGTCGATGCTCGAGATCGAGGTCAGGATCTCGGGCGGAATTTTCTTGTTGAGTTTGACGTAGTGGTCGAACTGCTGCATGACGGCGCGGCGCAAGGCTTCCACTTCACTGCCGCGCTCGGCAGGGCCCGCCTGCTGCGGCTCCACCGGAGTGACATGGGCCAGGAAATGATGCTCGCCATCTTCAATCTTGCTCACACGCGCGCGCTGCTGGCCCTCCACCAACACCTTGACGGTGCCATCAGGCAGCTTGAGCATCTGCAGGATGGTGGCCACGCAGCCGACGGAGAACATGTCGTCCACCGAGGGCTCGTCCTTGGCGGCGGTCTTCTGGGCCACCAGCATGATGCGGCGCTCGGCCTCCATGGCCGATTCCAGGGCCTTGATGCTCTTGGGCCGGCCCACGAATAGTGGAATGACCATGTGGGGGAACACCACCACATCGCGCAGCGGCAACAGCGGCAGCTCGATGGGGGTGGCAGGCAGAAGCGTGTGTCCGGACATAGGGGGCCTTCAAATGTTGCGGGGCGCCCGGTGGAGCGCCGCCGCGGAGGGCTGAAGCCTTACAAGGCGTATCAATGACATGGGTCGCAAAGCCGAGATTTCAAGCCTTGTGACGCTGACGGACATGGAGAGCGTCCTCAGGCCTTCTTGGCCGCCTCGCGATAGACCATCAGGGGCGGCTTGTCTTCTTCGATGGTGGATTCATCCACCACCACTTTTTCCACGTTGACCGCGTTGGGCAGCTCATACATGGTGTCGATCAGGGCATGCTCGAGAATGGACCGCAGGCCGCGGGCGCCGGTCTTGCGGGCCAGGGCCTTGCGGGCAATCGCCTTCATGGCCGAGGGCCTGATCTCCAGGTCCACCCCTTCCATGGCGAGCAGCTTGCCGAATTGCTTGACCACGGCGTTCTTGGGCTCGGTGAGGATCTGCACCAAGGCGTCTTCGGTGAGTTCGGCCAGGGTCGCCACCACGGGCATGCGGCCCACCAGTTCAGGAATGAGGCCGAACTTGATGAGGTCTTCCGGCTCGACATCCTTGAAGGTGTCTGTCAGGCTGCGCGCCTTCTTGCTCTTGACCGAGGCGCCAAAGCCGATGCCCGAGGCCTCGGTGCGGCTTTCAATCACTTTCTCAAGACCGGCAAAGGCACCACCGCAAATAAACAGGATGTTGGTGGTGTCGACCTGCAGGAAATCCTGATTGGGGTGTTTGCGCCCGCCCTGAGGAGGTACCGAGGCCATGGTGCCCTCAATCAGCTTGAGCAGAGCCTGCTGCACACCCTCACCCGAGACATCGCGGGTAATGGAGGGGTTGTCGGACTTGCGAGAAATCTTGTCGATCTCGTCGATGTAAACAATGCCCTGCTGCGCCCGCTCAACTTCATAGTTGCAGCTCTGCAGCAGCTTCTGGATGATGTTCTCCACATCCTCACCCACGTAGCCCGCTTCGGTGAGGGTGGTGGCATCGGCCATGACAAAAGGCACGTTCAGCGTGCGCGCCAGGGTCTGGGCCAAGAGGGTCTTGCCAGAGCCGGTGGGGCCGATCAACAGGATGTTGCTCTTGGAGAGCTCGACATCGTCCTTCTTGGCCGAATCCTTGTGGCGCAGCCGTTTGTAGTGGTTGTACACAGCCACCGCCAGCATGCGCTTGGCCAATTCTTGGCCGATGACGTAGCCATCCAGCGTGGCCTTGATTTCCGCGGGCGTGGGCAGATCGCCACGCGCGGCCTTGCCCTCTTCGCCCACCGGCAGTTCATCGCGAATGATCTCGTTGCACAGATCGATGCACTCGTCACAAATGAACACGGAGGGGCCCGCGATCAACTTCTTGACCTCGTGCTGGCTCTTGCCGCAGAACGAGCAGTAGAGCGTCTTTTCGCTGGTAGAGCCTTTTTTGTCGGCCATGGAAATGCCTTGTTCGAGCCTCAAGGGCCCAAGAGAAAACTGTGAGCCAATGATACCGAAATGAAAACGGCGCCACTCCCAGAGGAAGCAGCGCCGTCAAGAGGGGAAAACAAGCTGGCTGCAGGCCTGCTTTTTCTCAAGGCCGCTTGGCGATGACCTGGTCCACCAGGCCGTAATCCTTGGCCTCGGTGGCCGAGAGGAAATAGTCGCGCTCGGTGTCGTTCTCAATCTTCGCCAGCGGCTGGCCGGTGTTCTCGGCCAGGATCTTGTTGAGCTGCTCGCGGGTCTTGAGGATCTCACGGGCGGCAATCTCGATCTCGGTGGCCTGACCCTGCGCACCGCCCAGGGGCTGGTGGATCATGATCTTGGAGTTCGGCAGCGAGTAACGCTTGCCCTTGGCGCCAGCGGTCAGCAGGAAGGCGCCCATCGAGGCTGCCATGCCGGTGCACAGGGTGCTGACATCGGGCTTGATGAAGTTCATGGTGTCATAGATGGCCATGCCCGCGCTCACCGAGCCGCCCGGGGAGTTGATGTAGAGCGAAATGTCCTTGTCCGGGTTCTCGCTTTCCAGGAACAAGAGCTGAGCCACCACCAAGTTGGCCATCTGGTCATTGACGGGACCGACCAGGAAGATCACCCGCTCCTTGAGCAGGCGGGAGTAAATGTCATAGGCGCGCTCGCCACGGCCGGACTGCTCGATGACCATGGGGACCATGCCCAGGGCCTGCGTGTCCAGGGCACCACTGCGCGGGCCCGAAAAAATCTCAAGATGCTTCATTGCGTGTGTTCTCCGATGCGCCGGCCCGTCATGGGCCTGGGATGGGGCTACTGTACCCAAAAGAAGATGGGGCCTGCGCCGCCTGGCACAAGCCCCATCCGTGTGCCACGCCAAGCGCGGCGGTGCTCAGTTCTGCGCCATCAGCTCATCAAACGACAGGGTCTTGTCGCTGACCTTGGCTTTGGACAGCACGAACTCGGTGACGTTGTTCTCAATCACCACGGCTTCCACCTCGGCCATGCGGCGGCGGTCGCTCATGTACCAGCGCACCACTTCTTCGGGCTTCTCGTAGCTGGCCGACAGCTCGTCGATGTGGGTCTTGAGCTGCTCGGGCTTGGCCTCCAGGCCATTGGCACGCACCAGCTCAGCCACCACCAGGCCCAGGCGCACGCGCTTTTCAGCCTGCGGGCGGAACAGATCCTCGGGGATGGGGGCCTTGTCGGCGTCCTTGATGCCACGCTGCTTGAGGTCGGCGCGGGCGCCCTCGACCATGCGCTCGAGCTCGGCCTGCACGCTGGCCTTGGGCAGGTCCAGCTCCGCATTGGCGCTGAGGGCGTCCATCACGGCGTTCTTGTTGCGCGAGAGGATGCGGAACTTGAGCTCGCGCTCCAGGTTCTTCTTGATGTCGGCGCGCAAGGCGTCCAGGCCGCCTTCGATGCCCAGGGTCTTGGCAAAGCCCTCGTTCACCTCGGGCAGATGGGCCGCCTCGATTTTCTTGACGGTCACCAGAAAGTCGGCTTGCTTGCCGGCCACGTCCTGGCCGTGGTAGTCGGCAGGAAAGCTCAGCGGGAAGGTCTTGCTCTCGCCCGATTTCATGCCGCGAACGGCGTCCTCGAACTCCTTGAGCATCTGGCCATCACCGGCCAGGAACTGGTAATCGTCGGCCTTGCCGCCGGCAAAGGGCTCGCCGTCGATCTTGCCTTCGAAGTCGATGGTGACGCGATCGCCTTCCTGGGCGGGAGCGTCGGCGGCGCGCTGGGCAAAGCTGCGGCGCTGCTTGCGCAGAATCTCAATGGTCTTGTCGATGGCCTCGTCGGTCACGTCGGCGCTCACGCGCTCGACAGAGGCCGTCGACAGCTCATTGATCTTCACTTCGGGGTAGACCTCGAAGACCGCGTCAAACTGCATCTCGCCTTCGGGCGCGCCTTCCTTCTGGCTGATGCTGGGCTGGCCAGCCACGCGCAGCTTGGCTTCATTGGCGGCCACGGCAAAAGCCTCGCCCACCTTGTCGTTCATGACCTCGTACTGCACCGAGTAGCCATAGCGCTGGGCCACCACGTTCATGGGCACCTTGCCGGGACGGAAACCGTCCATCTTCACGGTGCGGGCCAGGCGCTTGAGGCGGCTTTCCACCTCGGACTGGATGGTGTCCAAGGGCAAGCTCAAAGTGATCTTGCGCTCCAGCTTTTCCAGCGTTTCTACGGTCACGGCCATGTTCTGCTCCTAAAAATCCTGCTCGTCTGACAAAAAGAAGACCCGGGTTGACCCGAGCCTGGATACGGTATTGCTCGCCTCCGCGGAGGCGCAGATGGTGCGCGGGGGGGGACTCGAACCCCCACACCATTGCTGGCGTCAGGACCTAAACCTGGTGCGTCTACCAATTTCGCCACCCGCGCGCCTGAAACAAAAACGGGAATTCCGGTCAGACTATGGATGGTCTGATAGTCCCGGAACCCCCGCTTCAATCGGACAGCCTGCAATTTTAGCCGGATCGGGCCTGCCGATCGGCCTGCCCGGCCAAAGCACCCCGCACTCAGCGCCGAACACGGAACCAGGCAGCGTACATGGCCGGCAGGCTCAGGAGGGTGAGCACGGTGGCCACGATCAGCCCGCCCATGATGGCCACGGCCATCGGGCCCCAGAACACGCTGCGCGACAGCGGAATCATGGCCAACACGGCCGCCGCGGCCGTCAGCACGATGGGCCGCAGGCGGCGCACCGCCGACTCGACGATGGCCTCCCAGGCCGGCACGCCTCGGCGGCGGTCCTGTTCGATCTGGTCGATCAGGATCACGGAATTGCGCTGGATCATGCCCATGAGGGCGATCACGCCCAGCAAGGCCACGAAACCAAAGGGTCGGTCCAGCAGCAGCAGCGCGCCCGCCACGCCGGCAATGCCCAGCGGCCCGGTGAGGAAGACCAGCAGCGCCCGGCTAAAGCTCTGCAACTGCAGCATGAGGAGGGTGAAGGTGAGGAACAGCATGATGGGCACGCCCGCCGCAATGGAGGCCGAGCCCTTGCTGCTCTCCTCAACGGCGCCGGCCACCTCAACCCGGTAAGCCCCCTTGCCCGAGGCAGCCCAGCCGCGCTCGAGTTCGCGCAGCGCGGGCAGGAGCTGGCCGGTGACGGTGGCACCCTGCAGGCCTTCGACGATATCGCCCTGCACGGTGATGGCGTAGCTGCGGTTCTCGCGCCACATCACCCCCGGCTCCCAGGCGAACACCGGCTGGGCGATTTGGGACAGCGGCACCATCCGGCCGCTGGCCGTGGGCACATAGCTGTTGGCCAGGTCGGTGATGAATTCGCGCTCCGAGGCGGGCTGGCGCAGCACGATGTCGATCAGCTTGTCCCCGTCCCGGAACTGGCCCACGGTGCTGCCCGTCAGGCCCACGCGTGCAGCCTGCGCGATGGCCTGGCTGCTCACACCCAGGGCACGGGCCTTGGCCTGATCGACTTCCAGGCGAATGGTCTTGACCGACTCGTTCCAGTTGTCATTGACCCCGCGCATATTCGGGTTCGCGCGCATGACGCCCTTCATCTCCTCGGCCAGGCTGCGCAGCACCAGGGGGTCACTGCCCACCACGCGGAACTGCACGGGATAGGGCACCGGCGGGCCGTTGGGCAGCAGCTTGACGCGCCCCCGCACCTCGGGAAACTCCGTCGCCAGCAGAGCGGGCATGTTGCGCACCAAGCGCTCGCGCGTGGCCAGGTCCTCGGGCAGCACGATGATCTGCGACACATTGCTCTGCGGGAAGACCTGGTCCAGCGGCAGGTAAAAGCGCGGCACCCCCGAGCCCACCCAGGTACTGACCGAACTCACGCCGGCCTCCTTCATCAGCCGTTGCTCGAGACGCTGGACCACGGCCTCATTGGCGGCAAAGGACGTGCCCTCCGGCAGCCAGATGTCCACCAGCACCTCGGGGCGGCTGGAATCCGGGAAAAACTGCTGCTGCACCCGGCCCATGCCCACCATGCCCAGGGCAAACAGGGCCAGGGTGGCTGCGATGGTCTTCCAGCGGTGTTCCACACACCAGTTCACGCAGCGCCTGAAGCCTTGGTAAAAAGGCGTGTCGAAGTGCTCGTGGTGGTCTTCGCCTCTATTGGCCGTGGGCGGCCGCTTGAGCAGCAAGGTGCCCAGGTAAGGCACAAAGTACACCGACACAATCCAGCTCAGCAGCAGGGCCAGCACGGTCACCGCGAAGATGGCGAAGGTGTACTCGCCTGTGACGGACTTGGCGATCCCGATGGGCAGGAAGCCCACCGCCGTGATCAGCGTACCCGTGAGCATGGGCATGGCTGTGACCTCGTAGGCGAAGGTGGCCGCGCGCACCTTGTCGTAGCCCTCCTCCATCTTGCGCACCATCATCTCCACGGCAATGATGGCGTCGTCCACCAGGAGGCCCAGGGCGATGATGAGCGAACCCAGGGAAATCTTGTGCAGACCAATTCCCCAGTAGTCCATGGCCAGGAAGGTCATGGCCAACACCAGCGGGATGGTGATGCCCACCACCAGGCCCGGCCGCATATCGATGTAATAGCGCCGCCACAGCGGCAGGTACTGGGCCTCCGGGCGCTTATGCAAGCCCAGGCTGATGAAGCTGACGGCCAGCACAATCAGCACGGCCTCGATCAACACCTTGACGAATTCATTGACCGAACGGGTCACCGCGCGCGGCTGGTCCTGCACCTGCACCAGTTGCACGCCGGCGGGCAGGGCCGACTGCAAGCGCGTGGTCGCCTGCTGCAAAGACTGGCCCAGGGCCACGATGTCGCCCCCCTTGGCCATGGACACGCCCAGGGCGATCACCTGCCGGCCCTGGTGCCGCACCTTGACCAGCGGCGGGTCCACGTAGCCCCGGCGGATCTGGGCAATGTCGCCCAACTTCAGCTGGGCACCCGAGGCGGCGCGGATGGGCATGGCAGCCAGCTGCTCGGTGGCCGTGAACTGCCCACCCACGCGCACCTGCAGCACATCGGTGGGCGTCTGCACATTACCGGCCGACTCGATGGCGTTTTGCTGGCCCAGCTGGGCCAGCACCTGCGAAAAATCCAGCCCCAGCCCGGCCAGGCGACGCTGAGACAGCTCGATGTAGAGCTTCTCGTCCTGCGCACCAAAGATCTCCACCTTGGCCACATCGCGCACGCGCAGCAACTGCTCCCGCACATCGTCGGCCAAGTGTTTGAGCTCGGCAGGCGTGAAGCCTTCGGCCTCAAGCGCATAGATCACGCCATAGACATCACCGAACTCGTCATTGAAGAACGGACCGATCACGCCCGAAGGCAGGCTGCCGCGCATGTCGCCGATCTTCTTGCGCACCGTGTACCAGACGTTGGGCACCTCGCTCGGCCGAGAGTTGTCACGGATCTGGAAAATGATCAGCGCCTCACCCGGCTTGGAGTAGCTGCGGATCTTGTCGGCATACGGCACCTCCTGAAGCGTGCGCTCGAGCTTGTCGGTCACCTGCTCGGCCACCTGCTGGGCCGTGGCGCCCGGCCAGTAGGCGCGCACCACCATGATCCGGAAGGTAAAGGGCGGATCCTCGTCCTGGCCCAGCTGAAAGTAAGCGGCCACGCCCAGCACCAGCATGGCCACCATCAGGAAGCGGGTCAGGGCCGGGTGCTCGATGGCCCAGCGGGACAGATTGAAAGCCTGGCGCTCGGCGCCGTCATGGTTCGGGGTGCTCATGCGCCGCTCACTTGGCCGTGGCCGCAGCCGTCGGGACGGTGGCCGGCGGGGCGCCGAACAGGCTCACCTTCTGACCGGCCGAGAGCACATGCACGCCCGTGCTCACCACCACCATGCCCGGCTGCAGGCCGGCGGCGATCACGGCCTCGTTGCCATCGGCCGTGGCCACCTGCACCGCCTGCGACTTGACGGTCATGCTCGCCTCGTCGAGCAGCCACACCGCTGAGCCCTGCCCTTCCTGACGCAAGGCGGTGGTCGGCAGCTTGATCACCGGCTGGCCCTGCAGGGTGCGCAGGCCTGGCACGGCCAGGCTGACCGTGGAGCCCAGGGCCAGGGCGGGCCCTTCGAGGGTGACCTTGACCTGAAAGGTGCGGGTCAGCGGATCAGCACTGGCCGCCACCTCGCGCACCCGGCCCGAGCGCTCCTGCGCCTGGCCCCAGGGCTTGAGGCTGACCTTCTGGCCCGACTTGACTGCACCCACCTTGTCTTCAGGCACCGAGAAGACCACGTCGCGCGGCCCGTCGGCGGCCAGGCGAACCACCGGCGTGCCGGCACTGACCACCTGCCCGACCTCGGCCTCCAGGGCCGTGACCACGCCCGCCACATCGGCCCGCAGCACGGCATAGCCCGCCTGGTTGGACTGCACGGACATGCTGGCCTGGGCCTGTTCAAGCTGGGCCTGCGCGGCCTTGAGGGCCGACTCGCGGCGCTCCAATTCGGCGCCGCTGATGAAGTTCTGCTCCTTGAGCGCCTGGAAGCGCCTGAAGTCAGCGGCCGCCAGATCGCGCTGCGTGCGGGCCGCCTCGACCTGCGCCCGCGCGGCCTCCAGCGCCAACTGCACATCGCTGGGGTCCAGCTGGGCCAGCACCTGCCCGGCCTGCACCTGCTGACCCACCTCCACCAGACGCCGTGTGATCTTGCCGTTCAGGCGAAAGCCCAGCCTGGACTCCACACGGGGCCGCACCTCCCCCGAAAACGCCATGCCCGAGTCCATGGTGTCGGTGCCCACGCGCAGCACCTTGACCGCGCGCAGCGGCTCCTCGGCAGCAGGGGGGCGGGAACATCCCGCAAGCAGCACAGCCAGCAGGCTCAGGGCGATCAAGAAAGGTTTCATGGTCAGGCTGGCCGGGGGCCAAAAGGGGAAAAGCCGGGGCATTTTAATGACCAAGCGGTTAGTAAGAGGTTAATTCTTCAATGAGCAGCAGCGACAATGGCCGGGCTTGAGCACCATGAATCCCCACCACGGCGTCTCCCACTACGAGAATTTCCCCGTCGCCTCCTGGCTGTGCCCAGCGCGGCTGCGACCGGCCGTGGTGGCGATCTACGGCTTTGCCCGCACCGCCGACGACCTGGCCGATGAAGGCGAGGCGCCACCGGCCGAGCGCCTGGCAGACCTGGCGGCCTTCCGCGCCGAGCTTCATGCCTGTGCCCAGGGGCTGCCGCCCTCCCCCCGCTGGGCACACGTGTTCGGCCCGCTGGCGCCCGTGCTGCGCCAGTTCCAGCTGCCCCTGCCCCTGCTCACCGACCTGCTCAGCGCCTTCGAGCAAGACGTGCTCACACACCGCTATGCCAGCCAGGCCCAACTGCTGGACTATTGCCGCCGCTCGGCCAACCCGGTGGGCCGCCTGCTGCTGCACCTCTATGGCGTGCAGGACGAGCGTTCACTGGCGCGCAGCGACTGCATCTGCACCGCCTTGCAGTTGGTCAACTTCTGGCAAGACCTGAGCGTGGACCTGCCGCGCGGGCGCCTCTACCTGCCGGCCGAGCTGTGCGCCCGGCACGGGGTCGATGAGGCCGCATTGCTGAGCCAATGCACCAGCCCCGCCGCACAGGCGCTGATCGCCGAGGCCGTGGGCTGGGCCCGGGCGCTGATGCACGAGGGCGCGCCTCTGGTGCATGCGGTGCCCGGCCGCGCAGGCTGGGAGCTGCGCCTGGTGGTGCAGGGTGGTCTGCGCATTGCGCAGCGCATCGAAGACATGGGCTACGACACCTTGCACGCACGGCCAGCCTTGGGGCCTCGCGATGGGGCCGCCATGCTCTGGCGCAGCCTCCTCATGTGAGCAGGCCAGCCCCGCCGAGCTTGCAGCGACAATGCCACCATGACGCCTGAGCAGTACGTCCAGCAAAAAGCCGCCGCCTCGGGCAGCAGCTTTTACTACGCCTTTCTTTTCCTGCCGCGCGAGCGGCGCGCAGCCATCACGGCCTTCTACGCCTTCTGCCGCGAGGTGGACGATGTGGTCGACGAAGTCGCCGACCCACACGTGGCGCAGACCAAGCTGGGCTGGTGGCGCCGCGAAGTACAGACGGCTTTTGCGGGCCAGCCCAGCCACCCGGTGATGCAGGCGCTCATGCCCTGGGCGCCTGTGTATGGGATCACCGCCGCGCACTTGAACGCCGTGATCGAGGGCTGTCAGATGGACCTGGAGCAAAGCCGCTACCTGGATCTGCCGGCCCTGCAGCGCTACTGCCATCTGGTGGCTGGCATCGTGGGCGAGGTGGCCGCGCGCATCTTTGGCCAGACGCAGGAAGCCACCACGGCCTACGCGCACAAGATGGGCCTGGCTTTTCAGCTCACCAACATCATCCGCGACGTGGGCGAAGACGCCTTGCGCGGCCGCATTTACCTGCCTATCAGCGAGCTGCAGCAGTTCGACGTGAAGGCGCACGAACTGCTCAAGCGCCAGTACTCCGATCGCTTTCAAGCGCTCATGCAGTTCCAGGCCGCACGTGCCCTGCAGCTCTATGACGAGGCCTTGGCCCTGCTGCCGGCCGAAGACCGGCGCGCACAGAAGCCAGGCCTGATGATGGCCAGCATCTACCGCACGCTGCTGCGCGAAATACAGGCCGACGGCTACCAGGTGCTGCACCAGCGCGTGAGCCTGACGCCGCTGCGCAAGTTCTGGCTGGCCTGGAAGACCCAGGCCTTAGGCCGCGTGGCCTGAAGGTGATATGCGCGTAGCCGTCATCGGCGCAGGCTGGGCCGGTTGCGCTGCCGCGGTTGAAACCACCCGGCGGGGCCACCAGGTGCTCTTGCTCGAAGCCAGCCGCCAGCCGGGCGGCCGGGCGCGGCGCCTGGACTGGGTTCACGAAGGTCAGCCTTGGCGGCTGGACAACGGGCAGCACATTCTCATCGGCGCCTACCGCGAGACCCTGGCGCTGATGCGCGCGCTGGGCGTCGAGCCCGAAGCGCAGTTGCACCGCCTGCCCTTGAGCCTGCGCACCCCGCAAGGCCAGGGCCTGGCCCTGCCGGCCGGCTGGCCACCCCACCTGGCCGTGCTGGCCGGGGTGCTGGCCGCTCCCGGCTGGCGCGCGCGCGACAAGCTGTCGCTGCTGCGGTCTGCACTGGCCTGGCAAGCCGCCGGATTCCAGTGCCCGCCCGAAGTCTCGGTGGCCCGCCTGTGCAGCGGCCTGACACCAGCGGTGTTCCAGGGACTGATTGAGCCGCTGTGCGTTTCGGCCCTGAACACCCCGGCCGAGCGGGCCAGCGCCCAGGTGTTTCTGCGGGTGATGCAAGATGCGCTCTTTAGCGAGCGGGGCGGCGCCGACCTTTTGTTGCCCCGCTCGGACCTCTCGGCCCTGCTGCCGGACGCCGCCGTGGCTTGGCTGAAGGCGCAGGGCCAGGCCGTGAGCTTGGGCACCCGTGTGCTGGGGCTCTTGCGCCATGCCAAGGGCTGGGCGCTGCAAACAGCCGGAGAGGACACCCCTGTGCAGGCCGACGCCGTGCTGCTGGCCTGCCCCGCCGGGGAGTCCGTGCGCCTGCTCGAGCCCCTGGACGGCACGGCCGGATGGGTGGCCGCGGCGCGAGGCCTATCGCATGAAGCCATCGCCACGGTCTACGCCCACGCGCCCGGCGCCCGGCTGCCGGCACCCATGCTGGCCTTGCCCAGCGAGGCAGACGCACCGGCGCAGTTTGTGTTCGACCGGGGCCAGCTCGGCGGGCCAGCCGGCCTGCTGGCCTTCGTGGTGAGTGCCAGCCAGGGCGAGCGCAGCACCCTCGAAGCCCAGGTGCTGGCACAGGGCCGCAGGCAACTCGCGCTGGCGCATCTCGAGCCCCTGACCACGGTGGTGGACAAGCGCGCGACCTTTGCGTGCACGCCGGGCCTGGAACGCCCGGGCCTGCGCCCCGTCCA
>JAIXPL010000055.1 GCA_027486255.1 Comamonadaceae bacterium
ATATGGCCCCAAACACCGCATTTTTTTTGCGCAAGCCCAACAGCTCTGTTGCAATCGCTCCAGCTTCCAGTAACGGAGCTTGGTACTAGGCCATCTGGTCGAGTGCCCGATGTTCAACTTTGGAGATCTCTTAAATGAAAAAATCCCTGATTGCTTTGGCTGCTCTGGCAGCGACGAGCGCCTTCGCTCAGTCGACCGTGACCCTGTCGGGCCGCGCCTCGATGGACGTGTCCACCTTCGAGACCTCCGGCGCCACTGCCGGTGCTGCCTCCGACTTCAAGAGCCGCACCCGTGTGGCTGACACCTCCTCGCGCATCATCTTTGCTGCCACCGAAGACCTCGGCCAAGGCCGCCGTGCTGGCGTGTACTGCGAGACCGGTATCAACATCGACAACGCCGCCGCCACCGGCCAGGCCAACACCGCCAACGCCAACACCTCCGAGTGGTGCTCGCGCGAAGGCCGCGCCTTCATCGGCGCCGGCGACTACGAACTGCGCGCTGGCCGCCAGAACGTCTGGTGGACCCAGGGCGAGCTGAACCAAGCTGGCTCTACCTTCATCGGCTCTGACTCCGCCACCAACATGATCAACGGCGGCGTCGGCGTGTACGGCGTGCGTCTGGAAAACATGATCAAATTCGCTGTCACCCGTGGCCAGTTCGCTGGCTCCGAGGTCTACACCGGCATCATGGGCACCACCACCGGTGAAGCCACGGCTGCCAACGGCACCCCGAACGGCAAGTACAACGGCTTCAAGCTGTCCTACACCGCTGGTCAACTGGTGGGCATGGTGGACTACCAGTCGTCCAAGAACGCTGCCGCCACGACCGCCCGCGCAGCAGTGGCATCTAGCGGCTACGCCGGTGCTGTTGGTTCGAACAGCTTTGACCGCAGCGCCACCAAGATCGGCCTGGGCTTCAAGTACACCCCGACCAGCCTGGTGTCCGTCCAGATGTGGAACAAGGAGCGCACCGACAAGACCAACGCAGCCGCTGCTTTCGTCCAGACCGTTGCAGTTAACGAGACCAACGCCGGCAATGCCAAGGACTCTGGCTACGCTTTCAACGTGAAGCATGACCTGGGCGGCGGCATCATGCTGCACGGCCAGTACGCCAAGGCCAACAACATCAAGGGCACCACGGCTGGCGAACAAGCCAACACCGGCGCCACGGCCTACACCCTGGGCGCAACCTACGGCCTGAGCAAGCGCACGCACCTGTATGGCGCTTTCCACAAGATCACCAACAAGAGCGCTGCTCTGTACGGCATGTCTGGTGGCAACTACCAGTCCGGCATTCCCAACGCTGGTGCCGACACCAAGATCATGGCTGTGGGCATGATCCACAACTTCTGATCTGACGCTGGCTTACGCCAGCTGACAGCCTAGAAGCTTAAAACCCCGCCAAGGCAACTTGGCGGGGTTTTTTCATGGGATCGAGATAAGCCGGACCTGCCGGCTGTGCAGGTGCCGCCCTCAGGCGCCGAACAGATCGCTGGCCGTATCGGGGCGGTTGGAGGGCGCAGCCACGCCCAGATGCCGGTAGGCCGCCAGCGTGGCAATGCGCCCGCGCGGCGTGCGCTGCAGATAGCCCTGCTGAATCAGGTAGGGCTCGATCACGTCTTCGATGGTGGTGGCCTCTTCGCCGATGCTGGCGGCAATGTTGTCCAGGCCCACGGGGCCGCCGTCAAAGCGGTGGATCACGGCCTCCAGGAGCTTGCGGTCCATGACATCAAAGCCTTGCGGATCGACATCGAGCATGGCCAGCGCCCGGTTGGCCAAGTCCAGGGTGATGGTGCCGTCGCCCTTGACCTGGGCGTAGTCGCGCACACGCCTCAAGAGCCGGTTGGCGATGCGGGGCGTTCCGCGCGAGCGGCGGGCGATTTCCATGGCGCCGGCATCCACAATGGGTGCACTGAGCAGCGCTGCACTGCGGCGCACGATGCGCTCGAGTTCTTCCGGGGTGTAGAACTCCAGACGCGCCACGATGCCAAAGCGGTCGCGCAGCGGGTTGGTGAGCATGCCGGCGCGCGTGGTGGCGCCCACCAAGGTGAAGGGCTGCAGATCGAGCTTGATGCTGCGCGCCGCCGGCCCCTCGCCGATCATGATGTCGATCTGGTAGTCCTCCAGCGCCGGGTAGAGGATTTCCTCCACCACGGGGGAAAGGCGGTGGATCTCGTCGATGAAGAGCACGTCGTTCTTCTCGAGGTTCGTCAGCAGCGCCGCCAGGTCCTTGGGCTTTTCCAGCACAGGGCCGGAGGTCTGGCGCAGATTCACACCGAGTTCATGCGCAACGATGTGCGAGAGCGTGGTCTTGCCCAGACCCGGCGGGCCAAAGAGCAGCACGTGGTCGAGCGCTTCGCCGCGCTGACGGGCCGCGCCAATGAAAATTTCAAGCTGCTCGCGCGCCTTGGCTTGGCCCACATACTCGTCGAGCAGCTTGGGGCGCAGCGCACGCTCAAGCGCCTCTTCCTTGGGCGAGTCGGGCGCGGCCGACATCACGCGTTTGGGAGGCGGGGCAAAGTCGTCGGTCTGGATGCTCATGGTGTGCGCTTAAGTGCTGCGCTTTTTGGGGTGCGCTTACTTGGCCAGGGCCTTGAGCGCGAGCTTGATGCCCTCGCTCACGCCAACGTCCTGCGGCAAGGCCTTCAGAGCCGCAGCGGCGTCTTTGTCGCTGTAGCCCAGAGCCACCAGGGCCTGCTGAATGTCGGACTGCGCGTCGCTGGCCGGCGCGGTGGGCAAACCCAGGTCGACGCCCAGCTTGCCCTTGAGTTCAAGCAGCAGGCGCTCGGCCGTCTTCTTGCCGATGCCGGGTACTTTGGTCAGGCGGCCGGCCTCCTGGCTGCTCACGGCGCGCGCGAGTTCTTCCACGCTCATGCCAGAGAGCACCGAGAGCGCCGTGCGCGGGCCCACGCCAGAAATCTTGATCAGCTGCCGGAAGGCCGCACGCTCGGCGCCGCTGCCAAAACCAAACAAAATTTGCGCGTCTTCGCGCACCACAAAGTGGGTGAGCAGGCTCACCTTCTCGCCCAGGGCGGGCAGGTTGTAGAAGGTGCTCATGGGCACCAGCAGCTCGTAACCCACACCCTGGCAGTCCACCAGCAGCTCGGGTGGGTTCTTCTCGGCCAGCAGGCCCGTGATGCGTCCGATCATGATGGGCAAATCTTATCAGTGCCCTCCCCTCACGCCGGGCCGCACCCCCGGGCCGGAAGGACGGACAATCGCCATCCCGGGCGCCTGGCCGCCCCCGCTCTTTGCAGGACCCCTCGCTTGATTCTTCGCCACACCTTCACGCCGCCCAACAACACGCGGATGGGCCACCTGTGCGGCCCCACCGACGTGCACCTGCGCACCATCGAGGCCGCGCTGCAGGTGAGCATTGCGCACCGCTTCGAGCAGTTCAAGATCGAAGGGCCCAAGGCCCGGGCCGAGCAGGCCATGGAGATCCTGCAGGCCCTGTATGAAATGGCCAGCCGCCCCATCCCGGACGAGCAGGTGCAGCTCATGCTCGCCGGCGACTCGCAGGTGTCGGCTGATGATGGGCCTGCCCTGGCCACCCGCCGCGCCGACCTGCGCGCCCGCACGGCCAACCAGGGCGCCTACCTCAAGAACATTGCCGAACACGACATCACCTTCGGCATCGGGCCAGCCGGCACGGGCAAGACTTACCTGGCCGTGGCCTGCGCGGTGGACGCGCTCGAGCGCAGCGCGGTGCAGCGCATCGTGCTCACGCGGCCGGCCGTGGAGGCCGGCGAGCGCCTGGGCTTTTTGCCCGGCGACCTGAGCCAGAAAGTCGACCCCTACCTGCGGCCGCTCTATGACGCGCTCTACGAGCTCATGGGCTTTGAGCGCGTGCAAAAGGCCTTTGAGCGCCAGCAGATCGAGATTGCGCCCCTGGCCTTCATGCGCGGGCGCACGCTCAACCACGCCTTCGTGATCCTGGACGAGGCGCAGAACACCACGCCCGAGCAGATGAAGATGTTCCTCACCCGCATCGGTTTTGGCAGCAAGGCCGTGGTGACGGGCGACGTGAGCCAAATCGATCTGCCCGTGCAGCAGCTCAGCGGCCTGGTGGATGCCGAGCGCGTGCTCAAACGTGTGAAGGGCATTGCCATCACGCGCCTGACCAGCGCCGACGTGGTGCGCCATCCGCTGGTGGCGCGCATCGTCGATGCCTATGACAAGCAGCGCACGCCGCCGCGCAAAAGGGCAGGAGCCAGCGATGAATGAACTCGAACTGTCACTGCAGTTCGCCGATTTTCCCGAGGCGCAGGCGCACAAAAAACTGCTGGGCCGCGCCAAGGTGGCGCGTTGGATCACGCACGCCCTCAAGCGCCCGGCTGAGCTCACGGTGCGCGTGGTGGGGCTGGACGAAGGCCAGGCGCTGAACCGCAGCTACCGCCTTAAAAACTACGCCACCAACGTGCTGACCTTCGACTATGCGCAAGCCCCCGTGGTGGCGGCCGACCTGGTGCTGTGCGGGCCGGTGGTGGAGCGCGAAGCCGCCGAGCAGGGCAAGACCCTGGAAGCGCACTACGCCCACCTGCTGGTGCATGCCACCCTACATGCCCAGGGCTACGACCATGAAACCCATGAGCGCGACGCCCTGGAGATGGAAGCGCTGGAGGTGCTGCTGATGGAGTCGCTGGGCTTTCCCAACCCATACTGATGCTCTTGCTCCCTCTCCCCCTGGGAGAGGGCTGGGGTGAGGGCCTGCGTGCAAAGAATCGCCCAGGGACTGGGCTCCTACGGCTTCTACCGGGAAGCGGGGGAAGCGGCGGGTATGTGAATGGGGATGGTCACCGGCCCGTCGTTGACCAGGTGCACCTGCATGTCGGCGCCGAACTGGCCCGTGGCCACCGGGGCGTGCAGGCGCTGGGCCTGCGCCACCAGGTGCTCGTAGAGCGCGCGCCCCAGGGCAGGGTCGGCCGCGCCGGTGAAGCTGGGCCGGTTGCCGCCCGAGACATCCGCCGCCAGCGTGAACTGGCTGACGATGAGCAGCCCGCCCCGGGCACCCTGGCCATCGAGGTCTTGCAGGCTGCGGTTCATCTTGCCGGCCTCGTCGGCAAAGACGCGCAGCTTCAGCACCTTGGCCAGCAACTTGTCGGCCTGCGCGGGGGCATCGCCCTGCTCGGCGCAGACCAGCATCAGGAAGCCCTGGCCAATCTCCCCGATCACCTCACCCTTCACCACCACCCGGGCTTGGTTCACCCGCTGCAAGACCGCCTTCATGGCGTGTCCTTCAGCCCAGGGTGACCCGAGCGAACTTGCGCTTGCCGACCTGCACCACGTAGGCGCCGGCGCCGAGCTTGAGGCCCTTGTCGCTGACCACGCTGGAGTCCACCCGCACGCCGCCGCCGTCAATGAGGCGGTTGGCCTCGCTGGTCGAGGGCGCCAGGCCCGCGTTCTTGAGCAGGGCGCCAATGCCCAGCACGCCGCCCTCGCCGAGGCCGAGACTGAGCTCGGGAATCTCGTCGGGCACCCCACCTTTGCTGCGGTTGATGAAGTCCTGCTCGGCGGCCTCGGCCGCAGCGGCGCTGTGAAAGCGCGCCGTGATTTCCTTGGCCAGGGCCACCTTGGCATCTTTGGGGTTGCGGCCGGCGGCCACCTCGGCCTTGAGCGCCTCGATCTGCGCGAGCGACTGAAAAGACAGCAGGGTGTACCAGCGCCACATCAGCTCATCAGAGATGGACAGCACCTTGGCGAACATGCTGTTGGCGTCTTCGGAAATGCCAATGTAGTTGTTCTTGCTCTTGGACATTTTGTCCACGCCGTCCAGGCCCTCGAGCAGTGGCATGGTCAGGATGCACTGCGGCTCCTGGCCGTGCTCCTGCTGCAGGTGGCGGCCCATGAGCAGGTTGAATTTTTGGTCCGTGCCGCCGAGTTCGAGGTCGGACTTGAGCGCCACGGAGTCGTAGCCCTGCATCAGCGGGTAGAGGAACTCGTGCACCGAAATGGGCGTGCCGGCCTTGAAGCGGTCATTGAAGTCGTTGCGCTCCATCATGCGGGCCACGGTGTACTTGGCGGCCAGCTGGATCATGCCCATGGAGCCCAGGGGCAGGCTCCACTCGCTGTTGTAGCGGATCTCGGTGCGAGCGGGGTCCAGCACCAGGCTGGCTTGCCGGTAGTAGGTCTCGGCGTTGGACTTGATCTGCTCGGTGGTGAGCGGCGGGCGCGTGCTGTTGCGGCCGGAGGGGTCGCCGATCAGGCTGGTGAAGTCGCCAATCAGGAAGATCACCTGGTGCCCCAGGTCCTGCAACTGGCGCAGCTTGTTCAGCACCACGGTGTGGCCCAGGTGGATGTCGGGCGCCGTCGGGTCCAGCCCGAGCTTGACGCGAAGCGGCTGCCCCGTGGCCTCAGCGCGCTGCAGTTTGCGCACCCAGTCGGCCTGGGGAATGAGCTCCTCGCAGCCGCGCAAGGTGACGGCCAGGGCTTCCTGGACACGATCAGACAAGGTTGTGGCGGGAGAAAGCGCTTGATTCATAAGGGTTTTTTGGGGGCAGGGCGGCTATTGCCCGACAGGCGAGGGCCCCTATAATCGCGAACTTGTTCAGCTTGACGTCCAGCTGAGCATTGTAGGCGGCGCCACCCCGGCACCGGCTGCGCAATCGCTCCCGGCGCACCTGCGCCCGACCCGAAAGAAGCCTGTTGAAGTTCGCCGCCCTGTCACTGCAGATCGCTTCAGCGCTTGAGTCGCTGCGCCGGCATCCCCGCCGGGTGGCTGCGGCATTGGCGACGGTACTCCTGGGCACGGGTGTGACCGCTTTTGGCGTGGCCCCCTTGGCCCCTGATGCCGCCGACCTGCCCGTGACCCAGGTGGTTGAAAGCGTTCAGCCCCTGCCCACCCGCTCGCAGGCCGAGGCCCTGCTGGACCACAGCTTCAGCCTCTACCGCACCGAAACCACCCGCAGCAGCGACACCGCCGAAAGCCTGCTGCGCCGCCTGAACATCGCCGACCCGGCTGCTGCCGCCTTCCTGCGCCAAGACGGCAACGCCCGCCAGTTCATCCTGGGCCGTGCTGGCAAGGCCGTCACCGCCGAGGCCAACGACAGCCAGCAGCTGCTCAAGCTCTCCATGCGCTGGGCCACCGATGACGAGAACTTCTTCAAGCGCCTGGTGATCGAGCGCCAGGGCTCAGCATTCAGTTCGCGGGTGGAAGTTGCGCCCTACGCGCGCTCCTCACGCCTGGCTGCCGGCGTGATCAGGAGCTCGCTGTTCGCCGCCACCGACGAAGCCGGCCTGCCCGACGCCATTGCCATGCAGATCGCCGACATCTTCTCCGGCGACATCGACTTCAACCGCAGCCTGCGCAAGGGCGACCGCTTCAGCGTGCTCTACGAAACCATGGAAGCAGACGGTGAGCCGCTTCGCGTGGGCCGCGTGCTGAGCACCGAGTTCGTCAATGGTGGCAAATCGCTGCAAGCCATGTGGTTCCGCGACGAGACCCAGCCGCCCGGCCCCAAGGGTGAGGTCAAGGGTGCCTACTTCAGTATGGATGGCAAGAGCCTACGGCGCGCCTACCTGGCCTCCCCCATGGAGTTTTCGCGGGTCACCAGCGGTTTCAGCATGCGCATGCACCCCATCCACAACACCTGGAAAGCCCACCTGGGCGTGGACTATGGCGCGCCCACGGGCACGCCGGTGCGCTCAGTCGGCGAAGGCTTGGTCGAGTTTGCTGGCAGCCAAAATGGCTTTGGTAACGTGGTGTACATCAACCACGGCAAGGGCCACACCACGGTGTATGCCCACCTCTCACGCATCAACGTCAAGCGCGGCGACCGCGTGAGCCAGGGTCAGCATGTGGGCGCCGTGGGTGCCACTGGCTGGGCCACGGGCCCCCATCTGCACTTTGAATTCCGCATCAATGGCGTGCACAAAGACCCCATCATGATCGCGCGCCAGAGCGAGAGCGTGCCCCTGTCGGCCGCCGCCATGCCCGCCTTCCGCCAGATGGCCGGCCTCATGCGCCAGCAGCTCGATGCTGTCGCCGGCTGGCAGCCTTCGGCGGCGCAATAAGCCGCTGCCCGTCGTCGGCTCAAGCCCTTCCGGCGTGACCGCTTCCCCACCCGCCTCCCCTCAGCTCTACATCGGTCTCATGTCCGGCACCTCGCTGGACGGCGTCGATGGCGTGTTGGTGGATTTCAGTGGCACACCCCAGGTGCGCGCGCATGCGGGATGCAGCTTCCCCCCTGATGTGCGCCAGGAGCTCCTGGCACTCAATACCCCAGGCGAGAACGAGCTTCACCGGGCCGCCGTGGCCAGCAACCATCTGGTGGCGCTCTATGCCCAGGTGGTGTCCGAGCTGCAGCAGCAGGCCCGCGCGCGCGGCTGGGGGCCGATTCGGGCCATTGGCGCCCATGGGCAGACCGTGCGGCACCGGCCGCAGGAATTTGGCGGGCCCGGCTACACCCTGCAGCTCAACAACCCCGCCTGGCTGGCCGAGCTGACAGGGCTGGACGTGGTGGCCGACTTCCGCACCGCGGACCTGGCCGCAGGCGGCCAAGGCGCCCCCCTGGTGCCGGCCTTTCATGCGGCACTGTGGGCCAAGCCCGGTGCCTCGGTGGCCGTGCTCAACCTCGGCGGCATCAGCAACCTCACGCTCTTGGAAGCACTGGACTCGCCGGTCTCGCAGAACGCGGTTCGGGGCTTTGACTGCGGGCCGGGCAATGCCCTGATGGACCACTGGTGCCAGCAGCACACCGGCCAGGCCTTTGACGACCAAGGCGCCTGGGCCGCTTCAGGCCGGGTGAATGCCGCTTTGCTGCAGGCCCTGCTGGCCGAGCCCTACTTTGCCAAGGTGCCACCCAAAAGCACCGGCCGGGACCTCTTCAACCCCGCCTGGCTGCAGGCCCGGCTGGCTGAGTCCGGGGCCGGCGTGTCCCCTGCCGATGTGCAGGCCACCCTCACGGCGCTGACGGCCCAGGCCTGTGCCCTGGAGCTTCAGCGCTGGGCACCCCAGACCCAGGAACTGCTGGTCTGCGGCGGCGGCGCGCTCAACCGGACCTTGATGGCGCAGTTGCAAGCGGCCCTGCCCAGCCTCCAGGTCCTGCCCACGGACGCCAGGGGCCTGCCCGTGATGCAGGTGGAAGCGGCGGCCTTTGCCTGGCTGGCCAGGGCCTGGTTCGAGCGCGAACCCGCCAGCCTACCTGGCGTCACCGGGGCCCGTGGACCGCGCGTTCTGGGCGCCTTGTATCCAGCCACGCGCAACCCAGCCCCCCCCAGCCCAGGCGCTTGAGCCAGCAGTGCGCGCGGCCTGCCGTGCGCCAGAATGCAAAAAGGGCCTGAGGGGCCCTTTTTGCTGGTGCGCGGTGACGGATCAGGTCGAGAAGCTGGAGCCGCAACCGCAGGTGCTGGTGGCGTTGGGGTTCTTGATCACGAACTGAGCGCCTTCGAGGTCGTCCTTGTAGTCGATCTCGGCACCCACCAGGTACTGGTAGCTCATGGCGTCGATGAGCAAGGACACGCCGGCTTTGCTGAGCGTGGTGTCGTCTTCATTGACGATTTCATCGAAGGTAAATCCGTACTGGAAGCCCGAGCAACCACCGCCTTGCACGAACACGCGCAATTTGAGATCGGGGTTGCCTTCCTCGGCGATCAACTCGGCCACTTTGGCGGCGGCGGCGTCCGTGAAGACGAAGGGATCGGGCATCTGGGTCGAGGGAATCTGTTCGGCAAGGGCGCTCATGGCGGGCTCCTGGGGTGAGCAGTATCTGCAAAGAAACGAATACTACAGTAATTTGATCAAGCACAGGCTGGCTGTGGTGTCGCAGGGCTTCTGCGGCGGTCTCGCCACAAGACGGGGCCGCATGAAAAAAGCCGCCGGGCTTGAAGGCCTCGGCGGCTTGGCGTGCAAGACGCTCGGCAGCGATTAACGCTTGCTGAACTGCTTGCGACGGCGGGCAGAACGCAGACCGACTTTCTTACGCTCGACCTCACGGGCGTCGCGGGTGACGAAGCCCGCCTGGCTCAGGGCCGGCTTGAGGGCTGCGTCGTAGTCGATCAGGGCGCGGGTGATGCCGTGACGAACAGCACCGGCCTGGCCGGATTCACCACCACCGTGGACGTTGACCATGATGTCGAAGGCTTCGACATTGCCGGTCAGCACCAGGGGCTGCTTGGCGATCATGATGGAGGTCTCGCGGCCGAAATAGGCTGCGATGTCCTTGTCATTGACCGTGATCTTGCCGGTGCCTTTTTTCAGAAACACGCGGGCGACGCTCGATTTGCGACGGCCGGTGCCATTGTTCCATTCACCAATCATCTCGGCTCCTTAGATGTCCAACACTTTGGGCTGCTGGGCCGTGTGGGGGTGCTCGGCACCGCCATAGACCTTGAGCTTCTTGATCATCGCGTAGCCGAGGGGGCCCTTGGGCAGCATGCCCTTGACGGCCTTTTCCAAGGCGCGGCCAGGGTGCTTGGCTTGCATGTCGCGGAAGTTGGTGGCAGTGATGCCGCCGGGATAACCGGAGTGACGGTAGTAGACCTTGTCGAGGGACTTGGCGCCGGTCACACGCAGCTGGGATGCGTTGATGATGACGATGTAGTCGCCTGTATCGACGTGAGGTGTGTAGATAGGCTTGTGCTTGCCACGCAGACGGAGAGCCACTTCGCTGGCGACTCGACCGAGAACCTTGTTGGCTGCGTCAATCACAAACCACTCATGCACGACCTCAGCGGGTTTTGCGCTGAAAGTTTTCATATAGTGCTCTTGAGGGTGGTTCGGCGGCTCCAAAGAGCCACCGCAATTCGGCATCTACTCCACGGTCGGTGTTCCTCTGCTGGGAACCTCTTAGGTGGTGTGCGCCCACCGAAGCGGACGTCTTCCGGCGGATGCCACACGCTGAAGAACCAGGGATTATACAAATTCTTTGGGCCCAGGCCAGCGGGGCTCCCGGGCATGGCGGGACAGCGGTTAGCATCGCAGGCATGTTCAGTTACCGCCATGCCTTCCACGCCGGCAACCACGCGGACGTGCTCAAGCACCTCACGCTGCTGGCCTTGATGAAATACCTCACGCAAAAAGACACGGCGCTGACCGCCATCGACACCCACGCCGGTGCGGGCCTGTACCGCCTGGACGGCGACTACAGCCAGACCAGCGGCGAGGCCGGTGAAGGCGTGATGCGGCTGGCCCGCGCCCTGCACGAGGCACCGGCGGCAGCCTCCGTGACGCCGGCTATTCAGGCCTACCTGGACCTGCTCACGAGCCTGAACCCCGGGTTTGAGGTCTCGCATGACCCGGCCCTGCTCAAGGTTTACCCCGGCTCGCCTTTCATCGCATCGCGCTTCATGGAGGGGCGTCACAAGCTCAAGCTGTATGAGCTGCACCCCACCGATTTCAAGGCGCTCTCGGGCAATATGGCCCAGCTCGAGCTCGGCCGCAGCGTGAGCTGCGCCATGCAAGATGGTTTTGAGGCTCTGCGCCCGCTGTTGCCGCCGCCCTCGCGCCGCGCCCTGGTGATGTGCGATCCGAGCTACGAAATGAAGAGCGACTACGGCCGGGTGAGCACCGTGATGACCGAGGCCGTCAAGCGCTTTCCCACCGGCACCTACGCGGTCTGGTACCCGCTGATCCCGCGCACGGAAGCCCACGACCTGCCCAAAAAGCTCAAGACCCTGGCCACCCGCGAAGGCCGCTCGTGGCTGGATGCCACGCTCACGGTCAAGTCCAGCAAGCTGCACAAGGATGAAGACGGTGAGGTGATTCGCCCGGGCCTACCGGCCAGCGGCATGTTCATCATCAACCCACCCTACACCTTGCACGCCGAGCTCAAAGCGGCTCTGCCACAGCTGGTGGACTGGCTGGGCCAGGACCGCAACGCAGGCTTCACGCTGGCCCACGGCGGCTAAAGCAGAGTTCAGGCCCAGTTCAGCGGCTCTTTTCAGCGGCTTTGCAGCCGCTCCAGGATGCCGCCCACCGCCGCAGACTGGTTCATGGTGTAGAAATGCAGGCCCGGAACGCCCGCGGTGAGGAGCTGGTCGCACAGGTCGGTCACCACATCCAGGCCAAAGGCCTTGATGGAGGCCGTATCGTCACCGAAGGCCTGCAGGCGCAGCCTGATCCAGCGCGGGATCTCGGCGCCGCAGGCGTCTGAAAAGCGCAGCAACTGCGACGAGCCCAGGATGGGCATGATGCCTGGCACCACCGGCACATCGACGCCAAGGGCGTACGCATCGTCCACGAAGCGGAAGTAGGCGTCGCTGTTGAAAAAGTACTGCGTGATGGCGGAGTTCGCGCCCGCCTTCACCTTGGCGGCAAAGGCCTGCAAGTCGGCCTCGGGCGACTTGGCCTGGGGATGCACCTCGGGATAGGCCGCCACCTCGATGTGAAAGGCATCGCCCATCTCAGCGCGAATGAAGGCCACCAGGTCACTGGCGTACTGGAACTCGCCGCCGGCGCCGTAGCCGCTGGGCAAATCGCCACGCAAGGCCACCAGTCGTTTGACGCCCATGGCTTGGAGCTGGCCCAGTTGTTCGCGCACCCGCGTCTTGGTCGCACCGATGCAAGAAAAATGCGAGGCAGCGTCCACGCCCTCGGCCTGAATCTCGGCCACAGCGGAAAAGGTGCCGTCTTGCGTGGAGCCGCCCGCCCCGAAGGTGACAGAACAAAACTCCGGGCGGTGCACATACAGCTGCTGGCGCACGGCGCGCAGCTTCTCGGCCCCTTCGGCGGTCTTGGAGGGGAAGAATTCAAAGCTCACAACAGGCGTCTTCATGGCGATGCTTTTGGGTTGTTCGGGTCTAGGTCTTGCGCTTGCGCTTGGCCGGACCGGGCTGGCCCTCATGCGCGGCCTGGCGATCGTCCTCGTCGGGCAGCAACTTACGGCGCTCGCCGCGCGGCTGGCGCTTGGGCGCTTGCCGCGCAGGCGCCTCGGGCAGGGCCGCTTGCACTTCGCTGGCCTTGCACGCATGGATGAAGAATTCGCGGTTGCCATCGCCGCCCGCAATCGGCGAGTCCAGCCAGGCCAGCACCTCCAGCCCCAGCTCCGCGCAGCAACTGCGCAGCCGCGCCTCCACCAGGGCGAACAGGGCCGCATCCTTGACGATGCCACCCTTGCCCACCTGGCCAGGCTGCAGTTCAAACTGCGGCTTGACCAGCATCAGCATCTGGCCGCCCAGCTTGAGCAAGGGCACCATGGCCGGCAGCACCAGCGTGAGCGAGATGAAAGACAGGTCACCGGTGAGCAGGTCGAATGGTGCGTGGTCCGGCTGCAAGGCCTGCCCTGAGGCCTGTGCCTCGTCGTGCTCGAGGGCCTCGTCATGGTGCTGCCAGAACGCATCCACGGTCAGCGCGCGGGCATTGACGCCTTCGATGCACACCACCTGGCGGTTCGAACGCAGGGTGGGATGCAGCTGTGCATGGCCCACATCAATACCCACCACCAGCGCCGCAGCCTGCTGCAAAAGACAGTCGGTGAAGCCGCCCGTCGATTGCCCCAGGTCCAGGCACCGCAGCCCGGCCACACGCAGGCCCGTGGCAGCCAGCGCGCCCTCGAGCTTGAGTCCGCCCCGCGACAGGTACTTGGCCTCGGTGGTGTCGGTCAGCTGCACTTCGGCGCCTGAAGGCACTTCATCGCCATTCTTGGCGATCTTCTTCCAGGGCGCGTCGCCCTCGCGCCAGAGCACGCCGGAGGCAATCAGGCGCTGGGCTTGAGAGCGGGTGGCCGCGTGGCCGCGTTCAACAAGGAGCAGGTCAGCGCGCATGGGCTTTAATTCCCTCTCCCCAAAGGGAGAGGGAGCCTCGCATCAATAGCGGTAGGTGTCGGCCTTGTAGGGGCCTTCCTTCTTGACGCCGATGTAGGCGGCCTGCTCTTCGCTCAGCTCGGTCAGCATGGCGCCAACTTTCTTGAGGTGCAGGCGGGCGACCTTTTCGTCGAGGTGCTTGGGCAGCACGTAAACCTTGCCCACTTCATAGTCGGCCTGCTTGGTGAACAGCTCGATCTGCGCAATGGTCTGGTTGGCAAAGCTGGAGGACATGACGAAGCTGGGGTGGCCCGTGCCACAACCGAGGTTCACCAGGCGACCCTTGGCCAGCATGATGATGCGCTTGCCATCGGGGAAGATCACGTGGTCGACCTGGGGCTTGATCTCTTCCCACTGGCACTTCTCGAGCGCCGCCACATCGATCTCGTTGTCGAAGTGGCCGATGTTGCAGACGATGGCCTGGTCTTTCATGGCGGCCATGTGACCGTAGTTGATGACGTTCTTGTTGCCGGTGGCCGAGACAAAGATGTCGGCCTTGTCGGCGGCGTATTCCATGGTGACGACCTTGTAGCCTTCCATGGCGGCTTGCAGGGCGTTGATCGGGTCGATCTCGGTGACCCACACCTGGGCGCTCAAGGCGCGCAGGGCCTGGGCCGAGCCCTTGCCCACGTCACCATAACCGGCGACCACAGCGACCTTGCCAGCGATCATGACGTCGGTGGCGCGCTTGATGGCGTCCACCAGCGATTCGCGGCAGCCATAGAGGTTGTCGAACTTGCTCTTGGTCAC
>JAIXPL010000054.1 GCA_027486255.1 Comamonadaceae bacterium
CCCTGCCGTTGAACACGGCACCCGTGGTGACCAATGAAGCCGCCGTGGTGCCGTTGTAGGTCTTGTTCTGGGCCGTGAGGCCGGTGATGCTGCTGATGGTGGCCTGGGTGATGTTGGCTGTGGTGCTGGCGGTGGTCGAACTCAGCGTGTAGTTGGCCGCATCGGCCCCACCCAACGTCAGACCCGAGATCGACACCGTCTTGCCAGTGCCTACGTTTTTGTTGGCGAAGGCGCCGGTTCCCGTGGCCGTGAGCGTATCGCCCGTCACCCTGCCGCTGAACACGGCACCCGTGGTGACCAGCGATGCGGTCGTGGTGCCGTCATAGGTCTTGTTCTGGGCCGTGAGGCCGGTGATGGCACTGATCGTGGCTGGGGTGATGTTGGCTGTGGTCGAAGCCGTGGTGCTGGACAGGCTGTAGTTGGCCGCGTCGGTACCTCCCAGCGTCAGGCCCGAAATCGACACTGCCTTGCCAGTGCCTGCGTTTTTGTCGGCGAAGGCGCCGGTGCTCGTGGCTACCGTGAGCGTATCGCCCGTCACCCTGCCGTTGAACACGGCACCCGTGGTGACCAGCGATGCGGCCGTGGTGCCGTTGTAGGTCTTGTTCTGCGCGGTGATGCCTTCGATGGAGGTGAGGCTCTTGGTGTTGACAGTCAAAGACCCTGTCATGGCATAGCCCAGAGTCGAACTGAAGGCATACGTACCGGCCCGGATGTTCCCGGAGGTGCTGTTCAATCGGCTGACGATGCTTGCTCCGGCATCCGTGTCGCCGTTGACCACGCCCGTCGGGGACAGCGTGGGCAGCGTGTCGCCATAGGTCATGGTCAGCGCGCCCAAGGAGGCGCTGGGCCGCTCACGGTAGATGGCGTTCAGTCCGCTCGACAGGGCTGCGGTGTAGTTGGTACTGGTTTCGTCCGAGTTGTAGCGAAAGCGCCCGGAGCCAGAGCCCAGCAGATCTGTCAGACCTGTGCTGCCCGAGACGCTGCCCGTCATGAGCCTGGTCGTGCCGCCCGTTCCTGTGCTAAGCGCGCCGCCAGACAAGAGGATGTCTCCGCCCGTAGAAGTGCCCACACTGGTGCTTCGACCCGCATTGAGCAGAAGGGCGCTGCTGGTGGCGTTGCTGGTGCTCACGTTCTGGCTGACCGTGAGGTTACCGGTGAGCGTTTGCACATCTACCGTTCCACTCGCGGAAATGCCAGATGTAGCGCCTACCGTGCCAATCGTCAGCGCGTTGCTATCCCGGTAGCTCAATGAGCCGACGCCTGTGGCGGCCAGGGTGTTCACGCTGTTGCTGGCGTTTTCGAGCGTCACGTTGCCACCCGAGACCAGGAGACTGTCGGCCACGATGGCGGCCGTTTGGGTCACCGTGCCAGACCCGGTCCCTGTGCGGTAGAGGCTGACTGTGCTGTTGGTGACCGTGAGCGCGCCATTGATGGACAGGTTGCCGCCGTACAGCGTGACCGGGCCGGCAATGGTCGTGGCGCTGCCGACGGTCACATTGCCTGTGTTGCTGGCATGCCCAATGGTCAAGCCTGTGACACCAGCGCTGTAATTCAGTGTGGATGTGTTGACCGCCGCTGAAAACGAACTTCCCGTGGTCGGCGCGATGAACACCTGTCCCGTCGAGTTGAAGTTGATCGCCCCGGCTGCAGACAGATCGCTGGTGATCAGGCGAAGCTCACTGGTTGAGGAAGTGATGGCCGTGCCGCTCCTGAAACCCATCGTGATGGTGGATCCGCTGTTTTCCAGCCGAATTCTCCGACTGCCTGTGTTCAGCCGGACGCCGCCCGAATTGGCCAGCATGGAGAGCGTTCCGAACTGACTCGTTTGATAGCCAAGCACAAGGCCTGACCCGGAGCTGGATCCCAAGGAGTTGTAGGTCAGGCCACCGCCTCCGGTGGCGCTCATCGATATCAAGCCGGCCAGCGCCCCGCCGTCCGCGCTGCCGCCTGCAGCATCCGCGTTGACCAAGATGGCTGAAGACGTGCTGTTGCTCGACGTCAGCGTCATGTTTCCGTTCACTGCCACATTGCTTGCAGCGTGATGCCAGCCCGTTCCAAGCGCGACGCCTGTGCTCAGGTTCTGGGTCTGGAGTTCGATGGTTCCGCTGCCTGCGTTGACCTCGACGTTGCCTGCTGTGACGGCGCCTGCCCCATAAGTGCCCGATTGCGCATGCCGTCCTGCGATGTAGATGTGGCCGCCCCCTGAAAGCAATTTGGCACCTTGCAGGAAAACACCCGCTGGCAGAGTCCCCCCGGGGCTCGGCGAGAGAGGTAAAAAGCTGATCGCCGCCCCAGAGACGGCGTAACCATCGCCGACGGTGAGGCCGTTCCAGGTGGTGCTTCCACTGCCTCCGCCCATCCAGATGTGGCCCCCACCCGTTTCGATCTTGGCGCCTGTGGATGTTGCATAGTTGCTTCGAAGCGCTACGTACCCGTTGGTGGCCTGCCCCGTGTTGTTGGCCCACAGGACCACACTTCCCCCTTGGGTGGTGATGGCTTTCTCACCGGTCAGCAGGATGTTCCCGGCTGTGGTCACCCGCAGATCACCCCGGATGGCGATGCTTTCATTGATGTTGACCGCGCCCGTGCCGCGCAAGGTCAGGTTGGCATTGCCGGTGGTGGCCGAGATAGGAGAGCTCACCGTGATGTTGCCCACCGTACCGGTGCCCGAGATGCTCGTGCTGCCGGTCGGGCTGGTGGCGTTTGCGGTGTTGATCTCCACGCTTGTTCCTGCATTCAGGGCCGTGTTGATCCGCCCCGCAGCCGTGGCATCAATGGTGTAGTCGTAGGGATCGACGAGCCAGAGGCCCGGACGGCCCTGGGTAGCGCTCGCATTCACTTGAATGCCGTCGGTGTTAAGTCGGGCGCCGGAGGTTTCGATCTGCCCGCCATCCCCGCCGTTGGGCCCGCCTGAGGCCCGCAGGGTTCCCTGCGCCGTGGTGATGGAATCTGCGCTGTGGACATTGCTCCACAGGACGATCTTGCCGCCCTGGCCCACGTTGGTGGCGCTGGCATCGACCACGCCGCCTGGCGCCATGCTCACGGTCGTGGCTTGCCTGAGAGGGCCGCTGCCCTGCCAGTCGCCCCCGATCAAGACGTTCCCGCCCCCCTGGGCGCCCCTTGCCTCGATACCGCTGGAGCTGTGCAGATGGATGTGGTCGGCCTCCAGGGTAATCAGCCCGCCTTGTGCGTTGATGCTGTTGGCCTGCATCAGCCCGCGCTGATTGATGACGCTGCCACTGAGTTGCGATGCGGCCCGGGCCGTGAGGTAGATCTGTCCCCCATCGGCCCGGATGCTGCCGGACTGCTCAATCAGGGCGTTGAGTTTCCCTTCCTCGATTTCGATCAGGGCAGGTCCACCCAGATCCACCCGGACTTTTCGACCCGAGGCGAGCGCGACCGATCCCCCTGGGGCTACGATACTTCCCTCGTTGATGACCTTCGCAGCCACCAAGGCCACGCTGCCTCCCTGGGGTGTGCTGATCTGGCCCCGGTGGGTCACGGCTTGCGTGCTGTCCCCAGCCAGGCGGTCTTGGCCGGCCATGAAATCGGCGGTCCCCATGCCCAGGGTGGAGGCCACCAGACCGCCTACGTTCACCTGTGCGGTGGGAGTGAAAAGGATGCCGTTGGGATTGAGCAGATAGACCCGGCCATTGGCGCTGATTTGCCCTTGGATCGTGGACACATCGCTGCCCAGCACCCGATTGAGTGCTGCGGCCTGCGCGTTGGGCTGGACGAATCGGACGGTCTGGCCCGCACCAATGCTGAAACTCTGCCAGTCCATCGCCATGCGTGGGCTGGTCTGAGTGATCGTCATCACCTCGCCCTGCGTCTGCACGCTGCCCTGACCCGCCACGACCTGTCCGCCCGTGGGCAAGGTGCCACTGGCCTGGGTCCAGGCCACACTGGGCAGACTGGCGCAGGCTGCCAGCCACAGGCGGGCGATCTTGCGCTTGCCTGCAGACGAGGCTACCTGGGACGCCACCACGAACTGCTGCCGTGTGTGGCTCCAGACCACTTGGCAAATGGCGTTCACGCTGCCGATCCTGGGGTGTTGATGGGTTGTGCTTTACTGCAGAGTTGACAATTAGAGATATTCGCGCTCTACAAACCTAACCACTGCTAACCCGTCATGGCTTTCCCCTTCGCCGGATCCGTCGCCAACTGGTGGCAACTGCCCCTCCTGCTGCTGGGCTTTCTTCTGAGCGCATGCTCAGCAGCGCCACAGGATCATCGGGATCCGCTTTCGCACGCTCCCGGGTGGTGGATGGATACCAGCGGGCTGGCCACGCTCCAGGAGGTCCAGCAGATTCAAAATTGGCAACCGCTCCCCAATTGGAAGAGCTGGGGATTCGGCGCCGAAACCATCTGGGTCCGACTGCAGGTCAAGGCGGGCGAGCCGGACGAACGCACGCCCTGGGTGGTCCGCATCAGGCCGTCGTTCCTGGATTACGTCACGCTCTACGACCCCGCCTCGGACCTGGTAATGAGGACCGGTGATGCGCTACCGCCAGACAGGGACGGGCTGTCATCGATCAATTTCACGCTTCAGATTCCGGTTGTCTCTCATGAGCGGACCGTTTATCTGCAAATGCGCAGCACCAGTGCGCGTGCCTTGAACGTCGAGGTGTTGCCTTACGGCCAGGCCCAGCGACTCAATCGCATTCAGGAATGGCAGCTGGGATTCGTGACCGCGTCTTCCGGCATCTTTGCCGTCTGGGCCTCCATTCAATGGTGGATCTCCCGCGAGAAGGTCATCGGCGCCTTCGCCATCAAGCAATTTTTTGCAATGGGCTGGACGTTCTTCATTTTGGGATTCGCCCGGGTGGCCTTCGGCTCATCGTGGCCCGAGGGACTGCTGAGCTCCGTCACGTCCCTGCTCTTTATCGGTCTGTTGGCTGTGACCCTGTGGTTCTTCAGTGTCTTGTTCGAGGCATACCAACCGGCACGCTGGGCCTTACGGGCGATGCGCTGCCTCAGTACGCTCATCTGTGCGTTGCCCCTGCTGCACTGGGTGGGCCAAACCCATTGGATGCTGATGCTGGCCAATGCGAGCGTCTTGCTGGCTGTAGCGCTGATGCTGACGGCCCTGGTGACCGCCATCCCCCGCAAGGTCAAGCAGCCAATTCCACTGGCGGTACTGCTGGTGTATGTGGTGGTCTACGGTCTGCTCAATTCGACGCCGCCCGCGATCTACCTCGGTTGGGTCGAGGCCCATCCCGCTGTCATGTTCAGCAACCTGGCCCACGCCGTGATGGATGGCGTAGTCATCTTCGTCATCTTGCAAATCCGGGTCGCATCGCAGCGCAGAAGCCAGATGCAGATCGAACTGGACTTGCGCCGCACACAGCAGGAAGCCGAAGCGGAGAAACGTTTCCGAGAAGACCAAAGCCAACTCTTCGCCATGCTGGCCCACGAAATGAAGACGCCACTGGCCACCATGCGAATGTGGATGGAAGCTGGACCGCTCAAGCCTGAAATGATGGAGCGAGCGATTTTCGATATGAACCAGGTCATTGAACGCTGCGTTCACACCGGGCAACTGGCCGACCGTGGGCTGCAGCCCCTCGTGCAGGCTTTGGACCCGGAGACGATCACCCGTACGTGCATCGAGGTCTGCCGTTCCCCGGAGCGCGTGGACTTCATACCTCGCCCTTCGGACACGCCCCTCCACACGGATGCGCAAATGCTCTCCATCGCGCTGGGAAACCTGATGGACAACGCCTGCAAATACAGTGCGGCGGGCAGCCGCATCCAGGTCAAGATGGGCTCGGACCGCCGTGCAGACCAGCCCGGCTGGTACTGGCAGATCATCAACACGCCTGGCAACGCGGGTCTGCCAGAAGCAGACAAACTGTTCGAAAAGTACTACCGAGGCGCGCAAGCGCGCCGCGTATCCGGCTCCGGGCTGGGCCTGTTCCTGGTCAAGGGGCTGCTGGAGCTGATGCGGGGAAGCGTGGACTACCGCGAAGAAGCAGGCTGTGCCGTGTTCGAGCTATGGGTCCCTGAACACCCAGACCGTGTTGGAATTGGTTGGGTTTAGGGTGGGCTACGGGCCCAACATTCTTGCTTTCAATTCCTTCCTTCGTTCGCGGGCCGCATGAAAGAGTCTCTGCTCAAGATCTTGCTGATCGAAGACAACGACCAACTGAGAGAGGCCACGATGGCTTTTCTCAGGCAGGAAGGGCACGATGTCATGGGCGTGCCCATGGCCGAAGAACTGGCTGATACGACCGGTGGCTTCATTCCAGACGTCTACATCATCGACATCAACCTGCCCGATGAAGATGGTTTGAGCCTGACCCGAAGACTTCGAGTCACTCATCCGCAGGCAGGCATCTTGATCACCACCGCACGCACCCAGATCGGCGACAAGGTGGCAGGGTACGAGAGCGGTGCCGATCTTTACCTAACCAAGCCGGTTCACCCCAGAGAGTTGATTGCCAGTGTGGCCGCTTTGGGCAAGCGCACCCGCATGAGGGACACAGCCGAGGAGCGCAACTTGGTGCTCCAGCTTTCCCGACTGCGTCTGGTTGGACCGGCCGGTGACCTTGAAGTGACCCCCAATGAAGCAAAGGTCCTCAGTGCGCTGGTGCGTGCGCCCGGAAGGAGCCTGGAGCGCTGGCAGATCGCCGAGTTGGTGCGCTCAGACCATGAGCAAGCACCGTCCTCCAGCATGATTGAAATGCGGATCGCACGCCTGCGTAAAAAACTAGTTGCGGTCGGGGCCCCACAGCCCTGCCTGAAGGCCATGCACAAGGTGGGTTATGTCCTGTGTTGCCCGATGACCTTAGAGTGAGGTCACGGGTGTGCCGCACTGAACTTGGTCAACTATCTCGCTAACCGCCCCGGTCTCCCCGATGAGACTGAGCTGCGGATCTTTCACTTCCAGGCGCAGGCTCTGGGCATTGAAGATGCCGGACACGGGTGCTTCCTTGCGCATGGCGGCGGCGACCTCTCGGGGGGGCAGCAGCAGCTGGCCATTGCCCGCGCCCTGGCCGGCGGTCCGAAGCTGTTGATATTGGACGAGCCCACCGAGGGCATCCAGCCGAGCATCATCAAGGACATCGGCCGCGTCATCCGCATGCTGGCTGACCGCGGCGATATGGCCATCCTGTTGGTGGAGCAGTACTACGACTTCGCCGAGGAACTGGCCGACGACTACCTGGTCATGGAGCGCGGCGAGGTCATCGCCTCGGGCCTGGGCCAGAACATGCAAGCCGATGGCGTGCGCCGCATGGTCGCCATATGAGGGCCGGCCCGCTGTGTTTTCATAGCACATAAGGGGCCGCCTCCCCTCGCCAGAGTTACCCACGGCTGGTGTGCACGGCCTTGTGGATAAATGCCTTTGCACAGCCCGAAAGCCGCATCCAGCTTGGCTTTCAACAGATTGCCCAAGAAAGAGGCAGCACCAAAAATTTGCGCTGGTGCGGGCGGACGAGGGCTTTTTTTCAGGCCTCTTTAGGCCTTGCCACGCGGTCTTGGTGCTGGTATGCAAGCCCGCGTGTGGCTTGCGCCCCCGACCCCGACACCGCTATTGGCTTTTAGTGGTGGTGGCCGTGCTCACCGTGCACGTGCCCGTGCGTGATTTCTTCGTCCGAGGCTGCACGCACGGCCATGACTTCGACCTGGATCGACAGATGCTTGCCGGCCAGCGGGTGGTTGCCGTCCAGAATGACTTCGGGCCCCTTGATTTTGATGACGGTAAAGACATGGGTGCGGCCGTCTTCGCCGCGGCCTTCGAGCTGGCCGCCAATCTTTACGCCGGGGGGGAACTGCGTCTTGGGAATGCTTTGCAGCAGGCTCTCGTCGCGCTCGCCGAAGGCCTGGGCCGGGCTGAGGTTCATGCTGGTCTTGAAGCCGGCGGTCTGGCCTTCCAGGGCCTCTTCCACGGCGGGCAGCAGATTGCCGTAGCCGCCATGCAGGTAGGCCACTGGTTCCTTGCCGCCTTCGATGAGCTGGCCTTGCTGGTCCGAGACTTTCAGGCGGATGGTGACGGCGGTGTCTTTGCAGATGTTCATGGGGAGGGTCAGAGGAGAGCCGGCCACAGGCCGTGAGCGGGCATTGTCGCTGCTTCGGCGGGCCTTCCCCGCCGCGCCCTCCTCACATGGACCAGATGCGGGGGGGCGCTGCGCTGAGCTGCCAGAAATGCTGGCGCCAGCCCTGCCACACTGTCTTGAGCAGGCCCATGGCGGGCTCCACCAGGGGCGCCAGCACACGCAGCACCACCACTTGATCGTTCGGGCTGGTCGCGCCTGCGCTGGCGGTCAGCGCATGACCGGGGAGCAGTTCACGTGCCCAGTCGAGCGCTGCCTCGCGCCGGGCTTTGTCCATGGGTCGGCCGGCTACGAAAAAAAGCGTGGCCAGGCAGCGATGGCCGGCCAGCCCCAGGGGACTGTTCAAGAGGAGTGCATCGCGCGCCTCCAGCCGGGCTTGTTCGAGCCACGCGCCGGGCAATTCAATGTGCTGGGTGTAGCACCCTTCCACAAAGGGTTGTCCCGCCTGCGGCAAGCCCAGGGCAGTGACATCCCAGCCCATGAGTTCAGCCCCTGGGGCCAAGCTCATGCGCAGGCGGTTCTCGGCCAGGCAGCCGCTGTAGCACAGCGCCTCCATGGGCAGCCATTCAAAGCGTGCACCGTCTTCCAGCGTGATTTGCGTGCGCTGCAGCGCGGGCTCGCCGAGCGAGCGGTAAAAGCGCGAAGCCCCGGGCGTGGTCAGCAGGCCGTGGGCGCCCGGTGCCACCTTGACGTCGATCGACAAGGTGTCGCCCCCCACCAGGCCGCCCGGCGGATGCACCAGCACGTTGTGGCAAGTGGCCTCGCCTTCGGGGTAGAGGCTTTGCAGGATGCGCAGCGGGCCCTGGTGCTTGAAGTGCGCGATGCTGCGGCCTTCGCGCAGCGAATAGTCCAGGGAAAGGCTGGCGTGCCAGGGCATGGGTCGGCAGTGTAGCGGGCCATGCAGACGCAGCGCCCACTGTTTATGTTTTCGTCCGAAGAAGGGCAGGGCCTGGTGCACGTGCACCGCGAAAAAAACACCGCCCGAAGGCGGTGTTTTCAGGTCAAGCGCAGCAGCTGCTCAGTGGCTGTTGGAGCCGCGGTGGGCCCAGCCCGTGGTGTGCTTTTCAACGTAGCTAAAGAGCTCGTACATCACCATGGCCATGGCGCCCACCACCACCAGACCAGCAAAGGCCAGGCCCATCTGCATGGCCGAGCCCGCAGAAATGAGCAGGTAGCCGATGCCTTCGTTGGCGGCGGTCATCTCCGAGACCGTGGTGCCCACAAAGGCCAGCGTGATGGCGACCTTGAGCGAGCCATAGAAGTAGGGCATGGAGCGCGGCAGGCCCACTTTGATCAGCACGTCCCAGCGCTTGGCGCCCAGCACCCGCAGCACATCTTCCAGTTCAGGCTCCAGCGTGGCCAGGCCCGTGGCGATGTTCACCATGATGGGGAAAAAGCTGATGAGAAAGGCCGTGAGGATGGCCGGGCCGATACCAATACCGAACCACACCACCAGGATGGGCACGAAAGCGGCCTTGGGCAGGGCATTGAAGGCCGTCATCAGCGGGTAGACCGCGGTGTAGGCCAGGCGAGAGGAGCCGATCAAAAAGCCCAGCAGCACGCCCACCACGATGGCAATGCCGAAGCCGGCCATGGTGACCCAGTAGGTGCGCCAGGCGTGTCCGGCAATCACCTCGCGAAACTCGACCATCTGCGTCCAGATGCGCACCGGGCTCGGAAAGACGAACTCCGAGACGCTGAAGGCCGTGCAGAGGAATTGCCAGATGGCAATGACAGCCACCAGCAGCAGCCAGGGTGACCAGCGTTCAAGTTGCTTGTTCTTCATTGAGCGACCTCCGCCCCTTTCTTGCGCAAGGCGCCAATGTGACCGCGCAGTTCATGGACCACGTCCGTGAACTCCTTGGTGTAGGTGATCTCCAGCTCGCGCGGACGCGGCAGGTCGATCTCGCGGCGCACCACGAAGCGGCCCGGGCTTTTGCTCATCACGTAGACCGTGTCGGCCAGGAACACCGACTCGCGCAGGTCGTGCGTGACCAAGATGACGTTAAAGCGCTGCTCGGTCCAGAGGTCGCGCAGGATGCACCACAGCTCTTCGCGCGTGAAGGCGTCCAGCGCGCCAAAGGGCTCGTCGAGCAAGAGCAGCTTGGGCTCGTGGATCAGCGCGCGGCAGATGCTGGCGCGCTGCTGCATGCCGCCTGAGAGCTGCCAGGGGAACTTGTCCTCGTAGCCGCCCAAGCCCACCTTCTGCAGCAGGGCCCGTGCGCGTTCTTCGAACTCAGGCCTTCGCTGCTTGAACTGGCTGCGGTAGGGCTCGACGATTTCCAGTGGCAACAGCACGTTGTCCACCGTGGTGCGCCAGGGCAGCAGCGAGGGCGCCTGAAAGGCCATGCCCGAGATCTTCAGCGGGCCCGTCACGGGCTGGCCGTCGATGTGGATGTTGCCCCTGGAAGGCATCTTCAGGCCCGTGGCCAGCTTCATGAAGGTGGACTTGCCACATCCCGAAGGACCGACGATGGCGATGAACTCGCCCTGGCGGACTTGCAGGTCGATGGCTTCCACCGCGAACTGCTCCTGGGCGAGCAGTTCCTCGTTGTAGGCCAGCCAGACGTCCTTGAAATCAACGAAGGCGGTGCTCATCAAACGGTCATTTCTTGGTGGGTGCTGCCTTGGCGGGGGCCGGCAGGATGTTCAGCTCGGCCTTGGTGGGCAGGAAGGAGCCGTTCCAGACGACGTCAGGGTTGACGCGGGTCTTGGTGCCATAGGCGTCCGAGACTTGCGAGGCCATCAGTGCCAGGCGGCCGGGGTTGAGTTGGCCGAAACCTTCGGCGCGTGCATCGGGACTGTTGATGACGGTGTCGATGGCCAGCTTCAGGCGGCGGGTCTCGAGCTCGACGTTGATGATGCCGTCACGCGCCTTGACGTGCTCGATGGATGCGGCCGGATTGGTCACCACGTCCTTGGCGCCCTTGGCGAAGGCCGCCAGGAAGGCTTTGACCGCCGCCGGGTTCTCCCTGAGGATCTTGGGCGTGGCGATGATCACGTTGCCATAAAGCTTCACGCCGTTGTCGGCGTAGGGCAGCACCACCACGTCCTCGGCCTTGACGCCGCGCGCCTCGAGGTTGAGCAGCGAGGTGAAGGTAAAGCCGGTGATGGCGTCCACGTCGCCGCGGGCCAGCATGGTCTCGCGCAGCGGCGGGTCCATGGCGGTCCAGGTCACGTTGCTGATGCCGTTGGCCTTCTGGAAGATCGGGAAGCCGCGGCGGCCGGCGTCAAACACCGGGGCGCCCAGCTTCTTACCGGAGAGGTCGGCCGGTTTGGTGATGCCCGATTTTTTCAGGGCCATCACCGAGGCAGGGGTGTTGTTGTAGACCACCATGATCGCCACGGGCTTGTTCGGCGCATCGGGGTTGTTGGCGTGGAATTCCATGAGCGCGGCCAGGTCGGCAAAGCCCAGGTCATAGGTGCCCGAAGCCACGCGCGTGACGGCGGCACCCGAGCCGTTGCCAGCGTCGACGGTGACGTCGAGCTTGGCATCCTTGAAGTAGCCCTTGGCCACGGGGGTCAGAAACAGGGCCGAGGGACCTTCAAAACGCCAGTCCAGCTGGAATTTGATGGGCGTGGTCTGGGCCTGGGCAGCACCCAGCGTGAGGAGACCGGCAAGGGCGAGGCTGCTTTGCAGGAGGTGGCGTTTTTTCATGGGGGTTCCTGTCGAGAGGGTGGGGAGAAAAGAAGCGGGGAAGGTGAAAACTGTCCTGGGAGTTTGAGCAAGTTCAGTGCCTGTTCCAGCAACTGCCGATTCATGCAAATTCATTGTGGAGTGCCTCTCGGATGCTGAAAACAGCACCGAAGGCCCAAATCACCCGTAATAACCCTGCACATGGTAGTGCATTCGGAACGGCTGCATGCCTGATCCTGGTGCGCTCTTGCGTGGTGCATGCGTGCTTTTCTCCAGTGTTGACGGGGGGCAGACCCTTCACCGACTTGGTGAATCCACCCTCAAAGGATTGATAACCATACAACCATGTGAACCAAACTGTATACAAAGAATGTGTGCATCAGCCTGGGTGCAAACCCTTGGGGCGCTCCAGCAAAAAGGCCCGGCCTTCGCGTGGAAGACCGGGCCTGCCGGGGGGGTGAACTGGGCGCTGGCCTCAGCTCAGCAGGTCCAGCAGGGTGCGGGCCACCACCTTGGTGGCCCGGCGCAGGTCTTCCAGGTCCAGGCGCTCATCGGCGCGCTTGGCATGGGATTCCCGCACGGTGCGCGGGCCGGCGCCATAGATCACGCCGGGAATGTCTCGCTCGACGTACAGGCGCACATCGGTGTAAAGCGGGGTGCCCACGGCGGGAATGGGTTCGCCAAAGAGCGCCTGGCCATGCTTTTGGATGGCCGCCACCAGGGGCTGGTTGCCCGGCAGCGGTTTCATGGCGTGGGCCAGCAGCATGCGGCGCACGTCTACATTGAGGGCCTGGCCGCCCCGTGGCGGCGCAAAGCTGGCGGCGGCCTGGGCGATGGTCTGGCGGATGGAGGCTTCCACTTCGGCGGGGTTTTCCTCGGGGATCATGCGGCGGTCGAGCTTGAACACCACTTTGCCGGGCACCACGTTGGTGTTGGTGCCGCCGCTGATCTGGCCCACGTTCAGGTAGGGGTGGGTGATGCCTTCGACCTGGGAGCTGGTCTTCTTGTACTCGGCATTCAGCGCGTAGAGCGCTTCCAGAATATGCACCGCGCCTTGCAGCGCATCGGTGCCGCTGTCGGGGATGGCAGCGTGGGCCATCTCGCCCTGCACGGTGACCTCCATTTGCAGGCAGCCGTTGTGCGCGGTCACCACCTGGTAGCTAAAACCAGCCGCGATCATGAGGTCGGGTTTCGTGTGTCCGTGCTGGAGCAGCCAGCCCGGGCCCATTTCGCCGCCGAACTCTTCGTCGTAGGTAAAGTGCAGCTCCACGGCCCCCTTGAGCGGCGCCTTCAGAGACTCCAGCGCACGCACGGCAAAGGTAAAGGAAGAAAAATCGCTCTTGCTCACAGCGGTGGCCCGGCCGTACATCTGGCCGTCCACCACCGTGCCGCCATAGGGGTCGTGCGTCCAGCCCTCGCCCGGAGGCACGACGTCGCCGTGGGCATTGAGGGCAATGGTTTTGCCCGCGCCGTACTCGCGGCGCACGATCAGGTTGGTGATGGACTCCAGGCCCGCCGCCTTGACTTCTTGCGCGGGTACCGGAAAGGCCCGAGCCTCCAGGCCGAAGCCTTTGAGCAGTTGCGCCGTGCGCTCGGCATGCGGCGCGTTGTTGCCCGGCGGGGTGTCCGTGGGCACGCGAACGAGCTCCTGCAGAAAGCGCACCTGTTCGTCAAAGTGCTGATCGATCCAGGCATCGAGTTGGGCGTAGGCAGTGGTCATGGTGTTTCTTTCAGGACGGGCTCAGGCGGCAAGATGCTGCAGGAGGTGCGAGAAGGCCTGCACCGCGAGCTCGATGTCGTCGTTGGTGGTGGCTTCCAGCGGGTTGTGGCTGATGCCGGCGTTCTGCCCGCGCACGAAGAGCATGGCCTGGGGCATGCGTTCGTGCAGCTTCATGGCGTCATGGCCCGCGCCCGAGGGCATGCGGTGCACGGGCAGCCCCAGGGCCTGCACCGCCTGCTCCCAGCGGGCTTGCCATTCGGGGGCGCTGGGTGCAGCGCTGGCGCGCATGGTTTCTTCGAGCTTCAGACCCAGGCCGCGCCGCTGGCAGATGCGATCGAGCTCGGCCAGCACGTCGGCCATCAGCGCATCGCGTTGTGCGTTGGTGGGTGCCCGCAGGTCCATGGAGAAGCTGCAGCGGCCCGGCACCACGTTGATGGAGCCTGCGGGTACATTCAGCTGGCCGATGGTGGCCACGGAGTCGCCATCCTGGCGGGCGCGCTGCTCCATGTAAAGGGCCAGTTCGGCCAGGCCGCACACCGCGTCGTGCCGGCGGTCCATGGGGGTGGTACCGGCATGGCAGGCCACGCCGACCAGCTCGCCTAAAAAGCGCACGCTGCCATTGATGGAGCTCACCACGCCCAGCGGCAATTGCAATTCGTGCAGCACCGGGCCTTGCTCGATGTGCACCTCCACGAAGCCCAGGTAGCGCTGTGGGTCACGCTCCAGAGCGGGAATGTCCTCGGGTTTGAGGCCCGCTTGTCGCATGGCCTCGCGCATGGTGATGCCGTCGGTGTCTTTCTGCTCGAGCCAGGCGTTGTCGAACTGGCCGACCAGCGCGCCGGAGGCCAGGAAGGTGGCCTTGTAGCGCTGGCCTTCTTCTTCCGAAAAGGCCACCACCTCAATGCCAAAGGGCAGGCGCCGACCGGCCCGGTGCAGTTCGCGCACACAGGCCATGGGCACGAACACGCCCAGGCGCCCGTCGTACTTGCCGCCGTTGCGCACGGTGTCGTAGTGGCTGCCGGTGAGCAGGTACTTCGCCTCGGGTTTGGCGCCGTGGTAGCGGCCTACGACGTTGCCCACCGCGTCGATCAGCACCTCGTCAAAGCCGACGTCTTTCATGCCCTGGGCGATTTGCCGGGCGCAGGCCAGGTGGGCCTCGGTGAGGTAGGTCACCGTGAGCTGGCCCTTCTCGGCAAAGCCGGGGTCGCTGTGGCGGGCGAGGTCTTCGTGCCAGTCCCACACCTCGTTGCCCCGCACGGGCTCGATGCCGAACTTGTCGTTCAGGCGGATCTCGGCGATGCGGTTGATGTTGCGCAGGCACTCCTCGCGTTCAACATTCGGCTGGCCCTCCAGGCGGCGCGCGAAGGTCTCGATGATCTGCTGCTTGCTCAAGCCCTGGCCCCGCGCCCCACGCACGGCCAGGATGAAGGGAAAACCGAACTTGGCGTTGTAGTCGGCGTTGAGCTGCTGAAGGCGAGCGAACTCCTCGGGCGTGCAGGCCGTCAGGCCCGCCTTGCTTTGCTCGTTCGTGGATTCGCTCGTGAGGGTCTTGCTCACCATGGCCTTGCCGGCGAGCTCGGGGTGGGCGCGGATCAGGCCGAGCTGTTCTTCCACCGAGGAGCGGGCCAGGGCCGCGACCAGGGCGTGCTTGAGGTGGGCCAGCGACCGGAAAGGACGCTCGCCCATCGCGCGCTCGGCCACCCAGGGCGAGTGTTCGTAAATGCCGTCCAGCAGGGCCACGGCCTCTGCGGCGGAGGCGGCGTTGAGTTGTTCCAGGGAAAGGGGCATGGCGTTCAGCCTTGGTAGGGGTGCGTCGCCTTCCAGTGGCGCGCGATGTCGATGCGGCGGCACACCCACACGCGGTCATGCCGTGCGATGTGGTCCAGGAATTTTTGCAGCGCCACGATGCGGCCGGGCTTGCCCAGCAGGCGGCAGTGCATGCCCACGCTCATCATTTTGGGCCTGTCGGCGCCTTCGGCATACAGCGCATCGAAGCTGTCACGCAGGTAAATGAAGAAGTCCTCGGCCTGCGAGTAGCCCTGAGGCAGCGAAAAGCGCATGTCGTTCACATCCAGCGTGTAGGGCACCACCAGATGCGGCACCACCTCGCCGGAGCTTTTTTGCACCTTCATCCAGAAGGGCAGGTCGTCGCCGTAGTAATCGCTGTCGTATTCAAAACCGCCGTGGTCCACCACCAGGCGGCGCGTGTTGGGGCTGTCTCGGCCGGTGTACCAGCCGGCGCCGTGGAGGCTGTTGCCGTGCTTTTGCCCGGTGAGCTTTTCCAGAATGGCGATGCCGCGGTCCATGTGCTCGCGCTCAAGCTCGGGCGCCATGCCCTGGTAGTGGATCCAGCGCCAGCCGTGGCAGGCGATCTCGTGGCCCAGCTCCACGAAGGCGGCTGTGAGCTCCGGGTGGCGCTCCAGCGCCATCGACACGCCAAACACGGTGAGCGGCAGGCCGCGCTTTTCAAACTCGCGCAAGAGGCGCCAGACGCCCACGCGCGAGCCGTATTCGTAAATGCCTTCCATGGACAGGTGCCGCTCAGGAAAGCTCGGTGGATTGAACATCTCGGAGAGGAACTGCTCGCTGCCCGCGTCGCCGTGCAGGGTGGCGTTCTCGCCGCCTTCCTCGTAGTTCAGCACGAACTGCACCGCCACGCGGGCCTGGCCGGGCCACTGTGCATGCGGCGGATTGCGCCCGTAGCCGACCAGGTCGCGGGGGTAGGGGGCCGTGGAGTCGTAGGTCATGAAAGTGCCATCGAAATGTCGTTGGTGGGAAGCTTGCGGTCGAAGGTGAGGTTCTGCTCGACGTTCAGCAGGTGCTCGTTCATCAGGCGCACGGCGAGTTCTGCATCGCCCTGGCTGAGCGCCTTGACGATTTCGGCGTGTTCTTCGTGCGAATGCTCAGCGGCTTTTTGCGACTGGTACATGAGGGTGATCAGCGCACAGCGCGAGATCAGCTCATTGAGCAGTTGCGCCAGCACCTGGTTGCCCATGAGCTCGGCCATGCGCACATGAAAGTCGCCCAGCAGTTCCACCCGGCTGGATGCGTCGTTGCCGCTGAGCGAGGCTTTCTCACGCTGCACGTGGGCCTTCAGCGCCTTGATGCGCGCCGGCGTGGCTTCGCGCACGAAGTTGCGCGTCATCTCGGCTTCGAGCATGCGGCGCACGGCAAATACCTGGCGCGCCTCTTCCACCGAGGGCGCAGCCACGAAGGCGCCCCGCGCCGGCTCCAGTCGGATAAGACGGTTCTGCGACAGCTGGAACAGCGCTTGCCGCACCAGGGTGCGCGAGACCCCGAAGTGGTCGGCCAGCTTCTGCTCGGCCAGCTTGGTGCCCGGGTGCAAGCGGTGGTCGACGATGGCCTTGGTCAGGGCCTGCACGATCGCGTCGGTGGTGGACGTTTCCATGCAATCCATCATAGACCAAATGCTATTTTTGTATACACTTTCGGTAAACCAAAACCCTGTTCACATATTTGAAGGAGCGAACCATGGGCCTTTCCACACACGTCCTGGACACCATGCATGGCTGTCCCGCCGCAGGCATGCAGGTCTCGCTCTTCACCACAGTCGGCGATGCCGCCACGCTGGTCAAGTCCTTCGTGCTCAATGCCGACGGCCGCAACCCTGACGGCCCGCTCTATGACAACGCGAGCCTGAAGGTGGGCACCTACCGCCTGGTCTTTAATGTGGCCGGTTATTTCAAGGCCCGGGGCGTGGCCTTGCCGGAACCGAGCTTCTTGAACAAGGTGAGCCTGGATTTTGGCGTGGCCGATGCATCCGCGCACTACCACGTGCCCCTGCTCGTGAGCCCCTGGAGCTACTCCACCTACCGTGGCAGCTGAGCGCCACCGGCCTCAGGCCGCGGGATAGCGGCGCATCATGGCGCCGAACAGGGCCGCGCCCAGCAGCAGCCCGCCGGCCGCGATGCCCAGACCGAGCTCAAAGCCGCGCGCCGTGTCGGTGTGCCTGATCAGCTCGGCCACCAACAGGGGGCCCAGCACCTGCCCCAGGCCGTAGGTGGCCGTCAGCAGGCCCATGAAACCCGTGGCCGTGCCGCCCTTGATGCGCCGCGCTTCCTGCATCGCAAAGAAGGTCAGGGCCGTGAAGGGCAGGCCCAGCAGCAGGCTGCCCGCCACGAAGCCGGCCACCGTGGGCTGCCACAAGCCCACCAGGATGCCGGTGGCCTGCACCACATAACTGAGCATCAGCAGCAGCCGCCGGTCCAGGTGCAGAGGCAGCCGCGTGGACAGCAGCGCCCCGACCACCACGCCCAAGCCAAAGAGCGGCCAGAACAAGTCCAGCCACACCGAGCCGGGCAGCGCCGTGCGCGCGATCACGGGCAAAAAGGTGGCGCTGATGATGTAGCCCAGGCCCGCCAGGCCATAGCCCAGCACCAGCAGGGTCTGTTCAGCCCCGCCGTGGCGCACCCCCGCTGTGGGGGAGGCGGGCGGAGCCGACGCCAGTCTTTCTTCGCTGCTGCCTGGTGCGCGCAGCACGGTCCACGCCAGGGCCGTGCCCAGGGCCGCCAGCAGCCCCATGACCAGCCAGGCGGCGGGTGCGCTCCACGCCTGGGCCACCATGGCGCTGGCGGCCAGGCCGCTGATGGCGATGCCGGCGCCCGGGCCGGCATACATCACGCCGCCCCAGGCCGGTCGGCCCAGGCGCGTGAGCTGCGCCAGGCACCAGCCGGAGGTGTAGATGAACACCAGCGCGCTGGCCAGGCCAGCCGCAAAGCGCAGCGCGGCCCAGGCGCCGGGCCAGGGCAGGGCCATTCCCAGCGTCAGCAGCGTGGTAGCCGCTAGGCCCAGCGCGATGAGCGATGCAAAACTTGGTTGCGGGGCATGCGCGAGCCTGGACCACAGCGCCGGTTGCAGCGCGCAGGCCAGCGCCCCGAGCAGGTAGCCCAGGTAGTTGCTGCTGGCCAGCCAGCTGGCCTCGCGCAGGCTCAGCAGGCCGTCGTCCAGCATCATGGGCAGCACCGGGGTAAAGGCAAAGCGCCCCAGCCCCATGGCCACCGCCAGGCCCACCAAGCCGCAGGCGGCCACCTGCCTGGCGCGCCGCTCAGAGGAGGCGGGCAAGGCAGTCGTCCAACTGGCGCATGAAGCCGGCGCGCGTGGCCTCGTCGACGAAGCTCGCCTCGAAACTGTGCCGCACCAGGCGCACGGCATCGGCCGCGTCCAGGGGCAGGGCAGCGAAGGTCTGTAGGAAGTTCTCGTTCAGGTAGCCACCGAAGTAGGCCGGGTCGTCCGAGTTGATCGTGACCATCACGCCCGCGTCGAGCAACTGCTTGAGCGGATGCTTGGAAAGGTCGGGTGTCACGCGCAGGCGCAGGTTGGACAGCGGGCATACCGTGAGGGGCACGCGTTCGCGGGCCAGGCGCTCGATCAGCTGCGGGTCAAAGATGGCCTGCACGCCGTGGTCGATGCGCTCGACCTTCAGCACGTCCAGGGCGGTGGTGATGAAGGCTGGCGGTCCTTCTTCGCCCGCGTGGGCCACGCGGTGCAGCCCGAGCTCGCTGCAGCGGGCAAACACCCGTGCGAACTTTTCGGGCGGATTCCCCCGCTCGCTGGAATCCAGGCCCACGCCGATGAAGCGCTCACGATAGGGCAGGGCTTGTTCCAAGGTGGTGAAGGCGTCTTCTTCGCTGAGGTGGCGCAGAAAGCACAGAATCAGCGCCGAGCTGATGCCCAGCCGGGCGCGCGCATCCTCGCAGGCGCGGTGCAGGCCGCCGATGACGGTGCCCATGGCCACGCCGCGGGCCGTGTGGGTCTGCGGATCGAAGAAGAGTTCGGCATGAATCACATGGTCGGCCGCAGCCTTTTCAAAATAGGCCCAGGCCATGTCGTAGAAGTCCTGCTCGTGCAGCAGCACGCTGGCACCGGCGTAGTAAATATCCAGAAAGCTTTGCAGGTCGGTGAAGGCGTAGGCCTGGCGCAGCGCCTCCACGCTGGGGTAATTCAGCGCCACGCCATTGCGCTGGGCCAGCTTGAAGATGAGCTCAGGCTCCAGCGAGCCTTCAATGTGGATGTGCAGCTCAGCCTTGGGCAGGGCCCGCAGGAGCTCTGGCAGGCGCTCGCGAGGAACTGTGTGCAGCGCCTTCATCAGCAAGTTCCAAAGCGGATGCCCAGCTGCCGGAGGTGGCGGCGGTAGGCCGAAGACAGGCGGTCGGCCGACGTGTGCAGTTCGGCTTGCAGGTCCAGTGGCAGGCAGCGGGGCTGCTGGGATTCCAGCACCGGCTGGTCTTGCAGAAAGATGGTGTGCTGGAACGCACGCAGCTGGTCATCGGGGCTGTTGAAGTCGGCCATGGCCAGCCTGAACCAAACGCGGCAACTCTCGGGCGTGAGGGGGCAGACGAACAGACCGATCGACTCACGCCAGCCATCGACCGCCGTACTGCCCGCCTCGGGCACCTTGCCCAGCACCGCTGCGTAGGGGGCAGTCACCTCGTAAACGTATTCCACCTGCGCGGGCGCCACGGAATGCAGGTTCGAGCGCGGCTGCCAGGCTTTGCACCCGGTGGCCCGCACGCCGTGGGGACGGGCTTCGACGCGGTAGTCCTCGATGTGGGTGTGCTCGCGGCTGCCCAGCCAGCCCTCGTGCACAAAAGAAAAATGCGCCATGTCCAGGAAGTTCTCCACCACCCGGGGGGCGCTGGTGGCCACGTCGTAGGGGCCGCAATTGACGGTGCGAAGGCCGGCATCGTCGAAGGCGGGCAGCGGCGTGTCTTCGCCTTCGGGGCGCGCCAGCCGCACCCACACCAGCCCGTGGGCCACTTGCACCTCAAAGGCCGTGGTGCAGTGGCTCTGTGGCGGCGTGAAGTCGGGCAGGGCCGGCACCTGAGTGCAGACACCGGCGGGGTTGAACTGCCAGCCGTGGTAGGGGCACTCCAGCCGGTCTTGGTGCACCCGGCCCAGCGAGAGACGGGCGCCGCGGTGCGGGCAGCGGTCTTGCCACGCATGAATCTGGCCATCGGCGCTGCGCCACAGCACCAGGGCCTGCCCCAGCAACAGGGCCGCCAGCGGCGTGCCTTCAATCGCCTCGTTCAGGGCCACGGGATGCCAAAGGGTTTTTTCAAGCATGGGAAGAGATGAAGCTGAGAATGGCAAAGTATGCATAAAAAAAGGCGGCCCGAAGGCCGCCTTGGTGTTCAGCTCCGCAGAGCTGGACCGGTGGTGAGCGATTGGCTCAGCGCTTACTTGCCCCTGGGGATCTTGCCTTCCACGCCCTTGACGTAGAAGTCAACCTTGTCCAGCCAAGCCTGGTCGGCCTTCTGGTCCTTGCCCAGGCGCTCTTTGCCGGTGTTGTCCACGATGGGGCCGGTGAAGGGGTTGAAGCTGCCGTCTTTGAGGCCGGCCTTGATTTCATCCACACGCTTCTTGGCGTCTGCAGGCACCACGTCGGCGATCTTGACCAGGTCGTTCAGGCCTTCCTTGACGCCCCAGACGGTGCGCTCGGTCTTCCAGGTGCCGGCTTTGACTTCCTCGATGGCCTTGATGTAGTAGGGAGCCCAGTTCACGATGGCCGAGGCCAGGTGCGCTTTGGGTCCGAAGGCGCTCATGTCGCTGTCCCAGCCGAAGGCGTACTTGCCGTTCTTCTCGGCGGTCTGCAGCACGGCAGTGGAGTCGGTGTTTTGCAGCAGCACGTCGGCCTTCTGGTTGATCAGGCTTTGCGCGGCTTCGCTTTCCTTGCCCGGGTCATACCAGGTGTTCACCCAGACCACCTTGGTCGTGATCTTGGGGTTGACGCTTTGCGCACCCAGGGTAAACGCGTTGATGTTGCGCAGCACCTCGGCAATGGGGAAGGAACCCACGAAGCCCAGGACATTGGTCTTGGTCATCTTGGCGGCAATCACGCCGGCCATGTAGGTGTCTTGGTAGAAGCTGGCATCGTAGATGCGCATGTTCGGCGCCGTCTTGTAGCCGGTGGCGTGCTCGAACCTGACGTCGGGGAAATCAGCCGCCACCTTGAGCATGGGCTCCATGTAGCCGAAGGAGGTGGCGAAGATGATTTTGTTGCCTTGTTGGGCCAGGTCGCGGATCACGCGCTCGGCGTCGGCGCCCTCGGGCACTTTCTCGACGAAGCTGGTCTTGACGGCATCGCCGAATTTGGCTTCGACGGCCTTGCGACCTTGGTCGTGTGCGAAGGACCAGCCGGCATCGCCCACGGGACCGACGTAAATCCAGGCGGCCTTCAGGGGTTCGGCCTTGGCTGGTGCGGCAGCCTTGGGTTCTTCTTTCTTGCCGCAGCCCACCAGCACTGCCGCCGCCACCGTGGTGAGGGCTGCAAGCTTGAGGACCGAACGCTTGGACACAAGGGTCATGACTACTCCTATGTAGGTAGGGAGGGGGTTGAGAAAATTGGCAAGTGATTATGAATCGGCTAACCCGGATGGAAAGGTTTGCCCAGCGAAGCGGGCATATTGACCCTGATCCAAGTCGGGTTACGTGAAATCAGCGCCAGCACCACGACGGTGGCCGCATACGGCAGGGCCGTCAGCATCTGACTTGGCACATTCACGCCCGTGCCTTGTAAATGAAATTGCAGCATGGTCACGCCGCCAAACAGGTAGGCACCAAGCAAAACCCGGGCCGGCCGCCAGGTGGCAAAGGTGGTGAGGGCCAAGGCAATCCAGCCCTTGCCGGCCACCATGCCTTCCACCCACAAAGGCGTGTAGATCACCGAGAGATAAGCCCCGGCCAGGCCGCAGAGAGCGCCGCCGGCCACCACGGCGGCCAGGCGGATGCGGCGCACCGGGTAACCCAGGGCATGCGCCGAATGGGGGGATTCCCCCACAGCGCGCAGCACCAGACCGGTGCGGCTTTGGTAGAGGAACCAGATCAGTGCGGCCGTGAGCAACATGCAGATGTACACCAGGGGATGCTGGCGGAACAGGGCCGGGCCCAGCAGGGGGATGTCACCGAGCCAGGGCCAGCTGAATTGCGGCCGCTCGGGCAGTTTTTCCTGCACGTAGCGAATGCCGGCAAAAGCTGAAAATCCGGCCCCAAACAGGCTCAGTGCCAGGCCGGTGGCGTACTGGTTGGTGCCCAGCCAGATGACCAGCACGCCAAAAAGTGCTGCCAGCAAGGCACCGGCACCCATGCCGGCGAGAAAACCCAGGATGTCGCTGCCGGTGTGCACCACCGCAGCAAAGCCGGCAATCGCGGCGCACAGCATCATGCCTTCGGCGCCCAGGTTGACCACGCCGGCCTTTTCATTGATCAGCAGCCCCAGTGCCGCCAGGGCCAAGACGGTGCCCGCATTCAGCGTGGCTGCCAGGAGAAGTGCATACGATTCCATCAGGCGCTCCGTTTCGATGCGTGCGTCCAGCGCAGGCGGTAGCTCACCAGCGTGTCGCAGGCCAGCAGGCAGAACAGCAGCAGACCCTGGAACACGCCCGTGATGGACTTGGGCAGGCCCATGCGCGACTGCGCCAGCTCACCACCGATGTAGAACATGCTCATGAGGATGGCCGAGACCACCATGCCCGCAGGATGCAGCCGTCCCACAAAAGCCACGATGATGGCGGCAAAGCCGTAGCCTGCCGGCACATAGGGTGTGAGCTGACCGATGGGTCCGGCCACTTCCAGGGCTCCTGCCAGACCCGCGGTGCCGCCGGAGACCAGCAAGGCCGTCCAGAGCGCCTGGCGCGATGAAAAGCCTGCATACCGGGCGGCCGCCGGCGCCAGGCCGCCCACCTGCTGCGCAAAGCCCGCACGTGTGCGGAAAAGAAAAACCCACAAGGCCGCCGCCGCCGCCAGCGCCATCAGCAGGCCGATGTTCATGCGCGAGCCGCTCATGAGTCGGGGAATCTGGGTGGCCGCCTCGAAGGTCTTGGACTGGGGGAAATTGAAACCTGCGGGGTCTTTCCAGGGCCCATAGACCATGTAGCTCAGCACCATGTCGGCCACATACACCAGCATCAGGCTCACCAAAATTTCGCTGGCGTTGAAGCGGTCGCGCAGCAGCGCGGTCAGACCGGCCCACAGCATGCCGCCGAGCACACCGGCCAGCATGACGGCCAGGATGATCCAGCGCCCGGTGCTTTTGTCTGCCAACAGGGCCACGCCGCCGGCGCAGACCGCGCCGATGATGAACTGCCCCTCGGCGCCGATGTTCCAGACATTGGAGCGAAAGCACACCGCCAGGCCCAATGCAATGAGCAGCAGGGGCGTGGCCTTGACCATGAGTTCCCCCAGGGCGTACTTGGTTTTGATGGGCTCCCAGAAAAACATCTGCAGGCCGCGCAGTGGGTCTTTGCCCAAGGCGGAAAAGAGCAGCACCCCCAGCAGCACGGTGATGGTGATCGCCAGCAGCGGGGAGAGGTAGCTCCACGCGCGTGAAGGTTCGGGCCGGGCTTCAAGACGCAGCATGGCTTACCTCCTGGCCGCTTGCGGCCTGCGGCCACAGGCCGCTCATCCACTCGCCGATGCGCTCCACCGTGGCTTCGCTGCGCGCCAAGGGCGGTGACAGCCGTCCCTCGGCGATCACGTGCAGGCGGTCGGACAGCTCGAACAGTTCGTCGAGTTCTTCGCTCACCACCAGCACGGCGCAGCCGGCATCGCGCAGCGCCAGGATGGCGCTGTGGATCTGCGCGGCCGCACCCACATCCACGCCCCAGGTCGGCTGCGACAGGATCAGCAGGCGGGGCTGGGCCTCGATCTCACGGCCCACAATGAATTTCTGCAGATTGCCGCCCGACAGCGACTGGGCCGCCGCTTGCGGCCCGGCGGCTTTAACCCGAAAGCGCTCGATCAGGCCGCGAGCCTGCTCGGCCAGCGCACCGGTGCGGATCCAGCCACCCGCGCCCAGGGATTCGCGGCGCGTGAGCAGCAGGTTGTGCGCCAGGCTCATGGGCGGCACGGCGCCCCGGCCCAAGCGCTCCTCAGGCACGAAGTGCAGGCCCAGTTGCCGCCGGCGGTCCGGCCCCAGCCCGGTGAGGCTGCGCCCTTCCAGCTGCACGCTGGCGCCGGCCGGCGGTGTGCGGGCGTCTTCGCCGGAGAGCACCTGCATGAGTTCCCGCTGGCCGTTGCCCGAGACGCCGGCAATGCCCACCACCTCGCCGCTGCGCACCTGCAGGGCGATTCGTTCGAGGGCCATGCCGAAGGGGTCTGCGCTGGCCAGGCTCAGGCCCTGCACGTCCAGCACCACCGGGCCCGGTGTGCGTGGAGTCACTGACAGCGTGGGGGGCTCGGCCCCGATCATCAGGCGGCTGAGCGAGGCGTTCGATTCCTCGCGTGGGTCGCACACGCCGGTGACCTCGCCGCCGCGCAGCACCGTGCAGGCGCTGCACAGCGCGCGGATTTCATGCAGCTTGTGGCTGATGTAGAGCAGGCTGCAGCCCTTGCTGACCAGCTTGTGCAGCACCACAAACAGCTTGTCGACGGCCTGCGGCGTGAGCACCGAGGTGGGTTCATCCAGGATGAGCAGCTGCGGGTCGGTGAGCAGGGCGCGGATGATTTCCACGCGCTGCAGCTCGCCCACGCTGAGCGTGTGCACCGGGCGCTCGGGGGCGATATCCAGCCCGTACTCGCTGGCCTTGGCCTCGATGCGCCGCGTGACCTCGGCCAGACTGAGCGACTTGTCCAGGCCCAGCCAGACGTTCTCGGCCACGGTCAGCGTGTCAAACAGGCTGAAATGCTGGAACACCATGCTGATGCCCAGGGCCCGCGCCTGCTGCGGGTTGCGGATGGTCACGGGCGCGCCGTTGTAGTGGATCTGGCCCTCGTCGGGCTTGACCGCGCCGTAGATGATCTTCATCAGCGTAGACTTGCCCGCGCCGTTCTCGCCCAGCACGGCGTGTGCCTGGCCGGGCTCGACCCGCAGGTTGACCTGGTGATTGGCCACCACGGAGGGGTAGCGCTTGGTGATGCCGACCAGCTCAAGCCGAGGCTGGTGCGGGGAGGGGGGTGAGGTGGAGGGCGTCATGTCGGAGGAGGGGTGATTTTCAGACCAGCCGGGCCGCCTCGGGCCGCAGCGACAGGGCGACGTCCCGCACGCGTTCGCGCAGCCAGCGGCCCGAGGCCGAGGCATGCGATCTTTCGTGCCAGAGCTGGTAGTACATCATGCGTGGAAACTCGATGGGGCAGGGCAACACCTGCACGGGCAGCTGAGAGACAAAGCGATCACAGTACTGGCGGCCCGTGGTGAGCACCAGCAAGCTCGATGCCACCATGGCCGGGATCAGGCCGAAGTGCGGGCAGCGCGCCACCACCTTGCGCGCCAGGCCCAGGCTGGCCAGGTGCTCGTCGATAAAACCCTTGGCGCCTGGGTGGGTGGGCGTGGGGGCAATGTGTTCGGCCGCCAGCCAGGTATCGGGCTCCCAGCCCCGGCGACAGGCCGGATGCTCGTTGGACACCAGGCAGACCACCTCATCGCCGAACAGCCGGCCCATGTGCAGCTCATCGGGCGGCGAGGCCCAGTTCCCGATCACCACGTCCACCCGCCCTTCGGCCAGGTGGGTCTGGTAGTTGGCGTCGTCCGAGAGTCCCCGCATGTCGATGCGCGCCTGCGGGGCCTGCGCCTTGATGCGCGCCACCAGCTGGGGCAGAAAGAAGGGGTCCAGGTAGTCGCTGGCAGCCAGGCGGAAGGTGACCTCGCTGCGGGCCGGATCAAAGCCCCGCGCATCGCTGAACAACTGCTCGGCATCGCGCAGGATGCGGGCCGAGGGCTCGATCATGCGCAGGCCCGCATCGGTGGCCACCATGCCCGCGCCGGAGCGCACCAGCAGCGGGTCGCCGGCCAGCTCGCGCAGGCGGCGCAGCGCGGCGCTCACAGCCGGCTGGTGCATACCCAGGCGCACCGCGGCCCTGGACACGCTGCCCTCGGAGAGCACGGTGTTCAGGATCCGGATGAGGTGAAGATCGATCTTGTCCAGCTGCGTGGGGTCTGTCATACCTGTTCGCGGATGCGATTGATACGATGGCCGATATGGGAGACGAAACGCCATTGTTTAACCTGACACCCATGTCATCGACCACGACCAAACCCCTGAGATTTCTGCGGCGCGGGGAGGTCATTGCGCTCAGCAATGTACCACCCACCCGCACCCTTTTAGAGCTGCTCCGAGAAGACCTCGCTTGCACCGGGACCAAGGAAGGCTGCGGCGAGGGCGACTGCGGCGCCTGCACCGTGGTGCTGGCCGAACCCGCCGGGCAGGGCCTGGCCTACCGGGCCATCAACAGCTGCATCGCCCTGGCCCATTCCATCGATGGTCTGGCACTGTGGACGGTCGAAGACCTCACCCGCGACCCCCTGCTCCAGTCCGCCGCACAGGCGCCGGGCGCCCTGCACCCGGTGCAGCAGGCCCTGGTGGACAGCCATGCCACGCAGTGCGGCTTTTGCACGCCCGGCTTCGTCATGAGCCTGTTTGCCATGTACCAGAACCATGCGGTGGCGGGCCAAGCCATCACCCGTGAGTTGGCCCAACGGGAACTCTCCGGCAATTTGTGCCGCTGCACCGGCTACCGTCCCATCCTGGAGGCGGCACAGCAGATGGCCCAGTTGCCCCCTGTGACGGTGGATGAGCCGGCTGTGCAGGCTGGGCTGGCCCGGCTGTGGGCTGAGGGCGCCGGTAAGGACGCAGGTGTGGGTGAGGGCGGGGCCTACCTGCAGCCGGGCACCCTGGCCGAGTTGCTGGCTCTGCGCGCGGCCCATCCCGAGGCGCAGCTGGTGGCCGGTTGCACCGACGTGGGCCTGTGGATCACCAAGCAGCACCGGGACTTTGCGCAGGTGCTGGACCTCACCCGGGTGGCCGAGCTGCGCCGTATTGAAGTGCGCGGCCCGGTGCTGCGCATCGGTGCGGCCGCCCGCCTGGCGCAGGCTTTTGCCGCCCTGGTGCAGGCACGGCCCGAGCTCGATGCCTTTGCCGCCCGCTTTGCGGGCCTGCCCGTGCGCAATGCCGGCACCCTGGGCGGCAATGTGGCCAATGGCTCGCCCATTGGCGACGCCATGCCCCTGCTCATTGCTCTGGGGGCGCGCATCGTGCTGGCCTCCCGCAGGGGTGAGCGTGAGATGCCGCTCGAGGATTTCTACACCGGCTACCGCCGCAATCTCTTGGCGCCCGACGAGGTGCTGGCCTTCATCGACGTGCCCAGGCCCGAGCCGGCGGGCCAAGGCTGGCTGCGGGCCTACAAGATTTCCAAGCGCTACGACGACGATATTTCAGCCGTGTGCCTGGCCATCGAGCTGTCGCTGGCGCAGGGCCGGGTGGCGCGCGTTTCCATCGGCTGCGGCGGGGTGGCCGCCACGCCCGTGCGGGCGCGCCAGACTGAGGCGGCGCTGCTGGGCCAGCCTTGGACCCTGGACAGCGTGGCCCGCGCCATCGAGGCGATCCGGCAGGAGTTTCAACCCATCTCCGACATGCGGGCCTCGGCCGCCTACCGTTCGCAGGTGGTGGGTAACCTGCTGCAGCGCTTCTGGCTGGAGTCTCAGGGCGCCACCGAGATCAACCTGGAAACGGTGGGAGGTCTGGCATGAACGCCCCTGACACCGTGGGCCTGCCGGTGCAGGCGCCCCCGGCTGCGGGCCAGTCGCACATTCATGAAAGCGCCCGGGCCCAGGTCTGCGGCCTGGCGCCCTATGTGGATGACCTGCCCGAGCTCAAGGGCACGCTGCATGCCGCGCCCATCCTCTCCAGCGTGGCCCATGGCCTGCTTAAGGGCGTGGATGCTTCGGCCGCCTTGCAAATGCCTGGTGTGCGCGGCGTGGTGCTGGCCAGCGACATTCCTGGCGACAAGCGCTTTGCCACCTACGGCCACGACGAGGCCATCTTTGCCGACGGCCTGGTCGAGCACGTGGGCCAGGTGGTGGGTCTGGTGGTGGCCGACTCGGTGAAGCAGGCGCGGCAGGCTGCGCGCCAGGTGGTGCTGGACATTGAAGAGCTGCCCGCCATCCTGAGCATTCAAGAGGCACTGCAGGCCGGCAGCCAGGTGCTGCCGCCCGTGACCGTGCGCCGGGGCGAGCCCGAGGCCGCCCTGTCCCGCGCCGCGCACACCCTCAGCGGCAGCCTGGAGGTGGGCGGCCAGGAGCACTTCTACCTGGAGGGGCAGGTGGCTTACGCCATCCCCAAGGAGCAGGACCAGTGGCTTGTGCATTCGAGCACCCAGCACCCCGGCGAGGTGCAGCATTGGATCTCGCACGCCCTGGGCCTGGGCAACCACGCCGTGACGGTGGAGTGCCGGCGCATGGGCGGCGGCTTTGGCGGCAAGGAGACCCAGGCCGGCCACATGGCGGTGTGGGCTGTGCTGGCGGCGCGCAAGCTGGACCGGCCGGTGAAACTGCGCCTGGACCGCGATGACGATTTCATGGTCACCGGCAAGCGCCACCCCTTCGAGTACAGCTACACCGTGGGCTTTGACGGCACCGGGCTCATGACGGGTCTGAAGCTCATGATGGCGGCCAACTGCGGCTTCTCGGCCGACCTCTCCGGCCCGGTGGCCGACCGGGCGGTCTTTCATGCCGACAACGCCTACTTTCTCTCAGACGTGGAGATCGTCTCCCACCGCTGCAAAACAAACCTGCAGAGCCATACGGCGTTTCGCGGCTTTGGCGGCCCGCAGGGCATGATCGTCATCGAAAAAATCATGGGCGACATCGCCCGCCACCTGGGCTTGGACCCGCTGGCCGTGCGCAGGCGCAACCTCTACGGCGTGGACGAGCGCCACACCACGCACTACCAGATGAAGCTGGAGGACAACATCCTCGAGCCGCTGCTTGCCACCCTGGCACGCAGCAGCCGCTATGCCGAACGCCGCGCACAGATGGCGCAGTTCAATGCCAGCAGTCCCGTCATCAAACGCGGCATCGCGCTCACGCCGGTGAAATTCGGCATTTCCTTCACGGCCACGCTGTTCAACCAGGCCGGCGCCCTGGTGCACGTCTACACCGACGGCAGCGTGCTGGTGAACCACGGCGGCACCGAGATGGGCCAGGGCCTGCACACCAAGGTGGCGCAGATCGTGGCCGACGAACTGGGTGTGCCCTTCAGCCAGGTGCGCATGACCGCCAGCGACACCAGCAAGGTGCCCAATGCCTCGGCCACGGCCGCCTCGGCCGGCACCGACCTCAATGCCCGTGCCGCCCAGTACGCGGCCGCCCAGGTGCGCAGCAGCCTGGCGCAGTTCGTGGCGGGCCTTGATGTTTGTGGCGCCGGCGCCATCACCTTCTCGGGCGGGCAGATCCATTCGCCCACGCGGTCCCGCGCCTTCACCGAGGTGGTGCGCCTGGCCTATGCCAACCGCATTCAGCTTTGGAGCGATGGCTTTTACCGCACGCCCAAGATCCACTACGACAAGACCACCCTCACTGGCCGGCCCTTCTATTACTTTGCCTATGGTGCCGCTTGTACCGAGGTGGCGATTGACACGCTCACTGGCGAGAGCCGCGTCCTGAAGGTGGACATCCTGCATGACGTGGGCAACAGCATCAACCCGGCCATTGACCGTGGGCAGGTCGAAGGCGGCTTCATCCAGGGCATGGGCTGGCTGACCACCGAGCAGCTGGTGTGGAACGCTCAGGGCCACCTGAGCACGCACGCGCCCAGTACCTACAAGATTCCGGCCACTGGCGACGTGCCCGCGCATTTCCAGGTGGACTTCTGGCCCGAAGCCAACCGCGAGGACAACGTGCACGGCTCCAAGGC
>JAIXPL010000029.1 GCA_027486255.1 Comamonadaceae bacterium
CACCTGGGTCATGTAGTCATGGGCCAGGCGGTCGATCTCGTTGGTGGTGATGCCGGGCTTGACGAAGGGCGTCAGGTAATCCAGGACCTCCGAGGCCAGTCGTCCGGCCAGGCGCATGCCAGCGGCGCCTGCCTCGTCTTTGATGGTGATGCTCATAAGCCAAATTATCCCACCGCCCCCGCATCCCCGTGGGCGCATCGCCCAGGGGCTGGGCTCCTACAGAGGGAGGGGGGGAGGGTGGGTGGTCTCGGCTGATAAAATTACACGCTTTCTCACTGCCGCGCAGCGCCTGCTGCCAAGGCACCTCCTTGTGCTGCTCCGCCCGCAGCCCGCCGCCACCGTGACCCTGCACCTGACGACTTTCGAGGGCGATCCCTCTGGCATCCATGCCCTGAGCGATTTCCGCGTCCAGCAACTGCTGCCCCGTCTGCAGGCCATCCATGAGCGCATCACGGGCATCACGGCGCGCTATGTGCACCTGGTGGCCACTGAAGGCGTGCTCGATCCTGCCCTGCATCCCCAGCTGGCGGCCCTCCTGAGCTATGGCGAGCCGGCGCCGGCCTGGCCCGAGCCCGCCATCTCCGGCGCGACCTTCATCGTCACCCCCCGGCTGGGCACGGTCTCGCCCTGGGCTTCGAAGGCCACCGACATCGCGCACAACTGCGGCTTTCCCATCAAGCGCATCGAGCGGCTCACCGAGTACCGCCTCGCATTCAAGAGCGGCCTCTTGTCCAAGCCCAGCCTGAGCGAGGCCCAGCGCCAGCAGATCGCGGCCTTGCTGCATGACCGCATGACCGAGAGCGTGATGGACAGCCGCGAGCAAGCCGCCGCGCTCTTTACCGAGCTGCAGGGTGCGCCCATGGCCACGGTGGACGTGCTGGGCGGCGGCAAGGCCGCCCTGGAGGAGGCCAACCGCGCCCAAGGCCTGGCCCTGGCCGTCGACGAGATCGACTACCTGGTCGACGCCTTCACGCAGCTGGGCCGCAACCCGACCGATGTGGAGCTGATGATGTTCGCGCAGGCCAACAGCGAGCACTGCCGCCACAAGATCTTCAACGCCGACTTCATCATCGACGGCGTCAAACAAGACAAAAGCCTGTTCGGCATGATCCGCCACACCGAGCAGCAACACCCTCAGCACACGGTGGTGGCTTACGCCGACAACGCCTCCATCATGGAAGGCCATGTGCAGCAGCGCTTTTTTCCGGTGCGTGACGCGCAGGGCCAGGAGGTCTACCGCGCCCACGACGCGGTGCTGACCCACGTGCTCATGAAGGTGGAAACCCACAACCACCCGACCGCTATTTCCCCATTCCCGGGCGCCTCCACGGGCGCCGGCGGCGAGATCCGCGACGAGGGCGCCACCGGCCGGGGCTCCAAGCCCAAGGCGGGCCTGACGGGCTTCACGGTCTCGCGCCTCTTTGATGCGTCTTTCGGCAAGCCCGAACACATGGCCAGCCCGCTGCAGATCATGACCGAGGGTCCCCTGGGCGGTGCGGCCTTCAACAACGAGTTCGGCCGTCCCAACCTCGCCGGCTACTTCCGCGAGTACGAGCAGACCGCAGGCGGCCAGCGCTGGGGTTACCACAAGCCCATCATGATCGCCGGCGGCCTGGGCAGCATCGACGCCCGGCTCACCCAGAAAATCCGCTTCCCCGCCGGAACGCTCCTCATTCAGCTGGGCGGCCCCGGCATGCGCATCGGCATGGGCGGCAGTGCGGCCAGCTCCATGGCCTCGGGCGCCAACGCCGCCGAGCTCGACTTTGATTCGGTTCAGCGCGGCAACCCCGAGATCGAGCGCCGGGCGCAGGAGGTCATTAACCACTGCGCGCAGCTGGGCGAGGCCAACCCCATCCTGGCTATCCATGACGTGGGCGCGGGCGGCTTATCTAACGCCTTCCCGGAACTGGTCAACGATGCCGGTCAGGGCGCGCGCTTTGACCTGCGCGCCGTGCCGCTGGAAGAAAGCGGCCTGTCGCCCAAGGAGATCTGGAGCAACGAGAGCCAGGAACGCTATGTGATGGCTGTTGCCCCCGAGTCGCTGGAAGTCTTCCGCGCCTTCTGCGAGCGCGAGCGCTGTCCCTTTGCGGTGGTGGGCGTCACCACTGAGGACAAGCAGCTCCAGCTGGTCGACGGCGAGAACCCCAAGCCCGTGGACATGCCCATGAACGTGCTCTTGGGCAAGCCGCCCAAGATGTTGCGCGACGTGCAGCGCATGGCCACCCCCGTTCAGCCGCTGGACCTCACTGGCCTGGACTTGCAGGACTGCGTGATCAAGGTGCTCGCCCATCCCACGGTGGCCTCCAAGCGCTTTCTCATCACCATCGGCGACCGCACGGTGGGCGGCTTCACGCACCGCGACCAGATGGTCGGCCCCTGGCAGGTGCCCGTTGCCGACTGTGCCGTGACGCTGGCTGACCATCAAGGCTTTGCCGGCGAGGCCATGAGCATGGGAGAGCGCACGCCGCTGGCCGTGCTCGATGCCCCGGCCTCTGGCCGCATGGCGGTGGCTGAAAGCATCACCAATCTGTTGGCCGCACCCATTGAGCTGTCTCGCGTCAAGCTCTCGGCCAACTGGATGGCCGCCTGCGGCGAGCCCGGTCAGGACGCTGCCCTGTACGACACGGTCAAGGCCGTGGGCATGGAACTGTGCCCGGCCTTGGGCATCTCCATTCCCGTGGGCAAGGATTCGCTCTCCATGCGCACGGTCTGGCAGGACAGCGAGCAACGCAAAAAAGTCACCTCGCCGGTCTCGCTCATCGTCACCGCCTTTGCCTCCCTGGCCGATGTGCGGGGCACGCTCACGCCTCAGCTCAAGCGCGAGGAGGCCGACAGCACCCTCATCCTCATTGACCTGGGCCGTGGCCAGGGCCGCCTGGGCGGCTCGGTGCTGGCGCAGGTGCTCGAGCGGGAAGAGGGCGCTGTGCCTGACCTCGATGACCCGCAGGACCTGGTGCGCCTGGTGGCAGCCATCAATGAGCTGCGTCAGCGCGGAGATCTGCTGGCCTACCACGACCGCAGCGACGGCGGCTTGCTTGCCGCCGTGGCCGAAATGGCTTTTGCCGGCCAGGTGGGCGTGTCTCTGAATGTGGACATGCTGCTGGTGGAGGGCGATGGCATCTCCGACAGCCGCATGGATGCCGGCGACAGCAAGAACTGGACGACGCAGGTCCAGGCCCGCCGCCAGGAGCAGACCCTCAAGGCCTTGTTCAATGAAGAACTGGGCGCCGTCATCCAGGTGCGCACCTCGACCCGCAATGAGGTGATGCAGGTGCTGCGCCAGCATGGCCTGTCCAAGTTCAGCCACTTCATCGGCAAGACCCGCCCCGAGCATGCACCGCTTGATGTGGGCAAGGGCAAGCTCGAAATCTGGCGCGACACCAAGAATGTGTTCAGCGCCTCGCTGCAGGACCTGCACCAGGTCTGGGACTCGGTGAGCTGGCGCATCTGCCAGCAGCGCGACAACCCAGCCTGCGCCGATGCCGAGCATGCGGCGGTGGGTGATCCAACGAACCCAGGGCTGCATGTGCATCTGCCGGAGGGTTTCGGTGGCGCGCTGCCCCTCACCCCAGCCCTCTCCCCAGAGGGGCGAGGGAGCCAAACATCTTCTTTTTCCGCTGAGGGGCGAGGGAGCCAGTTGTCTTCTCCCCCTCTCCCTCTGGGAGAGGGCAGGGGTGAGGGCTCCCCCGCCATCGCGTCGGCCCGCCCGCGCGTGGCCATCCTGCGCGAGCAGGGCGTCAATTCCCATGTGGAGATGGCCTACGCCTTCACGCTCGCCGGCTTCGAGGCTGTGGACGTGCACATGACCGACCTGCAGACCGGCAGAGTGCAGCTCTCCCAGTTCACCGGTGTGGTGGCCTGCGGCGGCTTCAGTTATGGCGACACCCTGGGCGCCGGCATCGGCTGGGCGCGCTCCATCCTGTTCAATGCAGCGCTGGGCGACCAGTTCAAGGCCTTCTTTGCCCGCCCCGACACCTTTGGCCTGGGCGTGTGCAACGGCTGCCAGATGTTCGCTGAGCTGGCCGACATCATTCCGGGTGCCGAGGCCTGGCCGCGCTTTACCACCAACCAGAGCGAGCGCTTTGAGGCGCGTCTGAGCCAGGTGGAGGTGCTGGCCTCTCCGAGCCTCTTCTTCCAGGGCATGGCCGGTGCCCGCCTGCCGATTGCCGTGGCCCACGGCGAAGGCTTTGCCAACTTTTCGCGCCGGGGCAATGCGGCCACGGCCGTGGCCGCCATGCGTTTCGTTGATCACTTTGGCCAGCCCACCGAGGCCTACCCCTTCAACCCGAACGGCAGCCCAGGCGGCCTCACCGCTGTGACCACGGCCGACGGGCGCTTCACGGCCATGATGCCGCACCCCGAGCGGGTGTTCCGCAACGTGCAGATGAGCTGGACCTCGGGTGACATCAAGGCCCACAGCCCCTGGGTGCAGATCTGGCACAACGCCCGCAAGGCGGTGGGCTGAGTGGGGCCCAGGTCAGGCTTCCGTGTAGTAGGCCTCGACTTTGCCCTTGAGCTTGATCAGCAGCGGCTGGCCCTTGCGGTCCAGGGTCTTGCCGGCCGGCACCCTGATCCAGCCTTCGCTGATGCAGTACTCCTCCACGTCGAAGCGCTCTTTGCCGTTGAAGCGGATGCCCACCGGATGCTCAAACACGGCCGGCACATGGTGTGGGCTGCGCGGGTCAATGGAGAGGTGATCGGGCAGTTCAGGGCGAAGGGCGTCGGTCATGGGTTCAAAGAAAGTGCGTGAAGTGCCTGCATTGTTGCAGAGCTGCATCGACGTCCCTTTGTGGACGCTGGGTGGCCCATGCGCAGGGTGTTCTAGGGTTTTCAGCGGTGGATGGCCGAGGGTCCGCAGCTAGCATGCTGCCTCTCACATCAGGAGTTTGATCATGTCCTTCGCTGCCCATCGCCGCACCATGTTGGCCTTGTCCGTGCTTTTGCTCGCTCCCATGGCCGCGCAGGCCCAGGAGCGCTACCCCGCCAAGCCCGTCACCCTGGTGGTGCCGCAGGCCGCAGGCGGCGCCAATGACGCGATCGCGCGCATCGTGGCTCAAAAGCTCACGGAGATCAGCGGCCAGTCCTTCCTGGTGGAAAACCGGCCCGGCGCCGGTGGCAACATCGGCACCGCCCTGGTGGCCAAGTCGCGGGCGGACGGCTACACGCTGATGCTCACGGCCGACAGCTCCTACGTCATCAACCCGTCCTTGTACAAAAGCACCGGCTTTGATCCCTTGAAGGACTTCGAGCCGGTCACCCCCGTGGCCACGGCAGGCTATGTGCTCGTGGCCAACAACCAATTCCCGGCCAGAAACGTCACCGAACTGATTGCGCAGGCCAAGGCCCAGCCCGGCAAGATCATGATTGGCTCGGCCGGCAACGGCACCGTCAACCACCTGGTGGGCGAAATGCTCAACAAGGCCGCCGGCATCGACCTCGTGCATGTGCCCTACAAAGGAGCGGCTGCAGCCGTGACGGACTTGGTTGGCGGGCAGGTGCAGGTGTCGGTCCAGAGCCTGCCTTCGTCGATCAGCTTCATTCGCAGCGGGCGCATCAAGGTCTTGGGTGTGGTCAATGAAAAAAGGCTTGCCGCCCTGCCGGAGGTCGCCCCCATCAGCGATGTGCTCAAGGGCCTGGCCGTCACGCCCTGGTATGGGGTGTTTGCGCCGGCTGGAACCCCTGCGCCTTTGCTCTCTCAATTGGAAGCGCTGATTCAGCGCGCCCTCGAAGCCCCCGATGTGCGTGAGAAGCTGGCCAATGTGGGCGCAGAGCCCTATCGGCTGAGCCAGGAGCAGTTCGCGGCCCTGATCCGAGCCGAACTGCCGCGCTGGGCCCGGGTGGTCAAGGAATCGGGCGCCACCATCGATTAAGCGGAGCTCCCCGCCCGGTTTAAGGGTGTCAGTGCACGCCCTTGAGGGCTGGGCAGACCTTGTAGAACTTGATGGGCGTCCAGGCGGGCCAGGTCGCTCGAGCTCTTGTCGGCCCTTCGGGCCGGGGAGAGCAGTTCGAGCCGGCTCGCGCGCATGGGGCCATATGATTGGGGGTTCGATGCGGATGAGCGCGCAGCGGACTCGTCAGCGGCTCTTCAGGCAAGAAGTGCGTGTTGTCATCATCTTTGCATGGCTTCGAGGCATGATGGGCGTTTCACCAAGGAGAAACTGCCTCATGTTCTTGCGCTCTTTGGCATTGGTGCTGGTGTTTGTGACTGCTGTCGGTACGGCCTGGGCCCAGCGTTTTGAATTTGTCGCCCTGGGCGATCTGCCCTATGGATCTGACAGTCAAGCGGGAGCATCCTACAGGGCATTGATCGGTGCGATCAACCGCGAAAAACCGGTTTTTTCCGTCCATGTCGGCGACATCAAGTCCGGGGGCTCGGTCTGTTCCAACGAGGAGTTTGTGCGTCAACGGGCGCACTTTGATTTGTTCGACGGGGCCGTGATGTACACCCCCGGCGATAACGAATGGACGGACTGCCACCGCGCCAGCAATGGCAGCTATGAACCCGTGGAGCGCCTGCAGGCGCTTCGGCGCCTGTTTTTTTCTCCGGGCCGCTCGCTTGGGCAGCGTCCGCTGAAAGTGGAGAACCAGTCCAGCCTGATGCCTGCCCATGGCAGTTACATCGAAAACCAGCGCTGGATGCACCAGGGCGTGCTGTTTGTCGCCCTGCATGTGGTGGGCAGCAACAACAACCTAGACCCCAGCCGCCCCGCCACGGTGACCGAGTTCGAAGCCCGTGACCGGGCCAACCTGGCCTGGCTCCAGGACGCTTTTACCCTGGCACGCGCCCAGGGTGCACGTGCGCTGGTGGTGGCCATGCAGGCGGACCCCCTGGGGCCTTTGAATGTCAGCGGTGTCGTCGGTCCAAGCTCGGGTTTTGCCCAGATCGTGGGGCGCACTTTGTTGCCACTGTCACGTGAGGCGCCATTTCCAGTGCTGCTCATCCACGGTGATTCACACACCTTTCGCTTTGACCGGCCCTTCATGCTGCAAGGACAAGCCCTGCCGCAACTGATGCGTCTTCAGGTGCCCGGCGACCGTGATGTGCGGGCTGTGGCCGTACAGGTGGATCTGGACCAGTCCATGCCGTTTTCAGTGCGCCTGCTTGAACCGGTGACGGCCGCGCGGCCATGAAAAAAGCAGCCCGCAGGCTGCTTTATGGAGGGCGCTGGCCGACTTACTCGACCTTGGCCTTGCCGCGCAGCTCTTCCTGGAACTTGGCCAGGCGCTGCTGCTGCATCTGCTGTTGCAGCTGGGGCTTGACCTGCTCGAAGGCGGGAATCTGCGGGTTGCGCACATCGTCCAGACGGATCACGTGCCAGCCGAACTGCGACTTCACCGGCGCATCGGTCACCTGGCCTTTGTTGAGTTTGACCAGGGCCTGGCTGAACTCCGGAACATAGTTGTCGGGCGTGGCCCAATCCAGGTCGCCACCGTTGGCGCCGGAGCCTGGGTCCTTGGACTGCTTCTTGGCGATGTCTTCAAACTTGCCGCCCCTCTTGAGGCTGGCGATGATGGCCTTGGCCTGGTCTTCTTTTTCCACCAGGATGTGGCGGGCCTTGTATTCCTTGCCGCTGTTGGCTGCCACATACTTGTCGTACTCGGCCTTCATCTCGGCATCGGTGACCGGGCTCTTTTTCTGGACGTCATTAAAGAGTTCACGGATCAGGATGCTCTGGCGGGCCAGCTCGATCTGGGCGCGATAGTCATCGGTCTGCGACAGGCCCCGACGCTCGGCTTCCTGCATGAAGATCTCGCGCACGATCACTTCATCGCGCAGCTGGCCCTGAATCTCTGGCGTGACGGGGCGGCCCGAGCGCTCGATCTGGGTGGCCAGCGCATCCAGGCGGGCTTTGGGTACGGCCTTGCCGTTGACGATGGCCACGTTCTGGGCAAGGGCGGCGGTGGCCGACAGGCCCATCAGGCAGGCCACGGCGGTGGCCTTGAAAAGCTGCTTGTTCATGCGAATCCTGGAGAGTCTAGGAAATGGGAAAAAGGGGAATGGCGGGGCGGTCAGAGCGGCTGATGCAGACATCAGGCCGGATTGCTTGCCTCGATGGCCAGGGCGTGAAGGCCGCGGTCCATGAAATCGTGCAGCGCATCATACACAAGCCGGTGGCAGGCCACGCGGGTCTTGCCGGCAAACGCGGCACTGGCAATGCGCACCCTGAAATGGGTGCCGTAGCCCGCATCGCCTGCACCTGCATGGCCCGCGTGGGACGCGCTTTCATCAATCACTTCCAGCCGGCTCGGGGCCAGCCTCTCCTGCAGGCGGGCCTCAATCTCGGACGCCCTGGGCAGGGTATGCAGGCCGGGCCCGCTCATGGCCGCTCCTGCTGGGAGTCGGCCTGTTCGGGCTGAAGGTACTTGCCCAGCACCAGGGCCTGGGCCAGCACGAAGGCCAGCATCAGTCCGATGCCACCGAAGAGCTTGAAGTTCACCCAGACGCTGGTGGAGAAGCTGTAGGCCACCCAGATGTTCAGGAAGCCCATGACCGTGAAGAAGGCCACCCAGGCCAGGTTCACCCGACTCCAGATGGCCTCGGGCAGGCGCATCTGCTGGCCCATCAAGGCGCGGATGCCGTTCTTGCCCAGGAGCTGGCCCACCAGCAGGGCACCGCCCATCACCCAGTACAGCACGGTGGGTTTCCACTTGATGAAGGCCTCGCTGTGGAAATAAATGGTGGCCCCGCCCAGCACAGTGACCAAGCCCAGGCTGACCCACAGCATGTTGTCCACCTTCTGCCCACGCGACATGAGGTAGGCGATCTGCAGCAAGGTGGCGGCGATCACCACCACGGTGGCCAGCAGCACCGGCGCCTCGCTCGGGCCCACCACACCGCCGGCAACCATGAAGCCCAGCCACTCGGTGGCCGTGGCAGCGGCCCAGTCGGGCTGGCCTTCCGCGTACTTGAACATGCCGAAGAACAGCACGATGGGAAGGAAGTCGAGAAGTATCTTCATGAGGCGATTATCGGCAGGGCCTCAGCTTTGAGTCTGTTCAGGCAGAAAACCCAGGGAGGCCGAGTTCATGCAATAGCGCAGGCCGGTGGGGGGCGGACCGTCCGGGAAGACGTGGCCCAGGTGGGCCCCACAGTCGGGGCAGTGCACCTCGGTGCGCACGCCCAGCCAGGCCGAGCTGTCCTCTTTGGTCTCCACCGTGTCCCGGGCCAGCGGCGCAAAGAAGCTGGGCCAGCCCGAGCCGGAGTCGTATTTGGTGGCCGAGTCGAACAAGGGCCTGTCACAGCAGATGCAGGTGTAGGTGCCCTGGCCCTTGTGGCCCTCAAACTTGCCCGTGAAGGCGCGCTCCGTGCCTTCCTTGCGGGTCACGTGGTAAGCCAGAGGCTCGGCGCCCTTGTCGGCCAGCAGCTTCTTCCACTCGGCCTCGGTTTTCTGAATCGGATGGCTCATGCTCACTCCTGGTTAGGAACTGCAACTGATTTCAATAGACGAGGCCCAGGCCGGCGGGAAACCTGCCAGCGCCTCGTGTTCGGGATGCTCATCAAAGGGTGACTGCAGCACCGCCAGCAGCTGCGCCACCTGAGAAAAGTCGCCGGCCTTGGCGGCGCGGATGGCGTTCTCAGCCAGGTGCTTTCTCAGCACGTACTTGGGGTTACACCCGCGCATGCGCGCGGCCAGCGCCACGGGGTCCATGTCGGCTGTGCGGGCCACATAACGTGCGGCCCAGGCATCGAAGGCGCTGCGGTCCAGGAACAGGTCGCGTACGGCCTCCTGGCCTTGCGGTGCGTGCAGGCCGCACAGACGGCGCCAGAAAATCGTGTGGTCTATCTGCTCCTGGGCCAGCAGGGCCAGGGCATCGTTCATCAGCGCCGTGTCCTCGGGGCCTTCCACCGCCTCCAGGCCTAACTTGGCTGCCAGTTGCCGGGCCAACGCATCCTGGAACAGGCTTGGGAAGCGGTCCAGCGCCTCGAGGGCGTGCTCCTGCTGCTGAATCAGCGGCATCAGGGCCTGGCCCAGGCAGAACAGGTTCCAGTGCGCCACCCCAGGCTGGCGGTTGAAGGCGTAGCGCCCGCCGGTGTCGGAGTGGTTGCAGATGTGGGCGGGGTTGAACCCATCGAGGAACTCGAAGGGCCCGTAGTCGATGGTCAGGCCCAGGATGCTCATGTTGTCGGTGTTCATCACCCCGTGGCAAAAGCCCACCGCCTGCCATTGGGCCAGCAGCTCGGCGGTGCGGCCCGTCACGGCGGCGAGGAACTCGGCATAAGGTCTGTCGCTGGCCCCGCATTCGGGGTAGAAGCGGCCGATCACATGGTCGGCCAGGGTCCGCAGCTGCTCGGTCTTGCCGCTGTGGCTGAAATGCTCAAAGTGCCCGAATCGCAGGAAGCTGGGCGCAGTGCGCGTGACCACAGCAGCCGTTTCAACCTCCTCGCGCACCACGGCCGCCGGCGAGCCGGCCAGGGCCAGCGCACGGGTGGTGGGAATGCCCAGGCCGTGCATGGCTTCCGAGCACAGGTACTCACGGATCGACGAGCGCAGCACCGCGCGGCCATCACCCATGCGCGAGTAGGGCGTGCGCCCGGCGCCCTTGAGCTGCACTTCCATGCCGCCCTGCGGGGTCTGCAGTTCACCCAGCAAGAGTGCCCGCCCGTCGCCCAGCTGTCCGGCCCAGTGCCCGAACTGGTGACCGCTGTACACACTGGCCAGTGGCTGACTGCCCGGCAGCACGGCAGAGCCTGCAAGGCCCATCAGCGCCTCCTGCGAGGCCAGCCAGTGCTCATCGAGGCCCAGCTCGCGGGCCAGGGCTTCGTTGCGGCTGATCCAGAAGGGAGCGGGCAGGGGCTGCGGCGGCAGGTGGGTGTAAAAGGCCGGGCCCAGTGCCTCAAAAGCGGGCTTCCATGATGCAGGGCGGGGCAGGGTGGTACCGGGCTGGCCCGGCGCAAGAGAACTCATGGACCGATTGTCGGCTACTGGGCTGCGGCCAGTCGGCCTGTGCGCGATACCGCCCCTGCCTCAGGGGCAATCCCCATGGCCCGATGCAACCGCCAAGGGCATCATGCAGGCCTTTGCTGTTCATGCGCGCAAACCGCCCCACCCAAGAGAGAACCCCATGCTCGGCCTGATGCAGAACCAGCCCCTCCTGATTTCCTCGCTCATCGAGTTTGCCGAGCGCCACCACGGTGATGCTGAAATCGTCTCGCGCCGCGTCGAGGGCGACATCCACCGTTACACCTACCGGGATGCCGCTCGCCGCGCCCGCCAGGTTGCCAACGCGCTCGATACCCTGGGCCTGGCCTTCAGCGACCGGGTGGCCACACTGGCCTGGAACGGCTACCGCCACTTCGAGCTGTACTACGGTGTGAGCGGCTCGGGCCGGGTGCTGCACACCATCAACCCGCGCCTGCATCCCGAGCAGATCGCCTGGATCGCCAACCATGCCGAAGACCAGGTGCTGTGCTTCGACCTGAGCTTTCTGCCCATCGTGCAGTCCATCCATGCCCATTGCAGCACCATCCGGCATTTCATCGCGCTGTGCGATGCCGACCGGCTGCCCCAGGACAGCGGCATTCCCAACCTTCAAAGCTACGAGGCCTGGATGGGTGGGCATAGCGATCGTTACAGCTGGCCCAGTTTTGATGAAAACAGCGCCTCGAGCATGTGCTACACGTCCGGCACCACGGGCCATCCCAAGGCCGCCCTCTATAGCCACCGCTCCACGCTGCTGCATGCCTACGCCTCGGCCTTGCCTGATGTGATGGGCCTGTCGGCGCGCGATTCGGTGCTGCCCGTCGTGCCCATGTTCCATGTCAACGCCTGGGGCATTCCGTACGCCACGGCGCTGACAGGCGCCAAGCTGGTGCTGCCTGGCCCCGGGCTCGACGGCAAGTCCGTCTACGAACTGCTCGAGGCTGAGAAGGTCACCTACGCCGCCGGCGTGCCCACCGTCTGGCAGATGCTGCTGAGTCACATGAAGCCGCAGGGCCTGCGTTTTTCCTCGCTCCAGCGCACCGTCATCGGCGGCTCGGCCTGCCCGCCGGCCATGATCACGGCCTTCCGCGAAGACTACGGCGTGGAGGTGCTGCACGCCTGGGGCATGACCGAAATGAGCCCGCTGGGCACGGTGTGCACGCTCAAGAACAAGCACCAGGCCTTGAGCGACGAGGAGCGCATGAGCATCCGCCTCAAGCAGGGCCGCGCGATCTTTGGCGTGGACATGAAGATCGTGGACGACGCCGGGCAGGAACTGCCCTGGGACGGACGCACCTTCGGCAACCTGCTGGTGCGCGGGCCCTGGGTCGTGCGTGAGTATTTCAAAGGGGAGGGCGGCGATCCCCTGCAGGACGGCTGGTTCCCCACGGGCGATGTGGCCACCATCGATGCCGACGGCTTCATGCAGATCACCGACCGCAGCAAGGACGTCATCAAGTCGGGCGGCGAGTGGATCAGCTCCATCGACGTGGAGAACCTGGCCGTGGCCCACCCGGCCGTGGCCATGGCCGCCTGCGTGGGCATGCCGCACCCCAAGTGGGACGAGCGGCCCATCGTGGTGGTGGTCAAGAAGCCGGGGGCCGAACTCAGCCGCGAGGACTTGCTGGCCTTCTATGAGGGCAAGCTGGCCAAGTGGCAAATCCCGGACGACGTGGTCTTTGTTGAGGCCATCCCCCTGGGAGCCACCGGCAAGATGCTCAAGACCCGCTTGCGCGAGACGCTCAAGGGCTACAAACTGCCCGGAACCTGAGTAATCCAGGCCGGTCAAATTGTTTCTAAATTTGACACAGCGTAAGATAAGGTGATCAGAGTGTTTTGCCCAGCGGCCAAGCCTCTTTCTTCTTCGACGCATGACCTTCGACGACCTTCAGACCACCTTCCGCAACCTGAGGCAGCCCTGGCCCCAGGCCTGGCCCGGGCTTGCCCTGGTGCTGGAGCGGTGCCTGGGCCGCCTGGGACATGCTCCGCGGCAAGCCCTCGCGGCCGGGGACCGATCCATCCACGCCTGCATGCAGGAGCTGGCGCAGCTCATCGAGCACGACGGCCGCAGCCGCCATGCGCTGGGCCAGGAGCCGGCCTACCACAACCGCCTGCACATGGCCGATGCGCTGGTGGCTCTGACCAGCCTCCTGCTGCTCAGCCGCGAGAACGAACCCTCGAACACGCGGCCCAGCCACGCCGAATGGGTGGCCATGCTGGCCATGCTGGGCCACGATTACCTGCACGACGGCACCATCAACCAGAGCCCCAGCCAGCTGGAGTTGCGTTCGGCCGACGCCCTGGCCCCGCTCATGGCCCGCCACGGCGTGGCCGCAGCCGACCGTGCCCTGGTGCGTGAGTTCATCCTCCTGACCGACCCAACCAAGGTGTCGGCTTCGCACCAGCGCATTGCCTCTCGGCCCTTTTCGATCACCGACCCGGATTGCCTGGCCGTGCTGGTGCAGGAGGCCGACATCCTGGCCAGCAGCCTGCCTGATCCTGGCCTGGAGCTCACGCGGCAACTGGCGCGCGAATGGCTGCCGGTGGACGAGCAGCGTGCCCGGCAGGTGCTCACACAGGCTGGCCGTATGGGCTTCCTGCGCTTTGGGGCCCTTTTTTCCAGCCCGGCCAGCCGGCGCCTGGGCATCCCGGCCATCCGCGCCGACCAGCTCGCCAGCCTCGAGTCGGCTGCCAGTGCCTGAAGGCACGGTCTGAATCGCTCCCCCTTTGGACCGACGCCGTGAGCTCCTTGCCTTCCTCTTCCCCATCCCGCAAGCCGCCTCCGCGCGACCCGAACTCGCGCACCCCGCGGGTGGATGCGGCCGAGCGTTTCCTCTTTGCGCCCAACGCCAAGCCCACGGGCTTCGTGCTGTCGGAGGTGGCCAAGCGGCTTGAGCTGGAACTGGCCGAGGCCCATGAGCTGCTGCGGGCCAATGGCATTGAGCCGCCGGTGAACAGCACACCAGAGACGCTGGTCGACGCCGCGGCCGAACCTGTGCGCGCCGCCCCCCGCCGCTCGATGTTTGCAGCGCCCCTGCCCAGTGCCGAGTCTGCTGCGGCGCCTGTGGCGCGGCCGCCGGCCATCAAACCCAGCACGGCGCCGGTCAATGCGGGCGAGACCGTGGTCTATGAAGACGGTCAGGTGCTCTTTAACAAGGGCGATGCGGCCAACCACCTGGCCATCATCACCGCCGGCTCGGTGGAGGTGTTCGACCCGGCCGACAACCGCGTGCTGGCCACGCTGGGGCAGGGCGCCTCCTTTGGCGAGATGGCCATTCTGGAAGGCGGCGTGCGCGGCGCCTCGGTGCGCGCCTCTGGCGAGGTCAAGTGCATCGAGATCCGCACCGAGCCTTTGCGCGCCATCCTCAAGGCCGACACGGGCCTGCTGGTGCCCACGGTCGAGGGCTTGCTGCTGCAGCAGAGCATGGCCAATTTCCTGTCGCGGCAGATGGCCAAGCCGGACGCGGCCCTGGTGTATGAGATCCTGGGTGACGAGAACCTCAATTCCGTGCAAATGCAGCGCAAGCTCAACGAGGCTTACGCCAACCCGAACTCACACGGCCTGAGCGCCGAGCAGCTCACCTACCTCAAGCTCCAGGCCACCGACCGCCTGCAGACCAGCCTCTACCGCGCGGGCCGCTCCCTGGGCAGCCCCACCCAGCCGCCCGACGGCGAGGCCTTTGTGCTGGTGGAGGGTGCCGTTGAGGCGCACGTGGGCGGCAAGTCCATCCGCCTGCGCCACGGCAGCGTGCTGGGCCTGGCCGAGGGCATCACCGGTTCGCCCTTCACCTGGTCGCTGGTGGCGCTGGAAGATGTCACGGTCAAGATCATCCCCATGGACCGGGTGCTGCGCGACCTGGAACGCGCCAATTCGGGCATCGGCGGCATCGTGCGCTACACCACCTCGCGCATTCTGGAACTGCAGCGCTCTTTTGCCAGCTGACCCTGCCGTCGCCATCCTGCCGCTCACCTGTAGATCAGGAAGCAAGCACCGTGAGACTGAGCATCGACCTGCTGCCATCTTCATCTGTTACATTTTTAGACGTTTTGAGACCCTGAATCAGGCCTCTCCAGGCGCCTTCAGGGCCTGGTTCCTGTCCCGGGCGTGCCTCTGCCAGAAACCTTTGTTCAGTACGGCCATCCATGCTTCAAGATCCCCGCGAGGCTTCTCTCACACCCCGTACTGACGCTGCGGAAAAATTCTTTCATGAGCCAGGGCGGCCGCCCGTCGGCTTTGTGGCCTCCGGCGTCTCCCGCGTCCTTGAAGTCGAACTCACGCGTGCCCTGGCAGAACTGAAAAAGCACGGGGTTGAGGCGCCCGAGCCTTTGGACGCCCGCACCCATGCCTTGCTGCAGAACACGCGCAAGCCCACGCCCTCGATTTTTAAGGCCTCCCCCCAGGCGCCTGCCGCTGCAGCGCAGGCCGCGCGCCCCGCGCCCCCTCAAGTTCGCTTGTTGCCGGCCATGGCAGCCACTGAGGCCTTGGGTGATGCACGCACCTACGAGGACGGCGCACCGCTGTACCGCCTGGGTGAGCGCGGCGAGCACATCTTCATTCTTCTGTACGGCCAGTTGCGCGTGTCTCAACAGGGCGATGGCAGTGCCGAACGCATCGTGGGGCCGGGCGAGGTGTTCGGCGAGCATGCCCTCTTTGAAGAAGGGGTGCACACCGAATCGCTCACCGCCGTGGGCCAGGCCCGATGCGCCCTGGTGCGCGCAGCCGACCTGCGCAAGGCACTGGCCACCGACACCACCTTGTTGCCCCACCTCATGATGTCCCTGGTGTTGCAGTACCGCATGGTCAGTGACATCACTGCGCGCATGGCTGCAGGCCTGGCGCCGACCAAGTACGAGCTCATGGGGCAAAAGAGCCTCACGGGCTCCGAGATTCAGCGCGCCCTGCTGGACAACAAGGACGCCTCCACGGATGAAGCCCTGAGCAAAGCCCAGCGCATGTGTCTGAAGCTGCAGGGCACAGAGCTTATGCCCACACGTCTGCTGCGTGCCGGCATGAGCCTGGGCCGCCCGGGGGAGGAGCACCTGGGCCTGGGCATGATGCTGGTCAACGGTCGGGCCCAGATTCGCCTGGGCGAGCACCTGCTGCAACTGGGGCAGGGCAGTGTGGTCGGCGTGGCTGAGGGCCTCACGGGCAAGGACTTCAGCCTGCATTACGCCTCTCTGCAGGACATCAACGCACGGGTCTTTCCCATCGATCGGGCCATTCAGCGCCTGGACCGTGCCGAGCCGCTGCTGCGCAGCCTGGCTTCGCACCTGTGCGCCACCATCCTGGCCCAGCAGGCCGCCCTGGCCGCCTCCACCCCCAGCGCAAGCTGACCCTTCAGACCGTCCGAATTTTCTGAGCCGCAGGCCGTGCAAGCTGCAGGCCAGCGCTGCGCTGCATCCCTTGTCTCCGCAGGGACAAGCCTCAGGGATGAGCGCCTAGCTGATCAGGGGCCCCACCTACAATGGATTGGGCACGTCAAGAGCGTGTTCGTGGGGCGGCCCGCCGCTTCATGCAGAGCCGCCATCACCCAGGACAGGAGTCACCCAAGGCATGACAGCGCAGTACCAAGTCCACGGCGACGTGGCCGTCATCACCCTGGACAACCCGCCGGTTAATGGCCTGGGCTACCTGACCCGCGTGGCCTTCACGCAGGGCCTGCAGCGCGCCGAAGAAGATCCCGCCGTGCGTGCGATCGTCCTCACGGGTGCCGGCAAGGCCTTCTCTGGCGGCGCCGACATCAAGGAATTCGGCAGCCCCAAGGCGATTGCCGAGCCCAACCTCCTGAGCGTGATCCTGGCCTGCGAGAACGCATCCAAGCCCGTGGTGGCGGCCCTGCACAGCGTGGCCATGGGCGGTGGTTTGGAGCTGGCCCTGGGCTGCCACTACCGCATTGCCGCTCCTGGCTGCAGCATCGCGCTGCCCGAGGTCAAGCTGGGCCTGATTCCCGGCGCGGGCGGTACCCAGCGCCTGCCCCGCGTGCTGGGCGTGGAAGTGGCGCTCAACATGATCGTCGCCGGCGAGCCGGTCAAGAGCGAGCTGCTGGCCCAGGTGCCCGGGCAAAAGCTCTTTGACCGCCTGGCCAGCGCGCCCGACAAGCTCCTAGACGAGGCTCTGGCCCTGGCCCGCGAGGTGGCCGATGTCCGCCCGCTCCCCCTGGTGCGCCTGCTGCCCTGCAAGCACCCGCAGGGCGATGCCTACTTTCAGTTCGCTCGCAACATGGTCAAGGCCACGGCCCCGCGTTTTCCGGCGCCGCTGCAATGCGTGGACTCGGTGGAGCGGGCCACGCGCCTGCCCTTTGATGAGGGACTGGCCCAAGAACGCCAGACCTTCCTGAGCCTGATGTGGACGCCAGAATGCCGGGCCTTGCGCCACCTTTTTGCGGCCGAACGCGCCGCCTCCAAGATTCCGGACGTGCCCGACGACACCCCCCGCCGCCCCATCCAGGCGGTGGCCGTGGTGGGGGCGGGCACCATGGGCGGCGGCATCGCCATGAATTTCCTCAACGCGGGCCTGCCCGTGACCCTGCTCGAGATGAAGCAGGAAGCCCTCGACCGGGGCGTGGCCACCATCCGCAAGAACTACGAAGCCCAGGTGAAGAAGGGCAAGCTCAAGCAAGAGAAGTACGACGAGCGCATGGCCCTGCTGCGCACCACCCTGAGCTATGCCGACATAGCCCAGGCCGACCTGGTGATTGAAGCGGTGTTCGAGGACATGGGCGTCAAGGAAAAAGTCTTCAAGGAACTCGACCGCGTCATGAAGCCCGGTGCCATGCTGGCCTCCAACACCTCCACGCTGGACCTCAATCAGATCGCCCGCTTCACGAAGCGCCCACAAGACGTGATCGGCATGCACTTCTTCAGCCCTGCCAACGTCATGAAGCTACTGGAGGTGGTGCGCGGTGAGCAAACCGCCAAAGACGTGCTGGCCACGGTGATGGCCCTGGGCAAAAAAATCAAGAAGACCGCCGTGGTGTCGGGTGTGTGCGATGGCTTCATCGGCAACCGCATGGTCGAGCAGTACATCCGGCAAGCCGGCTTCCTGCTCGACGAGGGCTGTACGCCTGCCCAGGTAGACCGGGCGATCGAGACATTCGGCTTTGCCATGGGGCCTTTCCGCATGAGCGACCTGGCTGGCAACGACATCGGCTGGGCCATTCGCAAGCGCCGCTACGCCGAGCAGCCGGACATGCGTTACAGCAACACAGCCGACCTGCTGTGCGAGCAGGGCCGCTTTGGTCAAAAAACCGGTGCGGGCTGGTACGACTACCTGCCCGGCAAGCGCGATGCGGTGTCGAGCTCCGCGGTGGAGGCCATGATCGCCACGCACCGGGCTGGCCTGGGCATCACGCCGCGCCGGGTGAGCGACGAGGAGATCGTGCAGCGCCTGGTGTTCTCGCTCATCAACGAGGGCGCCCGCCTCCTGGAGGAGGGCATCGCGGCGCGCGCAGGCGACATCGACATGGTCTACATCACCGGTTACGGCTTTCCCCTCTGGCGAGGCGGCCCCATGATGTACGCCGACACCGTGGGCCTGTTCAACGTGGCGCAGGCCATGAAGCGCTTTGCCCGCAACCCGCTCGACGATGCCCGCTTCTGGCAAGCGGCCCCGCTGCTGGCCCGCCTGGTCGCCGAAGGCCAGACCTTCAACCGGGTCTGACATGCCTACCCGCCCCACTGGAGTTTCTGCATGAGCCGAGCCCTGATTGTTTCCACCGCCCGCACGCCCCTGGCCAAAAGCTGGAAGGGCGCCTTCAACATGACCCATGGCGCCACCCTGGGCGGGCACGCGGTTCAGCATGCCCTGGCGCGCGCCGGGGTGGAACCCGGACAGGTCGAGGATGTGGTCATGGGCTGCGCTCTGCCCGAAGGCGCCACGGGCAACAACATCGCGCGCCAGGTGGCCCTCATGGCCGACTGCCCCGTGGGTGTGTCCGGCATGACGGTGAACCGCTTTTGCTCCTCGGGCCTGCAGAGCATCGCCCTGGCGGCTCAGCGCCTGATGGCCGGGGAGGGCGATGCCTATGTGGCCGGCGGGCTGGAATCGATCTCCTGCGTGCAGCAGGAGCTCAATCAGCACATGCTGCGCGACCTGGCCCTGGCCAAGAAAAAGCCCGAGATCTACTGGAGCATGCTCGAGACGGCCGAGCAGGTGGCGCGCCGCTACGGCATTGGCCGCGAGGCCATGGACGAGTACGGCGCGGCCAGCCAGCAAAAAGCCTGTGCGGCGCAGGCGGCCGGCCGCTTTGACGAAGAAATCGCCCCCATCACCGTGACGGCGGGCATCGCCGACAAGACCCTGGGCCTGATCACGCGGCAAGTCACCGTCAGCCGAGACGAGGGCACCCGCGAGGGCACCACGGCCGAAGGCCTCAGCGGCATCAAGCCTGCGCTGCCGGGCGGCATGATTTCCGCCGGCAACGCCAGCCAGTTCAGCGACGGCGCCGGCGCCTGCGTGCTAGTGAGTGAAGAATTCGCCAGCCGCCAGGATCTGAAGCCCCTGGGCCGCTTCCTGGGCTTTGCGGTGGCCGGCTGCGAACCCGACGAAATGGGCATCGGCCCGGTGTATGCCGTGCCCAAGGTGCTCAAGCGCCTGGGCCTGACGGTGCAGGACATCGACCTCTGGGAACTCAACGAAGCCTTTGCGGTGCAGGTGATGTACTGCCGCGACCGGCTGGGCATTCCGAACGAGCGGCTCAACGTGAACGGCGGCGCCATTGCGCTCGGCCACCCATACGGCGTGAGCGGCCAGCGCCTGACCGGCCATGCCCTGCTGGAGGGTCGCAGGCGCGGCGCCAAGCGGGTGTGCGTGACCATGTGCATTGGTGGCGGCATGGGCGCGGCCGGTGTGTTTGAGGTGATTGCCTGACATGCCCCATTCCGACAAACTCGCGCGGCTCCACACCCTGATCTGGGTGCTGATCTTCGGCGGCCTGATGGCCCTGGTCTTCGGCCTGTCCCTGCAGCGTTACCGGCCCGCGGCCGGCATGGTGTTCATCGTCGGCGGCGCGCTGATTGCACTCATCGGGGCCGTCCTGATCTTCGTGCGCGCACGCCTGAAATCCACAGAATGACGAATTCCTTTCCCCTGAAAAACGCCAAACCATGAGCCGACGCATCCAACAACTTTTTGACCTGACCGGGCGCACCGCCTTGGTGACCGGTGGTTCCCGCGGCCTGGGCCTGCAGATGGCCGAGGCCCTGGGAGAGGCAGGCGCCCGCCTGGTGATCAGCTCGCGCAAGGCCGCCGACCTGGAGGAGGCCGCTGCCCACCTGCGCGCGCGCGGCGTGGTGGTGGACTGCATCGCCGCCGACTGCGCCAATCCCGAGGACATTGAACGCCTGGTTAAAGCCAGCCTGGAGCGCCTGGGCCACATCGACATCCTGGTCAACAACGCCGGCGCGGCCTGGGGTGCACCCGCTGAAGACCATCCGCTGGAGGCCTGGGACAAGGTGATGAACCTGAACATCCGCGGCTACTTCCTGCTCTGTCAGCAGGTGGGGCGCCTGTCCATGATCCCGCGCCGGCAGGGCCGCATCATCAACCTGGCCTCGATTGCCGGCCTGGGCGGCAACCCGCCCGAGATGAAGACCCTGGCTTACAACACCTCCAAGGGCGCGGTCGTCAATTTCACGCGCGCCCTGGCCTGCGAGTGGGGCCACTACGGCATCACGGTCAACGCCATCTGCCCGGGCTTTTTTCCCAGCAAGATGACGGCCGGCACCTTGAAGGCGCTGGGTGAGGACGAACTGGCCTCGCATGCACCGCTCAAGCGCCTGGGTGACGACGAAGACCTCAAAGGCCTGTGCGTGCTCTATGCCTCTGATGCCGGCAAGCACATCACCGGCCAGTGGCTGGCGGTGGACGGCGGCGTGTCGGTTGTCACCGGCGGATGATTCCCCCAGGATGACGAACATCATGAGCTTTGGCGCCCACATCCCCTTCGTCGAGGAACTCGGCTTTGCCATCACCCACTTTGAGGGAGGCGAGGCCACCCTGGTCTACACGCCCCGCCCGGAGCACCGCAATTCTTTTGGGGTCACCCACGGCGGCGCTGTGATGACTCTGCTCGACGTGACCATGGCATCGGCCGCCCGCAGCGTGCAGCCCGAGATGGGCATGGTCACCATCGAAATGAAAACCTCCTTCATGCGCGGCGCCCCCGGCGACGGCAGCCCGCTCACGGGCCGGGGCCGCTTGCTGCACCGCACCACCAAGATGGCCTTTACTGAGGCGAGCATCTTCGATGCCCAGGGCCAGCTCTGCGCCCACGCCACCGGCACCTTCAAGTACATGGCCCGGCCTGCGACCGCTCCAGTCGCGCCGCCTGCTTGAGCCCAACCCGGGAGTCACCATGCCCCAGAACCAGCAGTTCCTGCTCGCCAGCCGTCCCCAGGGCGAAGCCTCTGCCTCCAACTTTCGCCTCGTCACGTCCGAGACTCCAGCCTTGCAAGAGGGCCAGGTGCTGGTGCGCCACCACTACCTGAGCCTGGACCCCTACATGCGCGGCCGCATGAACGAGGGCAAGAGCTACACCGCGCCGCAGCCACTGGACGAGGTGATGATCGGCGGCACCGTGGGGCAGGTGGTCGAGAGCCGTTCGCCCCGTTTTGCCGTGGGCGACTTCGTCGTGGGCATGGGTGGCTGGCAGCTTTACAGCGTGGTCGACGGCGCGCCTGCCGGTGGCCTGCACAAAGTAGATGCCACGCGCGTGCCGCTCTCGCACTACCTGGGCGCCGTAGGCATGCCGGGCGTCACCGCTTGGCACGGCCTGGTGCGCATCATCGAGCCGCGTGCCGGCCAGACCGTGGTGGTGAGCGCCGCTTCAGGGGCGGTGGGCAGCGCGGTCGGGGTGCTGGCGCGCGAGCGGGGCTGCCGTGTGGTGGGCATCGCCGGCGGTGCGGCCAAGTGCGCCTACGTCAAAGACGAGCTGGGCTTTGACGACTGCATCGACTACCGCGCGCACGCCGATGCGCTGTCGCTCTCGAAGGCGCTCAAGGCGGCCTGCCCAGAAGGCATCGACGGGCATTTCGAGAACGTGGGCGGCATGGTGCTGGACGCGGTGATGCTGCGCATGAACGCCTTTGGCCGCATCGCCGTGTGCGGCATGATCGCCGGCTACGACGGCCGGCCCATGCCCATGGCCTACCCCGCGCTCATTCTGGTGCAGCGCCTGAAAGTGCAGGGCTTCATCGTCAGCGAGCACATGGAAGACTGGCCGCCCGCACTCAAAGAACTCGGCGCACTGGTGGCCAGCGGCCGCTTCAGGCCCCGAGAAACCGTGGCCGAGGGCCTGGCAGCGGCGCCCGAGGCCTTTCTGGGCCTGCTCAAGGGCCGCAACTTCGGCAAGCAACTGGTTCGTTTGGTTTGAGTAGATTGGTCTGAGGGCCCGCCATGCACGATCTCATCCTGCACCACTACCCCGCCTCGCCTTTTGCAGAAAAGGCCCGCCTCATGATCGGCCATAAGAAGCTGGCCTGGAAGTCGGTGCACATTCCCATGGTGATGCCCAAGCCGGAGCTGACTGCGCTCACCGGCGGCTACCGCAAGACCCCGGTGCTGCAGATCGGTGCGGACATCTACTGCGACACCGCGCTGATTGCCGATGTGCTGGAGCACCGCCAGCCGCTACCGCCGCTCTTTCCCGAGCCCTGCAAAGGCCTGTCGCGCACCCTGGCGCAGTGGGCCGACAGCACCCTGTTCTGGGCCGCGCTGCCCTACAGCACCCAGCCGGCGGGCTTGGCGCAAATGTTTGCCAACATTGAGCCGGCGCAGGCCCGCGCCTTTGGCGAAGACCGCAAGGCCATGGCCCTGAGCCTGCCCCGGCCCCGGCCGCTCGATGCCGCAGCCGCCTACAAGTCTTACTTGCGGCGCCTGTCCGACATGCTTGACGGCCGTGACTTCTTGCTGGGCGAGGCGCCCAGCGTCGCCGACTTCGCGGCCTACGCCCCGCTGTGGTTCACCCGGGTGCAGACGCCGGCCCTGGCCGACATCCTGCGCCTGACCCCGGCCGTGCTCGACTGGATGGACCGCATGGCCGAGATCGGCCACGGCCGCGCCGCGCCCTTCAGCGCCCAAGAGGCCATCGAGGTGGCCCGGCAAAGCACGCCGCTGCCCGTGGAGAGCGAGTTCTTCCAAGACGAGCATGGCATTCCCTTGGGCAGCCAGGTGAGCATTCAGGCCGAGAGCTTTGGCCAGGAGCCGACTGAGGGCGAGCTGCTGGTGGCCAGCCGCACGCACTATGTGCTGCGCCGCACCGACCCGCGCGCCGGCGTCTTGCACGTGCACTTTCCGCGCATTGGCTACGCGCTCAAGGTGCTGAAGGCCTAAGCATGCTCGAACGCTTTGAGGGCGCCACGGCCGTGGTGACCGGTGCAGGCTCGGGCCTGGGCCTGGAACTGGCGCGCGCGGCCGCTCGGCGCGGCATGCGCCTGGTGCTGGTCGATGTGCAGGCCCAGGCCCTGAACAACGCGGCGCAGGAGCTGCGGCAGGCCGGCGCGCAGGCCTTGGACTTCACGCTGAACGTGGCTGACGCCGCCGCCATGGAGGGCCTGGCCCAAGCCGTGGTGCAGGCCTGGGGCGCGCCTCATTTGGTGTTCAACAACGCAGGCGTGGGCACCAGCGGCCTGCTCTGGGAGGCCACGGCCGAAGAGTGGCAGTGGGTGTTGGGCGCCAACCTCATGGGCGTGGCCCACGGGGTGCGCTGCTTCGTGCCCCGCATGCTGGAGGCTGCTAGCCGCGACCCGGCCTGGCGTGGGCATGTGGTCAACACCGCCAGCATGGCGGGCCTGGTGAACCCGCCCAACATGGGCGTCTACAACGCCAGCAAGCATGCGGTGGTTTCGCTCACCGAGACCCTGCACCACGACCTGGGCCTGGTGAGCACGCAAATTGGGACCTCGCTGCTGTGCCCCTTCTTCGTGCCCACAGGCATTGCCCAGAGCCAACGGCCCGGCGCCGACCCGGCACACGCCACCCTCAGCCAGCGCCTGGGCCAGCAAATGCTGGACAAGGCCGTGCAGTCCGGCAAGGTGAGCGCGGCCCAGCTTGCCGAGCACACCTTCCACGCAGTGGCCCGAGGCGAGTTCTACATCTACAGTCATCCGCAGGCCCTGGCCTCGGTGCGCACGCGCATGGAAGACGTGCTTGAGGCGCGCCAGCCCACCGACCCGTTGGCCGACCGGCCCCAGGTGCGCGAGATGCTTGGCCGCCAGCTCGGCGGCTGAAGCAGCGCCTCCTTTTTCCTTTCTCTCCACCCCTCATTCATGCAGAAAATCATCCGCCAGATCGCGGCCGAGATCAAAGTCCAGGAACGCCAGGTTCAGGCCGCCGTTGAGCTGCTCGATGGCGGCGCCACCGTGCCCTTTATTGCCCGCTACCGCAAGGAGGTCACGGGCGGACTGGACGACGTGCAGCTGCGCGAGCTGGAATACCGGCTGAGCTACCTGCGCGAGCTTGAAGAGCGCCGCGCCACGGTGCTCAACAGCATTGAAGAACAAGGCAAGCTCACGCCCGAGCTGCGCGCGGCCATCGAGGCCGCAGCCACCAAGCAAGACCTGGAAGACCTGTATCTGCCCTACAAGCCCAAGCGCCGCACCAAGGGCCAGATTGCCCGCGAAGCCGGCATCGAGCCTCTGGCCGACCTGCTGTTTGCCGAGCCGCAGCGCGTGCCGGCCGATGAGGCCCAGGCCTATGTGCTGAAAGACAAAACCGAAGCCGGTGACGACTTCACCACCGTGCAGGCGGTGCTCGACGGCGTGCGCGACATCCTGTCTGAGCGCTGGGCCGAAGACGCGGCGCTGGTGCAGCTGCTGCGCCAGTGGCTGTGGGCCGAGGGCTTGTTCACCTCCAAGCTGGTGGCGGGCAAAGACGAGCAGCACCCCGACCACGCCAAGTTCCGCGATTACTTTGACTACGACGAGTCCATTGGCCGCGTGCCCTCGCACCGGGCGCTGGCCGTGTTCCGTGGCCGGGGCCTGGACATTCTTGACGCCAAGCTGGTGCTGCCCGAGCAACTCGATGCCAATGGCAAACCGCCCGCCGTGTCGCTGGCCGAAGGCAAGATTGCGCTGCACCTGGGCTGGAGCCACCAGGGCCGCCCGGCCGATGAGCTGCTGCGCAAGGCCGTGGCCTGGACCTGGCGCGTCAAGCTCAGCCTCTCGCTTGAGCGTGATCTGTTTGCCCGCCTGCGCGAAGACGCCGAGAAGGTGGCCATCAAGGTCTTTGCCGACAACCTGCGCGACCTGCTCCTGGCCGCGCCTGCTGGCCCCCGCGTGGTGATGGGCCTGGATCCCGGCATCCGCACCGGCGTGAAGGTGGCCGTGGTCGATGCCACCGGCAAGCTGGTGGACACCGCCACGGTGTTCCCCCATGAGCCCCGCCGCGACTGGGACGGCGCGCTCTTTGCCCTGGCCAAGCTCTGTGAAAAGCACGGCGTCAACCTCATTGCCATTGGCAACGGCACGGCCAGCCGCGAAACCGACAAACTGGCCGGCGAGCTCATCAAGCAACTGGCCAAGCTGCAACCCGAGCACGCCATGCAAAAAGTGGTGGTGAGCGAGGCGGGCGCCTCGGTGTATTCAGCCAGCGAGTTTGCGTCCCAAGAAATGCCCGATGTCGACGTGAGCCTGCGCGGCGCAGCCAGCATTGCCCGCCGCCTGCAAGACCCGCTGGCCGAGCTGGTGAAGATCGACCCCAAGTCCATCGGCGTGGGCCAGTACCAACACGACGTGAACCAGAGCGAGCTCGCCCGCGGGCTGGACGCCGTGGTGGAGGACTGCGTCAACAGCGTGGGCGTTGACCTCAACACCGCCAGCGTGCCGCTGCTCGCGAGGGTGTCGGGCCTGTCGCAGACCACGGCTAAGGCGGTGGTGCGCTGGCGCGATGCCCACGGCGCCTTTCAGAGCCGGGCCGACCTGCTGCAAGTCAGCGGCCTGGGCCCCAAGACCTTTGAGCAAAGCGCCGGTTTCTTGCGCATTCGCGGCGGCAGCAACCCGCTGGACATGACGGGCGTGCACCCCGAGACCTACCCCGTGGTCGAGCAAATCATGGCGCACACCGGCAAGCCCGTGGGCGAGCTCATGGGCCGCGCCGACATGCTCAAGACCCTCAAGCCCGAGCTCTTTGCCAATGCGCAGTTCGGTGTGATCACCGTCAAAGACATCCTGGGCGAGCTTGAAAAGCCCGGCCGCGACCCGCGCCCTGACTTTCAGGTGGCCCGCTTTAACGATGGCGTGGAAGACATCAAAGACCTCACCGAGGGCATGGTGCTCGAAGGCACGGTGAGCAACGTGGCCGCCTTTGGCGCCTTTGTCGACATCGGCGTGCACCAAGATGGCCTGGTGCACGTGAGCCAGCTCTCGCACAAGTTCGTGACCGACGCGCGCGAGGTGGTGAAAACCGGCGACATCGTGAAGGTGCGCGTGACCGAGGTGGACGTGGCCCGCAAGCGCATTGGCCTCTCAATGAAGCTCGGCGACGCCCCCCGACGTGACGGCCCCCGCGACAACCGCTTTGAAGCCGCCGGGCGCGGCCAGCAGCGCAGCCACGGGGGAGGGCGCCAGGAGGCGGCGCAGGGCACGGCCATGGCCTCGGCGTTTTCCAAGCTGCAAGGCCTGCGCAAGTAAGCCATGGCGATGAAGGCACTGCGGCTGTATGCCGGCCCCAAGGCGCTGGCGCATGTGAGGGCCCAGGGCCTGTCGGCGGTCGATGTCGCCACCATCCCCGGCGCAGCCGGCGGCCCCAAAGGCCTGATCTTGGGCCCCCTGGACCGCTTCATCTTCGGCCAGTGGCTGCCGCAAAGTAGTCAGCCCGTGAGCCTGGTGGGCGCCTCCATCGGTGCTTGGCGCATGGCCACGGCTTGCCTACAAAACAGTGTGACGGCGCTTGAACGGCTGGAGCATGACTACATTCACCAGCACTACGAGCCCGAGCCCGGCCGCAAGCGCCCCACGGCCGAGCAGGTGAGCCGCCTCTTTAGCCAGAGCCTGATAGATTTTTATGGCGGCCGCATTCAGGAGCTGCTGCAACACCCGCGCTTTCGCCTGCACGTGGTGACTTCGCGCGGCCGCCATGTGCTGGCCCGTGAACACCGCTGGCGCACGCCCCTGGGCTACCTGGGCGCCTTTGCCACCAACGCCCTGCACCGCAAGGCCATGGGCGCCTGGCTGGAGCGCGTGGTGTTTTCTTCGCCGGTGGGCGCCGGCCATGCGCCGCTGCCGTTTGGCACCCGCGACTTCAAGACACGGCAAGTGGCCTTGACCGAGGCCAACTTCAACCCAGCCCTGCAGGCCAGTTGCTCCATTCCCTTTGTGCTGCAGGCCGTGCACGACATACCGGGCGCACCGCGCGGCGCCTACTGGGACGGCGGCATCACCGACTACCACCTGCACCTTGACTACCAACCGCCCGCCAGCGGGCCAGGCATCGTGCTCTACCCGCATTTCCAGCCGCAGGTGGTGCCCGGCTGGCTGGACAAAAGCCTCAAGTGGCGCCACCGCGCCACCCCCTTCCTCGACCGCATGCTGCTCCTGGCCCCCAACCCCGAGTGGGTCAAGACCCTGCCCAACAGCAAGCTGCCCGACCGCAGCGACTTCACCCGCTACGCCACCGATTTCCCCGGCCGCGTGAAGGCCTGGACAAGTGCCGCATCAGCAGCGCGTCAGATGGCTGATGAATTTGGGCAGTGGCTGGAGCGGCCGAGCCTGGCACCCGTCCAGCCTCTTTGAGGCTTACATCGATTCCTCGATCATGCGCCTGTAGTCGGCCGCCGTCGCAATGCGCGGATTCATCAGGTGGCAGTGGTCAGCCATCGCTCCTTCGATGATGCGGTCGAAGAGGGCAGGGGTCACGCCCAGGTCTTTCAGGCCTGAGGGCAGACCCAGGCGGGCGTTGAGGGCCCGCACGGCGTCGGGCACTTCGGCGCCGGCGTTCAGGCCCATGGCGCGGGCCATGCGCATGAGGCGCCGGTCTTTTTTCATGGATTCAGCCTCGGCGTTGAAGCGAATCACTGCCGGCAAGAACACCGCATTGAGCGTGCCGTGGTGCAGACGCGGGTCGGCCCCGCCCAGGCTGTGGCTGAGCGAATGCACGCAGCCCAGCCCTTTTTGAAAAGCCATGGCGCCTTGCATGGAGGCGCTCATCATGTTCAGGCGCGCCTCTGCGTCTTGGCCGTTCTGGGTGGCACGTTCAATGTGGGCCCAGCCGCGCTCCAGGCCGTCGAGCGCAATGCCGTCGGCCGGCGGATTGAACAGCGGCGCCATGAAGGTTTCCATGCAATGGGCAATGGCGTCCATGCCGGTGGCGGCCGTCAGGCCCGGGGGCAGGCCCAGGGTGAGGGCCGGGTCGCAGATGGCGGCCTTGGGCAGCAGGTGCCAGCTGTGAAAGCCGAGCTTGCGTCCGTCGTCCACGATGAGGATGGCGCCGCGTGCCACCTCGCTGCCTGTGCCGGCCGTGGTGGGCACGGCAATGAGCGGGACCACGCGCTCGGTGATGCGTGGGCTGCCGCCCTCGATGGTGGCGTAGGTCTTGAGCGGACCGGGGTGCGTGGCCAGAATCGCCACGCCCTTGGCGCAGTCGATGGACGAGCCGCCGCCCAGGGCAATGAGGCCGTCGCACTGCTCGCGCTTGAACACCTCCACGGCCGCACGCACGGCGGCCTCGTTGGGGTTGGAAGGGGTCTCGTCAAAGCAGGCCGAGGGCAGATTACCCAGAGCCTCTTGGGCTTGGGTTAGCAGGCCTGCGGCGCGCACGCCCCGGTCGGTCACGATCAGGGGGCGTTGAATGCCCACGCGTTTGCATTCGTCTTTGAGCAGGCGCAACGCGCCCACTTCCATCTGGATGTGGGTGAGGTAGTAAATGAGTGCCATGTCGTCTCCTGCGGGGGCCGCCCCGGCCGGGGCGGTGCGGGCGCTACCATGGCGCCTTCGCCCCGACTTTAGCGGGCCCTGTGCGGCCCCACACGAATGCAAACCCGAACCGCCTTGCCGGCTGCCCCCAGCCTGCCATGACCGAGCTCTACAAACTGCTCACCCCCGGCATGCGCCAGGTGCTGCACGGCCTTGAAAAGGCCAAGCGGCCACCCATGCACAGCCTCACGCCGCAAGAAGCACGCGCCGTCTATGCCGCCGGCGCCCAGGTGCTGGAGGTGCCGGTGCGCGAACTGCCCCGGGTGGAAGAGCTCTTGCTGCCCGCGCGCGACGGGCACCCGCTGCCCGTGCGCCTTTATGCGCCCGTGGCCCGCGGGCAGGGCGAGCCGCTGCCGGCACTGGTGTTTTTGCATGGCGGCGGCTTCACCATTGGCGGCATTGCCACGCACGATGTGCTGTGCCGCGAGCTCAGCCACCACGCCGGCTGCGCGGTGCTGTCGGTTGATTACCGGCTGGCGCCTGAGCATCGCTTTCCCACGGCCGTGCATGACGCCTGGGACGCCCTGGCTGCCATTCATGCGCGCGCTGCCGATCTCGGCCTCGACGCCGGTCGCCTGGCCGTGGGCGGCGACAGCGCAGGCGGCACACTCGCGGCGGTGTGCGCCATTCAGGCGCGCGACGAGGGTCTGCCCTTGGTGCTGCAGCTGCTGATTTACCCGGGCACCGTGGCCTTTCAGGACACCGACTCGCACCGCACCTTCGAGCAGGGCTTTATCTTGAGTGCGGAGATGATCCGCTGGTTCTTTGACCACTACATCGCCGAGGCGCACCGCCCAGACTGGCGTTTCTCGCCCATCCATGCCGATGATCTTGAAGGCGTGGCCTCGGCCTGGCTGGCCCTGGCCGAGTGCGACCCGCTGCACGACGAGGGCCTGTTGTACACCGACCGGCTCAGGCATTCGGGCGTGCCCGTCGACCTGGAAATCTACCGGGGCGTGACCCATGAATTCATCAAGATGGGGCGTGTGCTGCCCGAGGCCCGGCAGTTCCATGCCGATGCAGCCCGTGCCCTGCGGCGGGCCTTTGGCACCGCCGAGCTGTGATTTTTTTCTGAACACCGAACTCTTTTATGAACAAGCCAGATTTCCGCTTCTTCCACCGCCTGCGCGTGCGCTGGGCCGAGGTGGACATGCAAAAAATCGTCTTCAATGCCCACTACCTGATGTACGTGGACACGGCCATCAGTGACTACTGGCGCGCCCTGGCGCTGCCTTATGAAGAGGCCATGCACCAGCTGGGCGGTGACCTTTACGTGAAGAAAAGCAGCCTGGAGTATCACGCCTCCGCGCGCTTTGATGACCAGCTTGACGTGGGCATGCGCTGCAGCCGCATCGGCAATTCGTCCATGACCTTTGAGGCCGGCATCTTCCGGGGCGAGGAGCTGCTGATCACGGCCGAGCTGGTGTATGTGTTTGCTGATCCGGCCACCCAAACCTCGCGCCCGGTGCCACAGGCCCTGCGGCAGTGCCTGCTGGGTTTTGAGGCGGGCGAGCCGGTGGTGGAGGTGCGTACCGGCAGTTGGCAGGCCCTGGGCGACGACGCCATGAAAGTGCGCGTGGAAGTGTTTGTAGAAGAGCAGCGCATTCCGCTGGAGATGGAGCAAGACCCGGCCGATCCGCACTGCCTGCACGCGGTGGCCTACAACCGCCTCGGGCAGGTGGTGGCCACCGGCCGCCTCTTGCCCAGCGAGGCTGGGGTGGCACGCATTGGCCGCATGGCCGTCAAGCGCCTGCTGCGCGGGGCCGGGCAGGGCGCCCGTGTGCTCGATACCCTGGTGCAGGCCGCCAGAGAGCGCGGCGATGCGCAGGTGCTGCTGCATGCCCAGCGCAGCGCCGAAGGCTTTTATGCGCGGGCCGGCTTTGCGCCGCAGGGCGACGGCTTCGAAGAAGCGGGATTGCCGCACATTGAGATGGTGCGCACCACCTGAGTCGCACCTGGCGCTGCCGCTCCAGGGCATGCCAGCCGGCTTAGGCTGCGCTGCTGGCCGGCCAGGCCAGGGTGTCTTCGCGCAGGGCTTGCCCGCCCTCGGGCAGCCAGGTTTTTTCTTGCATGCGCACGCTCAGGCCCTGCGGGGTGAGACTGGCCTCCATCAGGGTGCTGGCCCGCGTGCCGTAGCGCCCGTCGGGAAAGCGCACCCAGGCACTGGAGAGATGCCGCTCGGCCTCGGCGCTCACGCCGGTATTCGGCAGGTCCTCGGGCAGGGCAGGGCTGGCATCGGCCAGGGCGGGCCAAAGCAGCTCAGCCGGCTCACCCGGGTGCGTGAGTGCGGCCTTGAGGCGGCGCTTGAGCTGCTCGGTCTTGGGCCAGGGCGTGTCCAGAAACGCGTTGGACAGGCCATACAGTCCCGGCCCCAGCGCACGCTGCTGCCAGCCGGGGGCAATGCCCTGGGCCGAGGCCTGGCGGTTGCTGGCCCAGTACCAGAGGCCAGACTGCAGGTCACCCACCACCAAGTTAAAGCCGCTGTAGGCCTGTGGTTCCAGCCCGGCCAAAAAGGCCTCGGGCGCCTCCTGCCCGCCCAGCCAGGCCAGCGGCAGATCGCCCCGGCTGCGCGGGCCTGCCAGGCTCCCCGGCTCTCGCACATTGGTGAGCATGGCCACGCGGCCCTGGGCCGACAGGCCCAGCCAGGTGCCACCGGCCTGCAGATCGCGGCCGCCCAGCACCAGGGCACCCGATGGGGTGTGCCAGCGTGAAAGCGGCTGCGTGGGCCTGTGAAAAAACTCGTCGCGATTGGCCGCCAGCAGCAAGGGGCAGCCCGCCGAGGGGGCTATGGCCAGCGCAATCAGGCACACGGGGGGCGGGCCTTTAAATGTCTTCCAGCAAGGGGTAGGGCAGGGGGAGCAGACTGAGTGTGGCCCCTGCTTCCCCTGTTGACCCATTCGCATGCAGCCCGGCAGAGCCGTCTTCGGCGGCGCTCACCTGCATGGACACCAGGGCATCCCAGCCCGAGCCGTCGGGGCGCGGGGCGGCGGCGGCCACCGTGCCGCAGGGCTGGGTGGGGTCGCTGCCGTGGAACACCTCATCGCCAGCGGCCAGGGCCGCGCTGGCCTGCACAAGGTAAGCGCGGCGCTTGAGCGTGCCGCGGAACTGGCTGCGCGCCACCACCTCCTGGCCGGGGTAGCAGCCTTTCTTGAAATTCACGCCGCCCACGGATTCGTAGTTGAGCATCTGCGGCACCAGGGCCTCAAACAGCGGCTGGCCCACCAATGCAATGCCCGAGCAGACCATGAGCCACTGCCAGTGCTGCAAAGGCAACTCCTTGCCTGGGGGCAGGGGAGTGGCCGAGGGCGCGATCCACAAGGCCAGGGGCACACCAGCGCTGGGGTAGAGCGACACCACATGGGCCGCGCCCGCATCGCTTCGGCGCCAGGGTGCCGCAGCGTAGGGGGCGGCCGCGCTGCCGGCCAGGCCCAGCAGGGTGAATTCCTCACTGGCGTCGCTCAGCTTGGCCTTGGCCCGCAGCACAAACATCGAGAGGCGCTTGACCATGGCCGGCAGGATGTCGCGCGGGCACACCAGCAGCAATTCCTCCGGGCTGGTTTTGATGACGATGAAGCTGGCCTGCATGCGGCCCTTGGCGTTGCAGTAAGCCGCCAGGCGCGCAGCGTCAGAGCCAAGCAAGGCCACGTCTTGGGTGAGCTGGCCTTGCAGGAAGCTCACGACGTCGGCCCCGGCTGCGCGGATGACGCCCAGCTCACTCAGGCGGCTGTGGCCAGACAGGGTGGCGGCCATAGATACAGAGAGGGAAGAGGGGGATGAATTGGGCAGGGTGCTGGACATGCCTGAATTATGATCACTCGCTTGTCTGGGGCCGGTTTGAGCGCCCCTTTTTCTGCGAAGGTTGTCTGGTGCGGCGTTTCTTACTGTGGTTCACGGGCCTGGTGCTGATGGCCGGCCTGGCGCTCTCGGGCGCTGCCCTGTGGTGGCTGCACGCGCCCATGGCCATCGTGCCCCCGGCGGGCAGTGCCGTGCTGGACCTCGAGATCGAGCCGGGCACCGCGCCGCGGCAGGTGGCCCAGGTCGTGGCCGCCAGCGGCGCGCAGGTCTGGCCCACGGGCCTCTATGCCTGGTTTCGCGTGTCAGGGCAGGCCCGTCAGATCAAGGCTGGCAACTACGAGATTTCCAAGGACATGAGCCCCCGCCGCCTGCTGAACATGCTGGTGCGCGGAGAAGAAAGCCTCATGACCGTGACCTTTCCGGAGGGCTGGAATTTTCAGCAGGTGCTGGCAGCGCTGCAGAAAGCGCAAATGCTCACGTCCGAAACCCGCGGCCTCACGCCCGAGCAGGTGATGGAGCGCATCGGCCGCCCGGGTCAACATCCCGAAGGGCGCTTCTTTCCAGACACCTACACCTATGCCAAGGGCAGCAGCGACTTGGCTCTGCTCAAGCGTGCCGCCCGCGCCATGGACAAGCGCCTGGCCGAAGCCTGGGAAAAGCGCCATCCCGGCCTGCCCTTGCGCAACCCGGAGGAGGCGCTCATTCTGGCCAGCATCGTCGAGAAGGAAACCGGCAAGGCCGCCGACCGCCCGCTCATTGGCGGTGTGTTCGTCAATCGCCTGCGCATGGGCATGCGCCTGCAGACCGACCCCACCGTGATCTACGGCCTGGGCGAGCAATTCGACGGCGACCTGCGCCGCCGCGACCTTCTCACCGACACGCCCTACAACACCTACACCCGCGGCGGCTTGCCGCCCACCCCGATTGCCATGCCGGGCAAGGCCGCGCTCATGGCGGCCGTGCAGCCTGCCAAGACCCCATCCATCTACTTCGTGGCCAAAGGCGATGGCAGCAGCCACTTCAGCGTGAGCCTGGATGAGCACAACCGTGCCGTGAACAAGTACATCCGCGGGAAGTGATGACCCTCCCGCACCCCCTTTCAACACCAGGCCGAGCGTGACTCCCGCAGGACTTTTCATCAGCTTTGAAGGCATCGACGGCGCCGGCAAGTCCACGCACGTGGGTCGGCTGGCCGAGTGCTTCCGGCAGGCGGGCCGCACGGTCACGCTCACCCGTGAGCCCGGCGGCACGCCGCTGGCCGAGCAGCTGCGCAGCCTGGTGCTCAACGCGCCCATGGACCCGCTGACCGAGGCCCTGCTCATCTTTGCGGCCAGGCGCGACCACCTCCAGCAGGTGATCTGCCCAGCGCTCGCGCGTGGCGAGGTGGTGCTGTGCGACCGCTTCACCGATGCCACCTACGCTTACCAGGGTGCAGGCCACGGCTTCGACCTGGCCGTGCTGGCCCAGCTAGAGGGCTGGGTGCAGCACCAGCACCAGCACCTGGGCCAGGACCACGGCCAGGGTCTGGTGCAGCCGACACTCACCGTGTGGTTTGACCTGCCGCCTGCGGTGGCGGCGGCGCGGCTGGCGGGCGCGCGCGTGCCTGACAAGTTCGAGGCGCAGCCCCAGGCTTTTTTTGAACGCGTGGCCGGTGGCTATGCCCTGCGTCTGGCGGGCGACCCGGCCCGCTTTGCCCGCATCAATGCCGACCAGGCGCCAGAAGCGGTGTGGCAAGAGGTGCACGCGGCCTTTGTGGCCAAGGGCTGGCTGGCATGAGCGATCCGGTGGCCACGCCCGCACCCTGGCTGCAAGCCCAGCTCAGCACCTTGCTGGCCCAGCGTGGCCATGCCTTTTTGCTCAGCGGGCCATCGGGCCTGGGCCAGTACGAGCTCGCCCTGGGCCTGGCCAGCGCCTGGCTGTGCGAGCAGCCCACGGCCCAAGGCGCGTGCGGTCGCTGCGGCAGTTGCCACGCCGTGAACGTGCGCACCCATCCCGACCTGTGCGTGCTGCTGCCCGAGACCCTGAGCCTGCAACTGGGCTGGCCCCTCGATGAAAAGGTGCAGGACGACCTCGACAACAAAAAGCGCAAGCCCAGCAAGGAAATCCGGGTGGATGCCGCCCGTGAGGCGGTGGAGTTCACGCAGTTCACCCGCTCTGGCGGCCGCACCAAGGTGGTGATGGTCTACCCGGCCGAACGCATGAACGGCATCACGGCCAACACCCTGCTCAAGACCTTGGAAGAGCCACCCGGCGAGGTGAAGTTCGTGCTGGCCACCGAGGCTGCCCAGCAACTCCTGCCCACCATCCGCAGCCGCTGCCAGAGCCACGCCATGGTGTGGCCCGCGTTTGACGACGCCCTGGCCTGGTTGAGCGCCGCCTGTGCCAGCCAGGGCTTAGGCGGCAAGCAGGTACAGACCAATGACCTGCGCGTGCTCTTGGCTGCTGCCGGCGGCCGGCCGGCCGATGTGCTGGCGCTCTTGCTTGAGCAATCGGCCAAGGAAGCGGCCGACCGCTGGCGCGCTTTGCCCCAGGCCGTGGCCCACGGCCAGGTGGCCGTGCTGGGCGACTTCAGCCCGCCTCAGGCGGTGGAGGCGCTGCAAAAGCTCTGCCATGACCTCTGGGCCGTGAAGGTGGGCGCGCAGCCTCGATTCTTTGGCCCTGAATGTTTGCCGTCCTGGCCTCCAGCACCCGCACGAGGTGCTGCCCGCGGCCCGACCCTGTATTCCCTGGGCCAGTGGGCGCGGGAGCTGGCCGCCAGCGCCCGCACCGCCGAGCACCCCTACAACCCCGGCCTCATGCTGGAGGCCCTGGTGAGCCGGGCCCAGCTGGCGCTGCGCACCACCTGACGGTTCACAGGCTTTCAGGCCTGCCCTTGCCCATGTTTGTCGACTCCCACTGCCACCTCACCTTTCCTGAACTGGCCGAGCAGCTGCCGCAGATCCGCCTGGCCATGCAGGAGGCGAGGGTGGACCGGGCGCTGTGCATCTGCACCACCCTGGAGGAGTTCCCGCAGGTGCATGCCCTGGCCCAGGCGCATGACAACTTCTGGTGCAGCGTGGGCGTGCATCCGGACAACGAAGGCGTGACCGAGCCCACGCTGGACGACTTGCTCGAACGCGCGGCCTTGCCGCGGGTGGTGGCCATTGGCGAGACCGGGCTGGACTATTACCGCCTCGGCGAGCGCAGCATCGCCGACATGGCTTGGCAGCGCGAGCGTTTTCGCATCCACATCCGGGCCAGCCGCCAGACGGGCAAGCCGCTGGTCATTCACACCCGCAGTGCTTCGGAGGACACCCTGGCCATCCTGCACGTGGAGGGGCAGGGCGGGGCGCTTCCCCCGGCCACGGGGGTGTTCCACTGCTTCACCGAAACCCTTGAGGTGGCCCGTGCCGCCTTGGACCTGGGCTTTTACATCTCGTTTTCAGGCATCCTGACCTTCAAAAATGCCGCCGACCTGCGCGAGGTGGCAGCCTTCGTGCCGCTGGACCGCTTGCTGATTGAGACCGACAGCCCCTACCTGGCTCCGGTGCCCTACCGCGGCAAGACCAACAACCCCTCTTATGTTCCTCTGGTGGCGCAGCAGGTGGCGAGCTTGCGCGGCCTGAGCGTGGAGGCGGTGGCCGAGGCCACCAGCCAGAACTTTGAACGACTGTTCACTGGCGTGACCTCTTAAAGCACTTGAAGTGTGCACCCTATCCCCATGATTTTTAGATGAATTCTGCAGCACCTTATTCTGACTTGAATTTCACCCTGGAAAAGCTCGTGCAATTTCTTAAGAAAATCTGGTTAGCCATTGTTTTTATTGGATTTTCCTCTGCTCAAGCAGGGGTTTATGAAGATTTTTTCTTGGCTCTGCGCAACGACAACGACCGCGTGGTCCGCCAGCTCCTGGCGCGAGGTTTTGACCCCAACACCCTGGACCCGCAGAAGCGCCCAGCCTTGGTTCTGGCCGTGACTGAAGGCTCCATCAAGGTGGCTCAGCTCTTGCTGGCCTCGCCGCAGACCGATCCCAATTTGCTCAATTCGGCGGGTGAAAGCGCGCTGATGATGGCCTCCATCAAGGGCCATGATGAGTTGGCGCGCCAGCTCATTGCCCGTGGTGCTGACGTGAACAAACCCGGCTGGACGCCACTGCATTACGCTGCCACGGGTGGGCATGTGCAGATTGTTCGCTTGCTGCTCGAGCACCATGCCTATGTGGACGCCGAATCGCCCAACGGCACCACGCCGCTCATGATGGCGGCCCAGTACGGCAGCACGGCAGCCCTGAAATTGCTTTTGGAAGAAGGCGCTCAGCCTGAGCAGACCAACGAGCGCGGCCTCAAGGCGCTGGACTTTGCCCTCCTGGGCAGCCGGCCCGATGCCATTGCCTTGCTCAGCGCGCTTGTAAAAAAGCCTGCGCCACCTGCGCCCGTTCCTGCGCCCGTTGCTTCGCCGCAAGTTCAGCCGGCTGCGCCGCCGCTTGTTCCCAGGCCAGCCCCCGAATCCAAGCCCGCAGTTCAGGCCGCACCCCAAGCAGCACCACCAGCTGCGCCTCCAGCAGCCCCCAAGCCTGAAGCGCCCAGACCGACAGGGACGTGGTGAGCCATGCTCGGGCCGCTGGCTGGCCCTACATGCGGGATCCTACGATGTATATTATGTTAAATATCGTAAAGACATCGGCGGGGTCCTAGAGCCAGAGCACCGGGCTTGTGGTGGCAACAGCCTCTTGCCCTGCTTTGGGCGCCTTGTTCTTCAGCTGGCGACGCCGGTCTCCAGCAAATGAAGCAAGGTGTACTTTTCACGGTCAATTTCTCCACGGGTTCGCACGCCCAGGCGACGCAACACCGGCATCTGCGGACACCAGCCCTGGATGGCATGTTGAGAAAGAAAAGCCAGCACCACGGCGGGCAAGGCCAACCATCGGCGCTCACCGCGCCATGCCAGGGCCATGCCGCTCAGACCCAGAACAGCGGCATGGAGCGACAGAACCCGGTCGATGTCCCATTCCTGATCGAGTTCATGGATGCGATCGCGAATCTGAGGCTCGCTCATGGCGGCGAAACGGGTGATGCGGCGGTCAGTGGCCTGGTCAATCCTCCGGTTCACCGCGCGGGCGGTGAAGCGGCGCACCCGGTCGGGGTCTTGCTGCGGTGAGTGCAGGTGTGCAGAAGGCGTTTCCCGATACAACAGGGTCGCGGGCTGGTTGGTGAGGACGGGGTTCAGGGCTGTCGGATTCATGCCGGGCTTATTGATTCATGGTGATTCATGGGGCGGTTTCCCCTATCTTCCTGTGCTGGCCCTGGTTCTCCTCGTCGGACAGGAAAGAGCCGCGTTGTCGGACAAGCCTGCAAGTCAGCCTTTGAGTGCCAAACGCAGCAAGACGATGCCGTCTTCGGTGGACGGCGAGATTGAAAATCCCATGTGGCGAGCCAGCGCTTCGAGCCGCACGTTTTCCGCCAGGCATTCGCCGACCACTTCGCCCGTGCCCCGAGAGCGCAGGTAGGCAATGAGCTTGCTCAGCAGCAAGCGGCCCAGTCCCCTGCCCTGCTGCGGTCCGGCCACCTGAATGGCGAATTCAGCCCGCAGGTTGTCGGGGTCGCACAAACCGCGCACTTCACCCAGCATGGGGGCATCGGGACTTTCCGCTGGCAAGGCAATGAAGGTCATCTCCCGGTCGTAGTCGATCTGGCTGTACCGTGCCAGTTCCGAACGCGGCACCTCCCGGCGAGCCGCAAAAAAGCGAAGCCGCATGTCAGACGGGCTGGCAAGTGCATAGAACTGTGCAAGACGCTCCCCATCTTCAGGTCGGATGGGGCGCAGCAGGAGCGGGCCCGTGTTGGTGTCCATGCGCTCTTCCAGCTCGGCCGGATAGGGCCGTATGGCCAGGTGGGCTGTGGGCGCCTCAGGCGGGGCCAGACGGGCTCGGGCATCCAACGCCAGCACGCCGCGCTCATCCACCAGCAGCGGGTTAATGTCCAGTTCCACCACCTCGGGCAGGTCGGCCGCCAGTTGCGCCAGGCGAAGCAGGCTGCCATGCAAGGCCTCCTCGTCCACGGCAGCACGCCCCCGGTAGCCGGCCAGCAGGCGGGCCAGGCCACTGCGCTGCACCAAGTCACGGGCCAGGTCTTCGTTCAAAGGAGGCAGGGCCACCGCATGGTGGCTGCGCAGCTCCACATTCACCCCGCCCTCCCCCAAAAGGAGCACCGGGCCAAACACCGGGTCGGTGTTCAGGCCCAGGATGAGCTCATGGGCACCTGGACGCGCCACCATGGCCTGCACCGTGAAGCCCGCAAACTGTGCCTCGGGCCGCAGCGCCTTGAGCTGCTGCGTCATGCGCCTGGCCGCGCCCTGCAACTCCTCGGCGTTTTTCAGGTCCAGCGCGACCCCGCCCACATCGCTCTTGTGCACCACCTGGGGCGAAATGATTTTGAGCGCCACGGGAAAGCCCATGCGCTCGGCCGCCGCCAGTGCCTGAGTCAAGTCGGCGCAGCGTTCGGTGGGTACCGTGGGAATGCCGTAAGCGGCCAGCAGCGCCTGGGTGCCCGCGTCACCCAGCCAAGCCCTGCCCTCCTGCCTGGCCTGGGCCAGCAGGGCCTCAATGGCGCGGCGGTCGGGCGCAATGTCAGGGCGGTGGGCTGGCACCAGCTGGCGCAGGGCCTCCTGGTGGCTTTCGTAGTGCACCATTTGCATCCAGGCGTCGACTGCGCGCTCGGGCGTGAAGTAACTCGGCAGGCCCGCAGTGCGCGTGGCATCGCGAGCCTTTGCCACGGCCAAGCCGCCCAGCCAACTCAGCAGCACGGGCTTGCGCGCAGCCTGCATCAAGGGCAGGCAGGCAGCGGCAATTTGGCCCGCCGGCACGATGGCCGTGGGCGCATGGATGAAGAGCACCCCGTCCACCTCAGGAGCGGCCAGCAGGATGCGCAGCGCCGCCTGGTAGCGCTCCACAGGGGCATCCCCAATGATGTCCACCGGGTTACCCTGCGACCACGTGGCGGGCAAGCAGGCCTGCAAAGCAGCCAGCGTGGACGCCTCCAGCGTGGCCAGGCGCCCGCCGGCCAGCGAGAGGGCGTCGGCCGCCAACACCCCCGCGCCACCGCCGTTGGTGAGGATCACCAGATGCCCGCCCTCAGAGCCCACATGGTGGCGCCAACCGGCATGCAGGTGCGACAGGGTCTCGGCGGCATCGAACAGCGCCTCCAGGGTGTCCACCCTCAGCAGGCCGGCGCGCTGGATGGCCGCATCAAACACCACATCGGACCCCGCCAGCGCACCGGTGTGGGAGGCGGCGGCCTTGGCGCCTTCAGGGGCGCGACCGGCCTTGACCAAGATCACCGGCTTGTTGCGCGCCGCTGCCCGGGCCGCCGACATGAATTTGCGCGCCTGCCGGATCGATTCAACGTAGAGCAAGATGGCGCGTGTGCCGGGATCGGAGCCCAGGAAGTCCAGCATGTCGCCGAAGTCCACGTCGGCGCTGTCGCCCAGGGAGACGAAGTGTGAAAAGCCAATACCCCGCTCGTTGGCCCAGTCCAACATGGCCGTGGCGAGCGCACCCGACTGCGTGACAAAAGCCAGCGACCCCTTGAGCCCCTGGGCCGGGGCAAAGCTGGCATTGAGCGCCACGCCCGGCACCAGGGCCCCGATGCAGTTGGGCCCGAGGATGCGCAGCAGGTGCGGCCGGGCCGCATCCAGCATGGCTTGCTCCAGGCTGCGGTCCTGGCCGGGCGGTATCTGCTTGAGCCCAGCGGTGATCACGATGGCCGCATGCGTGCCGCGCTGGCCCAACTCGGCAATGAGGCCCGGCACGGTGTCCGCAGGCGTACACACCACGGCCAGGCTAGGGGCCGCGGGCAGGGCCGCCACATTCGGCCAGGAGCGCTCGCCCATCACGCTGGCGTGCCGGGGGTTGACCGCCCAGATCGGCCCGGCAAAACCAGCCTGCCGGAGGTTGCGCAGCACGATACCGCCCAAGCTGCCAGGCCGGTCGGAGGCGCCGAAGACGGCAATGGACGAGGGTTGGAACAACTGGTCCAGGTGTCGGATGGTCATGGATGAGCCAGGTCAGGCCCGCCGAATCAGCGGTGGGCCAGCTTAGGCCGGCCCTGAGCCTGCGGGCTTGCGCCAGGTCAAGGCGCGGGCGCTTCGGCCTGCCCAGAATGAGCCCTCTACCCCACCCTGGAAAGAGCGACATGGACACCTTTGAGACCCCGATGTCGGCGGATTTCGCCGAGCTGCTGCTGCGCCGTGATGCCGAACTGCGCCGAGCCCTGCAGGCGCTCAGCGCCGACGACGAACCAGCGCAGAACCAGGACGTGAGCGACTTCAAAGACCTGGCCCTGCGTGTGAACGAGGCGCAGGTGGATGAGCAACAAGCCGAGCGGCTGGAGGCGAACCTGGCGCGAGTAGCGACGGCACGCCAGCGCTTGGGCGCAGGCCGATTCGGAAACTGTCTGGACTGTGGTGGCGAGATAGATCTGCGGCGCCTGCTGGCCTTGCCCGAGGCGGAATATTGCATGGCCTGCCAGCAGCGCCATGAAGGCCAGGGCCACTGAGTACCCCGCGTGAGTGCCCTGTATCTGCTGAGCAAGTAGCCGGTGGCAACAGGGGTAAGCAGCTGCATTGGATGAGTGAGCATGTGCGGTGCCCTGCCTTAGAGTGGCTTGAGCAGGTCCCAATCGGGCGGGCCTGCACTGGACCACCAAGGAGGAGAACACATGACCCAACTTCGCATCACCGACCCCGGCTTCGGGGACAGCATTGAATCGGCCTTCAGGCGATTTCTCTCACCGCTCAGCGGCGAGATCGACACCTCACCCCTGCGCATGCGCCTGGACATCGCCGAGACGCCCGAGGCCTACGAGGTCAAGGCCGATCTGCCGGGCGTCGCCAAAGAAGACATCAACGTGCGCATTCACGGCAACGTGGTGCAGATCGATGCCGAGGTCAAACGGGAAAAAACGCACAAGAGCAGCGACCGCGTGCTGCGCAGCGAACGCTACGAAGGCAGCGTCTCACGGAGTTTCTCGCTGGCGCAGGACATCAATGAGGCCAAGGTCGATGCCCGCTATGACAAGGGCGTGCTCGCCCTGCATCTGCCCAAGCTCAAGCAGGATGGCGCGCACAAGGTCACCATCCAATGAATGGCCAGGTCCATCTGCCCTGCTCATGGGCCGTCGATTGATCAGGGCTTGACCTGCGTCAAGTCTGCGGACCTTCGCCCGGTACACACTGAAACGAACAACCCCACGCGAGGAGGACGATATGTACAAAAGAATCCTGGTGCCGATCGACGGTAGCGACACCGCCACCCAGGCCTTGGTGGCTGGCTTGCAGATGGCCCGCGAGTCCGGTGGCTCGGTGCGCATCATTCATGTGATCGAGGAGCTGGCCCAGGTGATTGCCTACGACCCCTACGGTGCTTATCCGGGGGACTTGGCCAAGGTCTTGCACGACAACGGCCAAAAAATACTGGGCGATGCCATGGCGGTGGCCAAAGCTGCGGGCGTTGTGGCCGATGAGCGCCTGGTGGAGGCCCATGGCCAGCGCCTCGCAGATGCCGTGCTCAAGGAAGCCGAGGCCTACAAGGCCGACTTGATGGTGTTGGGCACGCATGGCAGGCGAGGCATCAGCCGTGTGCTGCTGGGCAGCGGTGCCGAGCAGATCATCCGCCTGACACCCATTCCGGTCTTGCTCATCCGCGCCCCCGAGACGGACCAGGCCCATGGCAGCTCACGCCATGAACCGCAGCTGGCCGGCGTCTGACGTCGGTCCTTATTCAGAAAGAACAAGAATGAAAATCATCTTTCCCGCCGATGGCAGCGCATTCACCAAGAAGGCCCTGGCTTTTCTCATGACACACGAAACCCTTTGTGGACCCGAGGACGAGCTGGTGGTGCTCAATGTGCAGCCGCCCGTGCCGCCGCGCGTCAAGCGCATGCTGGGTGCGGGTGTCGTGAACGATTACCACCAGGATGAGTCCCGGCGCGTGCTCGAACCCATAGAACGCTTTCTCAAGCGCCATGCGGTGCATTACACCTGTCGCTCGGTGGTGGGCTCCCCGGCCGCGGAAATCATCAAGGCCATTGGGAAGGAGCGGGCCCACATGGTGGTGATGGGCACGCATGGCCATGGCCTTCTGGGCTCGGCGGTGATGGGCAGCGTGGCCCAGCGCGTGCTCAGCGACGCCCTGGTGCCCGTGCTGCTGGTCAAGTAGCTCGGCGCGGGCGCTCAGCCGCCGTCCATGTCCAGCGCCAGGGCTGCACCCCTGAGAGCCGGGGCATCGCCGGCCTGGATCACCCACACCGGGATGTCCTGCAGGTAGCTAGAAAAGCGGCCCTTGTCCTCGAAGTTCGCCCGAAAAGGTGAGCCCTCGAACCAGCCCAGCAGCCTGGGCACGATGCCGCCTCCCAGGTAGACGCCGCCACGGGCGCCCAGGGTCAGGGCCAGGTCCCCAGCGACGGAGCCCAGGAATCCGCTAAAGAGTGCCAGGCAAGCCAGGCAGGTGGGGTCGTGTTCTTGCATCGCTGCAGCCGTGATCTGTGCGGCGCTCAGGGGTGCGGGGGCCTCTTGAGTCTCCAGACTCAGGGCCCAGTGCAGATCGCTCAGGCCCTGGCCACTGAGCACCCGCTCGGCCGAGACATGGCCGTGGCGCTGGCGCAGTCGGTTCAGCAGGCGCCATTCGAGGTCGGTGCGCGCCGCCAGGCTCACATGCCCGCCCTCGCCCGCCAAAGCCACCCAGCGGCCCGCCTGCGGCAGCAGGCCGCTCACCCCCAGCCCTGTGCCAGGGCCGATCACCGCCAGCGGCCAGGCGCCGCTAGGCTCCGTGGCCGGGCCACCCACCTGCACCCGTTCATGCCTTGCCAGGGTGGGCAGGGACCAAGCCAGAGCACTGAAGTCGTTGATCACCTTCAGCCGCTCCACGCCCAGTTGGCGGCCGAGTTCGGCTATGGAGAACTGCCAGGCGCGGTTGGTCATGCGCACTTCGTCACCGGTCACGGGGTTGGCGATGGCGATGCACGCCGCCTTTGGCCGGGGCAGCTGCTGTGCAGTCAGGTAAGCGGCAATGGCTTCGGCCAGGCCTGCATGCTCGTCGTCGTGCAGGGTCATGAGGCGCGTCGGGGCCTGGCCTGGCCGCTCTTGCCAGCCAAAGCGTGCATGGGTGCCGCCTACATCGCCGAGCAAGCGTGGAAACATGAACCCATGATACGGGTGCTATTGGCTTGCGCTATTGGCTTGCGCCATTAGGCCTCCAGGCTTGCGCAAGCGGCCTGGTCCGCCTGGCTGTAGGACAGCGCAGGAACTTGTGCCCCTGTGCTTGGCGAAGGGGCCCTTGCCTTGGACACTGCACACCATGCAGCACGCTCCGGTCAGGCTTGGGGGCGGCGGCGCCCGGGGCCGAGGGCGCCGGGCAGGGGTGCTGCTTGTCCTGATTTTGGCCATGCTTTTGGCCACGCTTTTCGCGATGCCTTTGGCGATGCCCTTGGCCCTCGCTCAGGCTCCCCTGGCCCAGGAATTGAGGCAGCGCCATGCGGACCTGTCGCAGGCTCTGGCGCGCAGCGCTTTCGGCCGGCCCCTGCTGCTGCAATCCCAGCATGGCCGGGACACGGATGAAGGCGTGGTCGAGGCGGTTCTGGACGCACCGCTGGACCGTGTGCAGGCCTTGGCCAGTCCGCAGCGCTGGTGCGATGTGCTGATGCTGCACCAGACCACCCATCGCTGCCGTGTGGCTCCCGATGGCCGGCAGCTCGATGTACAGCTGAGCAACAAGTCGGGACTGGGCGGTCAGCTCTTGAGCCTGCGTTTGAATTATGAAGCCTCGGTCTTCAAGGGCGAGCTGCTGACGGTGCGGTTGGAGGCGGCGCAAGGGCCTTTGGGCTCGCGCGAGTACCGCATTCGCCTGGAAGCCACCGCCCTGCCCTCGGGCCAGAGCTTCATGCGCTTTCGTTACAGCTATGGTTTTGGCCTGCTGGCCCGCCTGGCCATGCAGGGCTACCTGAGCACGCGGGCGCAGGAGAAGATTGGTTTTAGCCTGGAGCCTGGTCCCGGGGGCAGCCTGCAGCCCGTGCGGGGCATGCGGGGCGTGATCGAGCGCAACACCCTGCGCTACTTCCTGGCGATCGAGGTGCTGCTTCACACCCTGGAGCTGCCGCCTGCACAAGTTGAGCGGCGCCTGCTGGCCTGGTTTGACGCCACGGAGCAATACGCCAAGCAGCTCCATGAGATTGACCGCGCAGAGTATCTGGCGCTCAAGCGCAGGCAACTGGGTCTGAACCCAAAAGGCTCAGTGCAATGATCGCCCCGCACGCCGGGCCGCTTGCGGCGGGCGACTCACGCCGGGCTCATAGATGGGCAGAGTAGGCTCGGGCAGCGGATCGCCGATGGGCGGCGGTACGCCCTCTGGGCTGGGCACGGCCGACGGCGGGGGCTCGGCCGGCGCTGGGGCGTTGACGGACGAACCCAGCGGTGGACAGCATGGCAAGGGGGTCATGATGGGTCAATTCCTATGGCGTCGGCCACCGAAGCGCCGGCCCAGCAGCAAGGCGGCCAGGGCGCCCGCGCCCAGGGCCAAGAGGGCGGCCTTTGCGGGCTGCTCGCTGGCATAACGGCCGGCCTGGCTTTGGATCTGCGTCCACCACGGCGGCTGGCTGGCACCGCGGTATCCGAGGCGCGAGCCCTCCACGCCGGTGTAACTGGCGCCGGTGTCGTGCATTTGGATGTCCAGCTCATCCTCGGCTGAACGAAGCACGGGTTCACTCAGGGCACGGTGGCGGGTGCTGGTGGCCGGCGCGTGGTGGAAGTCTGGTTGGGTCAATGGAGTGCGGTCGTCGGTCATGGGAGGATGAAACGGGCAGGTGGCAAAAGTGAAGTGAAGGGAAGCGAGGGGAAATGAGTCGGCAGATTAAGTGGCGGGCCCCCTCCCCTTTGTGGGCGGTCAAGGGCAGCAGGGGTCGGACATGTCTGACCCCTCTGGCGCGGCCTGCAGCTCATGCGGGGGATCCCACACAAGCCGGGTCAGGCACTGACGGCGCGTGATGAACCGGAGCTACCTCAGGCGCGCCGGTTTGGCTTTAAGTTCAAGGTCCGGTCGGGGTGGTCTGCCAGTGGCAGGCCTGAGCCCTGCCCCTTCCTCGCCTAAGCGGTGGCGTGCCTCCACTGGCGCGCCCTTCGGGCACGTGAACCCAGCCCCCCTACAGGAATGCAGATGTCGACCCACAGGCGAAAAGCCAGCCCCGGCGCCAAGCCCGGCACGGACTTACCCGGCAAGCAGGCCCAACTCGAGACCGCGCGCCAGGACACCGGCCAGTCCATCACCACCAGCCAGGGCCGCGTCATCTCCGACAACCACCATGCCTTGAGACTGGGTGAGCGTGGCCCCTTGCTGACGCAAGACTTCCTGCTGCACGAAAAGCTGGCGCATTTCGCGCATGAGCGCATTCCCGAGCGGGTGGTCAACGCGCGGGGTGCGGGCGCACACGGGGTGTTCAAGGTCTACAAGCCGCTGTCTGAATACACCACGGCCGCCTTCCTGCAAGACCCGCAGGTGGACACACCGGTGTTTGTGCGCTTTTCCAGCACCCTGGGTGGCCGAGCCTCGGCCGACACCGTGCGCGACCTGCGCGGTTTTGCCGTGAAGTTCTACACCAGCGAGGGCAACTTCGACCTGCTGGGCAACAGCCTGCCGGTGTTTTTCATCCAGGACCCGATGAAGTACCCCGACCTGGTGCATGCCATGCGGCCTGAGCCGCAGCATGACATGCCTCAGGCCTCGACGGCGCACGACAACTTCTGGGATTTCGCCTCGCTGATGCCCGAGACCACGCACATGCTGATGTGGCTGATGTCGGACCGGGCACTGCCACGCAGCTGGCGCATGATGGAAGGCCACGGGGTGCACAGCTTCCAGCTCATCAATGGCCGGGGGCAGACCCACCTGGTGAAGTTCCACTGGCGGCCGCGCCTGGGTGTGCAGTCCCTGGTGTGGGACGAGGCGCAGAAGATCGCCGGGCGCGAGCCCGACTTCCACCGTCGGGACCTCTGGGAGGCCATCGAGCGGGGCCATCTGCCTGAATGGGAGCTGGGCATCCAGGCCGTGGCCGCGGGCCGTGAGGACGAGCTGGGCATCGACCTGCTCGATCCCACCAAGCTCATCCCCGAGGAGCTGCTGCCCATCTTGCCCGTGGGCCGACTGATCCTCAACCGCAACCCGGACAACCACTTTGCAGAGGTGGAGCAGTCCGCCTTTCACCCTGGCCATGTGGTGCCGGGCATCGATTTCTCGGACGACCCGCTGCTGCAAGGGCGGCTGCTGGCCTACACCCATGCCCAGTTGCACCGGCTGGGCGGACCGAATTTCCATGCGCTGCCCATCAACCGACCGCTGAGCCCGGTGCAACACTTCCAGCGCGACGCTCAGCACCAGGGGCTGATCCACCGCGGCCGGGCGGCCTACGAGCCCAACACACTGGGTCAAGGGACCGAGCTTCGCGTGGACGGCTCGGCCAAGGCTGAGCAGCCCCCACCTGCCGATCTGGGCTCTGCCAGACTGCGCCGCCGCAGCCCCTCTTTTGATGATCACTTTTCACAGGCCACGCTCTTCTGGAACAGCCAGAGCACCACTGGCAAGGAGCACATCGTGGCGGCTTTTCGCCATGATCTCGCGCAGGTGCACGCCAGCGAGATCCGACAGCGCATGGTGGATAACCTCGCCCATGTGGACCCCAAGCTGGCCGTGCGTGTGGCCCAGCCCCTAGGCATCCTCGCCCCCGATGCGGCCGCGGCAGCTGGCCGTTTGGGCTTTCGGACAGGCCAGCGGCGATGTGCGCTGCAGGAGGCACCTTCCCTGGCGCAGGGTAGCCGCCCCCGTGCGGAGGGCCATGCGGCCACGCAGACACGGCGGGTGGCCGTGCTGGTGGCCGACGGCGTCGACATGGTGCCGGTGCGTAAGCTGCTGCACGAACTGGAGGCCGTCGGGCTTGAGCACCAGTTGATTGCCCCGCACCTGGGCAGCGTGGGCACGGCCGGTGGTCGCACCCTGGCGGTGGACCTGAGCCTGGGTCAGACCGGCTCGGTGCTCTTTGACGCCCTGCTGCTAACCGGCGGAGCGGCCGCGGCAGAAGCCTTGCAACAGTTGGGCACGGCCTTGCACTTTGTGCTGGAAGCCTACCGCCACGGCAAACCCATCTGCGCCTTGGATGAAGGGGCAAACCTGCTGGCCTCACTGGGCTTGAGTTTCAGTCCGGAGCGCGGCTCGGCGCTCAGCATCCCCACGCCCGGGGTGATCCTGGCCGATGGACACAAGGCCCAAGAGGCGGAGATCAGCAGCACATTCATTGCGGCCATCGTGGCTGGCCGTCATGGAGACCGCCTGAATGGGGAGGCCATACCCGCCTGAAGGCCCCAGGCTCGAAGGCGTCTTGGCTCAGACAGGCTGAGACGGGCTCACGCGTCGTGACCCCAGAGCAGCAAGGCTTCGCGCCCCTGCACCACCAGGTCGCAGCGGGCCCCCACGGGCAGCAGCACCTTGGTGGCCACATGCCCGAAGGGCAGGCCCGTGAGCACACGCGCCTTCACCTGCGAGCGCAGCCAGGCCACCACGCTGTCGAGCTTGAAGCCCTTGTCGTGGGGCACCAGCCGATAGTTGCTGAACTGCCCAAAGACGATGGCTTTTTGCTGGCCCAGCACCCCGGCATGCAGCAGCTGGCTGAGCATGCGTTCAATCCGGTAGGGATGCTCATGCACATCCTCAATGAAGAGGATGCCGCCCTTGATTGGCGGCAGGTAGGGCGTGCCGCAGAGCGAGGCCAGCAGCGAGAGGTTGCCGCCCCAGACGGTGGCGCCGCGCAGCATCCACTGGCCTTCCTCGGCGGCGGGCAGGCGCCAGCCCGTGCCTTCGCCCTGCCCGCTGAGCAGGTCGTCAAAGCAGGCCTGCATGATGTCGTCGGGCTCGTCCTCGGTACCGAAGTCCTCGCCGAGCGCTGGCCCCGCCCAGCTGGGGGTGCCGGTCTTGGCCAGCATGGCGCACTGCAGGGCCGTGAAGTCGCTCAGGCCCACAAAGCGGGTGCCGCGTTCCACGGCCTTGTGCAGGGCCTTGAATTTAAGGGCTGGCAGCAGCCGCGTCAGGCCGTAACCGCCCCGGGAAATCAGCGCGACATCGGCGCCGCTGGCTGCGGCGCGTTCGATCGCGGCCAGGCGAATGGCGTCGTCACCGGCGAAACGCTGATGGCTGACCAGCGCGGCCTCGTCCACCTCAACCTCGTGACCCAGGGCCTGCAGGCGTTTGAGGCCGCGCCGGAAGCTGGCCTTGTCGCGCACGGCGCTGGAGGGGGAATAGATGTAAATGTGCTTGCTCACGCTGGGAGTATCCCACCGCCCTGGGGGCGTTTTCAGAGCAGCGGACGCAGCTGCGCCACCCAGTCGGGGCCGCTGAGGTGCAGGGGTGCCGCTTCGGCGGCATCGCCAGCCTCGGCCAGCAGGCCCGGCAGGGTGCGGGGCCCGGCCTCATGGCCCCGGTCGGGGTAAGGCAAGTGCTGGACTGCCTGGCTCAGCGCAGGCTCGTCGATGGTGAAGGCCCTGCCCTCACGCTCGACGAAGGCCTGCATTGACGCCAGAGGCGCCAGCAGCGGGCGCATCGGCAGAGGCGCGATCACGACCAGGCGCATGCAAGCCAGGCCAGAGAGCAGGTCGTGGAGAACCGCCGCATGGCGGCCCAGGGTGTGCCAGGCCGCTTTCTTGGGTTTGTCGCTCAGGCCAAAGCCGGGCAGGTCGGGCGCGTACACCGCCACGCCCATCCCAGCCAGCTCCAAGGCAGCGGCCTGGTAGGCCGCGCTCCATTGGCGTGGGCTGTGCAGCAGCACCAGCCCCGTGTGAGCACCCTCCCCGGCTTGCAGAACATGCAGGCGCAGGCCCTCGAGGGCAGGTCCGTCGCTGCTGAAATGCGAGCGCAGGCCGGCGGGCCATGGCGGCGTCTGGGCCGCCGGCAAGCGAAGGGCATCGTCCCGCAGGAAATAAAGGCTCCGGTCCTCCTGCTGCGCCTGGCGGCGGCGCTGGAAGAAGGTCTGCAGGGCTTGGCCGCATTCTTCGGCCAGCATGCCGCCGCTCACCTGGGTGTGGTGGTTCAGGCGCGGCTCGGCAAAGACATTGAGCACCGAGCCGGCGGCCCCCGTCTTGGGCTCGGCCGCGCCATAGACCACGCGGCCCAGGCGGGCGGCCATCAGGGCGCCGCTGCACATCACGCAGGGCTCGAGGGTGACGTAGAGCGCGCAGTCGTCCAGGCGGTAGTTGCCCAGGGCGCGAGAGGCATCGCGCAAGGCCTCGATCTCGGCGTGGGCGCTGACATCTTGGCGTGAAAGGCTGCGGTTGTGTCCGCGCCCGACCACGCGGCCCTGGTGGACGACCACGGCACCCACGGGCACTTCGCCGGCCTGCGCAGCCAGTTCCGCCTGCGCCAGGGCCTCGCGCATGAAGTTAGCGTCGTCGAGTTTGTCCAGGCTCACGGCACCAGACCCAGGCGCTGCATCCATTGGGCCAGCTGCTGCTCGGCCTCATTGCCCTGGGCATAGGCCGCATGCATGGCCGCGTGGGACTCAGGGCGATGCTGGTTGATCTTGACCTTGCATTCAAGCTCAGTCACCTCCAGCTCAAAGGCCACGATGGCCGCGAGCATCCGGTGGGCATAGTCCTCGGGCAGGGCCCGCCACTGTGCGGCATAAGGGGCGTCGTGGTCAGCGATCAGCTGTTTGAGCAGGCAGTCCTTGGCTTCCTCGCCCTCCAGCAGGCGCGCGCGCACACGTGCCTGCACGGTGAGGTAGTTCCAGGTGGGCACGCGCTGCAGGTCGGGGTAGACGCTGGCCGGCATGAAGGCCTGCGGACCCATGAATGAGACCAGGGCCTCAGGGCGGTCTGACAGGTAGCGGGCGTGGGGATTGGGTCTGGCCACGTGGCCCAGCAGGACGCACACCTGACCGCGCTCTTCAAGCTTGAGGGGAAGTGGCGTGACAAAAGGAAAGCCCTGCTCATCAACCGACACCAGTTGCGCCAGCGGGTGCGCGCGCATCAGCGCCCTCGCATGCTCGGGGCGGTCGAACTGGGGAGGCAGGAACATGATGCTTTAAAGAAAACGCTCGAGCAGTTTGCGCGAGGCCCGGTCCATGCCGAAGCGATCGGCCACCTTCAACTGCAAGCCTTCGCCGCTGGCGATCAGCAAGGCGCCGCCGGGCAGGCGCCGGATATCTTCCTCGGCCTTGAGCACAAAAGACATGTCGCCCCGGTCGGTGAGCACGTGCCAGGTGCATGGGGTGGAGAAGCTGGAGACCGCGTTCAAACGCTCGATGCTGGGGGTGAATTCCCGCACGGCCAGGTCTTCCTCGATCAATTCACGCAGTTCGGTGGGCGCCTGATCGAGGCGCTCAATCCAGGCCAGTTCATGGCCATCGGAGCCCACCAGGGACAGGCCTTCGAGTGGGGCCGCCAGTGGGAAGGCGCGCACGGGCGTGACCCCTTCATGCGCGGTGCCCTGCGAGTCGGTGAGCACGAGCCGCCCGAAGGCGTTGCGATGCAGCTGGAAATCCATAGCGGGCCTTATGGCTTGGCGGCATGCGCCGAGGGCATCTCGGGCAGGCGCGGAATCTGGGGGTCGGTGTCCACGTTGCGCGCTTGCGCCTCGTAGAGGCGCCAGTAAGCACCTTCGCGCGCCATGAGTTCGTCGTGCGGGCCGACTTCGACAATGCGGCCGCGGTCCATCACCACCAGCCGGTCGGCCTTGCGCAGGGTGGACAGGCGGTGGGCAATGGCAATGGTGGTGCGGCCCTGCACCAGGTTGTCGAGGGCTTTCTGGATTTCGCCTTCGGTCTCGGCGTCCACCGCCGAGGTGGCCTCATCCAAGATGAGGATGCGTGGGTCAATGAGCAGCGCCCGGGCGATGCTGATGCGCTGGCGCTCACCGCCGGACAGGCCCTGACCGCGCTCGCCCACCAGGGAGTCGTAGCCGTGCGGCAGGCGCAGGATGAAGTCGTGGGCATGGGCTGCACGCGCGGCCGCCACGACCTGCTCGCGCGTGGCGTCGGGCCGGCCGTAGGCGATGTTTTCGGCAATCGTGCCGAAGAAGAGGAAAGGCTCTTGCAAGACCAGGCCGATGTGCTGGCGGTAGTCGGCCACGGCAAAGCGGCGGATATCGATGCCGTCGAGGCGGATGGCGCCGTCGGTGGCGTCGTAAAAGCGGCAAATCAGGTTCACCAGCGTGCTCTTGCCGCTGCCGCTGTGGCCCACCAGGCCGATCATCTCGCCAGGGCGGATGTCCAGGTCCAGCTCGCGGATCACGCTGCGGCTGCCATAGCGGAAGGACAGGCTCTTGAGCTCGATGCGGCCTTGGACCTTGGGCACAGGCACGGGCTGAGCGGGGTCGGGTACGTTGGAGGCGTGGTCCAGGATGTCAAAAATTCGTTTGGCGCCGGCAGCCGCCTTTTGGGTAAAGGAGACGATGCGGCTCATGGAATCGAGCCGTGTGTAAAAGCGCCCGATGTAGGCGATGAAGGCCGTGAGCACGCCCACAGTGATCTCGCTGCGGCTGACTTGCCAGATGCCAAAGGCCCAGACCACCAGCAGGCCAATCTCGGTGAGCAGGGCCACCGTGGGGGTGAACAGGCTCCAGGTGCGGTTGAGTCGGTCGTTGACCTCGAGGTTGTGCGTGTTGACGTCCTTAAAACGTTTGGCCTCACGGGCTTCCTGGGCGAAGGCCTTGACCACCCGGATGCCGGGGATGGTGTCGGCCAGCACGTTGGTGACCTCGGACCAGACGCGGTCTATTTTTTCAAAGCCGGTGCGCAGTCGGTCGCGCACGATGTGGATCAGCCAGCCGATGAAGGGCAGCGGCAGCAAGGTCACCAGCGCCAGCCAGGGATTGATGCTGAACAGGATGACGGCGGTCATGCCGATCATCAGCACGTCGGTGGCGAAATCCAGGGCATGAAGCGACAGAAACACGTTGATTCGATCGGTTTCCGAGCCAATCCGGGCCATCAGGTCGCCCGTTCGCTTACCACCAAAGTAGTCCAGGGAGAGGGTCAGCAGATGCTCGTAGGTGGTGGTGCGCAGGTCAGCGCCAATGCGCTCGCTCACCAGGGCCAGCAGGTAGGTGCGGGCCCAGTTCAGGACCCAGGCTAGCAGTGCTGAGCCCAGCAGTCCTCCCAGCAGCAGCAAGACCAGACCTGAGTCAATCTGCTTGCCGTTTTGGAAAGGAATCAGCACCTCGTCCATCAAGGGGATGGTCAGGTAGGGTGGGACCAGCGTGGCAGCCGTGGAGGCCAGCGTGAGCAAAAAGCCACCCAAGAGCTGCAGGCGGTAGGGATGGGCAAAACGCCACAGGCGCAGCAGCACCCAGGTGGACGGAGGAGACACCTGCCGGGTCTGGCAGGCGGGACAATCATCGGCATCCGTGCCCTCTGGCGGCAGGGGGGCGCCGCACCGGGGGCAGGGGTTGAGGTCGTCTTCGAAGGACAGCGCCTTGCCCGCCAGGCGGGCCTGGGCCTGTTCATAGGCCGAGATAAAGGACCTGGACGGCATCCCCTGCACCAGGGTGAATCGCCAATGGGCCAGGCGGGCCTGCCCGTCAACCAATTCAAGGCATCCCACACCGGCATGGTCGTGCTGGCGCAGGGCAATACCCTCTTCCAGGGGCCACTCCCGAAGCTGTCCGTCGGCTTCCTGGGCCAGCAGACGGCGCTCCGTCAGCACCAGGCCGCCGACGGACGTGAATTGCAACTGTTGATCAAGGTCAACCGGGAGCGAGGCCAGCGCGTTCTCTGACTCAGGGATGCGAGAAAAAAGGGGCGACAGCCGGTCTGCGGCCAAGTCTCTCGTGATTACTTTTGGATGTGACATGAACAATCTATGCCGGCCGGGTCGGCCGGGGCGCCGATTCTCGCGCATGCGCGTCCCCCCGCAGCTCAGGGGGCCCTCTAGGAATTGCTGCAGCGCAACATGACTACCGCCACGACACACCGCTCCGGATCCGCTCCCTCGACCATGACGCCTAAAAACGACATTCGGCTGCTTCGCATCAATTACCTGCGGGGGCCCAACATCTGGACCTACCGTCCGGCGCTGGAAGTCTGGCTCGATCTCGGAGAACTCGAGGATTATCCGTCCAACCTCCTGCCCGGTCTCACTGATCGCCTGTTGGCTCTGATGCCCAACCTGATGGAGCACCACTGCGGTGTGGGTGAACGCGGCGGCTTTGTGCAGCGCCTGCGCGAAGGCACCTGGGCCGGTCACATCCTGGAACATGTGGTCATTGAACTGCTCAACCTGGCCTGCATGCCCACGGGCTTCGGTCAGACCCGGAGCACCTCGCAGCATGGCGTCTACCGCATGGTGTTCCGTGCCCGTGACGAGCAGGTGGCCCGCGTGGCCTTGGCGCAGGGCCACGCCCTGCTGATGGCGGCCATCAACGACCTGCCCTTCGACGTCAAGGCCGCCGTGGATGCGGTGCGGCTGAAGGTCGACGACTGCTACCTCGGCCCCAGCACGGCCGCCATCGTGGAGGCCGCCGCCGACCGCCGCATTCCACACATTCGCCTGACCAGTGGCAATCTGGTGCAGCTGGGCTACGGTGCCCGTCAGCGCCGCATCTGGACCGCCGAAACCGACCGCACCAGCGCCATTGGCCAGGCCATTGCCGGCGACAAGAACCTCACCAAAGAACTGCTGTCCTCCTGTGGCGTGCCCGTGCCCGCAGGCCAGGTGGTGCACTCACCGGCCGAGGCCTGGGAAGTAGCCCAGGACCTGGGTCTGCCAGTGGTGGTCAAACCCACCGACGCCAACCATGGCCGGGGCGTCTCCCTGGAGCTGGAGTCCCAGGCCGACATCGAAACCGCTTTTGGCATTGCCGAGGCCGAAGGCAGCGATGTCATCGTTGAGCGCTACATCCGCGGCGACGAGCACCGCCTGCTGGTGGTGGGCGGTAAGTTGGTGGCGGGGGCCCGGGGCGAGAGCCTGTGGATCACCGGTAACGGCCGCAGCACGGTGGCCCAGCTGATCGACAGCCAGCTCAACACCGATCCGCGCCGGGGCGAAACCGAAGACCTGCCGCTGGAGACCATTCGCCTCGATCGCGAACCCGCCATGCGCCTGCTGCTCCAGCGCCAGGGCCTGGAAGGCGGCTCCGTCCCCGAAGCCGGCCGGCGCATTTTGGTCCAGCGCAACGGCAACATGGCTTTTGACTGTACCCATGAGATTCATCCCGAGGTGGCCGCGATGGCCGTGCTGGCCGCCAAGGTGGTGGGCCTGGACATCGCGGGCATCGATCTCGTAGCCCAAGACATCAGCCGGCCGCTGGAAGCCCAGCGCGGCGCGGTGGTCGAGGTCAATGCCGGCCCCGGCTTGCTGATGCACCTCAAGCCCGCCACCGGCACACCCCAGCCGGTGGGTCGCGCCATCGTGGACCACCTGTTCGCCGATCACGAGACTGGCCGCATTCCCATCGTGGGCGTGGCAGGCACCCGCCAGACCCACGTCACCGCCCGCCTGGTGGCCTGGATGCTGCAGTTGCGCGGCACGCCCTCTGGCCTGGCCTGCCGGGACGGCCTCTTCCTGGAGAACCGCCGCATTGAAAGCGGTGACAGCGCCAACTGGCCAGCCGGCCACCGCCTGCTGATGAACCGCCGTATTGAAGCGGCCGTGGTGGAAAACGGACCACTCAGCATTCTTCGCGACGGCCTGGCCTACGACCGCTGCGACGTGGGCATCGTCACCGACCTCGATGGGGCCGAGACACTGTCCGAGCATGACATCCAGGACGCCTCCCAGATGCCCAAGGTGCTGCGCACCCAGGTCGATGTGGTGCTGGACCACGGGGTGGCCGTGCTCAATGCGGGTGAGCCCGAAGTGGCGGCCCTGGCATCCTTGTGCGACGGCGAATCCATTCTCTACGCGGTGCAGGCGCAGGCTGCGCCGCTCTTGGCCCATCTGGAGGCCGGCGGCCGTGCCGTGCGCCTGAATGGCCGCACCGCTGAATTGCTGCAGGGCACTGGGGCTCCCCAGCATGTCGTCGAGCTGGCACGCTGGGCCTGCACGCCGGCCCGCGCAGAAGCTGTGATGGCCGCGGTGGCCGCGGCCTGGGCCCTGGGCATTGCCCCCATGCTGATCCGTGCCGGCATTGAAACCTTCCAGCCGGACCTCTCGCGCCACTGCTCCCAGAACAAGACCCACTGAGCTTTGCCATGAACGTCTCACGCATTCGTGCCCTGCGCGGCCCCAATTTCTGGAGCCGACACACCGCCATCGAAGCCGTGGTGGCCTGCGAGCCTTCCGAGGCCTCCATGGCCGCCATGCCTGGCTTCGAGACCCGGCTGAGACAGCTGTTTCCCGGCATAGGCGCGCTCCATGCCAAGGGCTCGCTCGCCCATGTGCTGGAGGCTGCCACTTTGGCGCTGCAGGCCCAGGCGGGCTGCCCGGTGACCTTCAGTCAAACCACGGCCACACCCGATGCGGGCGTCTACCAAGTGGTGGTCGAGTACAGCGAGGAGGCGGTGGGCCGCATGGCCATCGATTGGGCCCAGCAACTGATCCAAGCCGTGCTCTCCACGGGCAGCTTTGACCTGGACGCCGCATTGGCGGCCCTGCGCGAGAAAGACGAAGACGTGCGCCTGGGCCCCAGCACCGGCTCCATCGTCACGGCCGCGGTGACCCGCAACATTCCCTACCGGCGCCTGACCGAAGGCAGCCTGGTTCAGTTTGGCTGGGGCGCCAAACAGCGCCGCATCTGGGCCGCGGAGGTGGATACCACCAGCGCGGTGTCCGAGTCGATCGCGCAGGACAAGGACCTCACCAAAAAGCTGCTGGCCGCCGCTGGCGTGCCTGTGCCCATCGGCCGCCCGGTCAAGAGCCTGGAAGAAGCCTGGCAGGTGGCCTTGGTGGTGGGCCTGCCCGTGGTGGTCAAGCCGCAAGATGGGAATCAGGGAAAAGGCGTGACGGTGAACATCGCCACCCGCGAGCACTTGGACTGCGCCTACCGCGCCGCCGCCGAGTACGGTGAGGTGATGGTCGAGAAGTTCCTGCCCGGCAGCGACTACCGCTTGCTGGTGGTGGGCAACCGCTTGGTGGCGGCTGCCCGCCGCGATCCGCCCCATGTGATCGGGGATGGCAAGCATTCTGTGCGCCAGCTGGTCGAGCAGATCAATGCTGACCCGCGCCGAGGAGACGGGCATGCCACCTCTCTGACCAAGATGCGGCTGGACGACATCGCCGTGGCGCGCCTGGCGGTGCAGGGCCTAGAGCCGGACTCCGTGCCCGAGAAGGGCCGCCGCGTGATCCTGCGCAACAACGCCAATCTGAGCACCGGCGGCACCGCCACCGACGTGACGGACGACGTTCATCCTGAAGTGGCGGCCTCTGCCGTGGCGGCCGCCCAGATGGTGGGTTTGCACATCTGCGGCGTCGACGTCGTCTGTGAAAGTGTGCTGCGCCCGCTGGAGGCGCAAAACGGTGGCGTGGTCGAAGTCAATGCCGCACCCGGTCTGCGCATGCACCTCACGCCCTCCTTTGGCAAGGGGCGCAACGTGGGTAAGGCCATGATCCGCGACCTCTTTGCCCCCGGCGAGAACGGCCGCATTCCCGTGGTGGCCGTCACTGGCACCAATGGCAAGACCACGGTCACCCGGCTGATCGCTCACCTGTTTGCCAGCACGGGCCTGCGCGTGGGCATGACCAACACCGATGGCGTGTTTGTCAACGGCCGCCAAACGGATAGTGGCGACTGCAGTGGCCCGCGCAGCGCCCGCAATGTGTTGCTGCACCCCGACGTGGACGCCGCCGTGCTGGAAACGGCCCGTGGCGGCATTCTGCGTGAAGGCCTGGGCTTTGACCGCTGCAGCACGGCTGTGGTCACCAACCTGGGCGAAGGTGACCACCTGGGCATGAACTACATCAACACCCTCGCCGAATTGGCGCAGGTCAAGGGTGTGATCGTGCAAAACGTGGCCGATGACGGCTACGCCGTCCTCAATGCCGCCGACCCCGTGGTCGCCAGGATGGCACGCATGTGCCCGGGCAAGGTCATCTACTTCGCTGCTGACCGAAACCACCCGGTCATGGCCACCCACAGCGAGCAAGGCGGGCGCATGGTGTTTGTGGACGGCGACGCCGTGGTCGTCAAAGAAGGCTCCTGGCGCGAAAGCCTGTCTCTGCGCGACATTCCGCTCACCCGCGGCGGCAGCATCGGCTTTCAGGTGGAGAACGTCATGGCCGCGGTGGCGGCCGCCTGGGCCTCCGAGCTGAGCTGGGACGCCGTCCGCCGGGGCCTGGCCAGTTTCGTGAATGATGCGCACAACGCACCGGGGCGTTTTAATGTCATGGATTACCGCGGCGCCACCGTCATTGCCGACTACGGCCACAACCCGGACGCCATTCGCGCCCTGGTCGCCGCCATCGACACCATGCCCGCCCAGAGGCGCTCAGTCGTGATCAGTGGTGCCGGCGATCGGCGGGATGAAGACATTCGCAGCCAAACCCAGATCCTGGGCAAGGCCTTCGACGACGTGATGCTCTACCAGGACGCCGCCCAGCGCGGCCGGGCCGATGGGGAGGTGATGGCGCTGCTGCGCCAGGGTCTGAGGGGCGCAGCTCGCACCTCCTACGTGACCGAGATCCGTGGCGAATTCATCGCCATTGACCATGCGCTCGAGCGTCTGCAGCCTGGCGATCTGTGCCTGATCCTGATCGATCAGGTGGAAGAAGCCCTGGCGTACCTGGAGTCCAAAGTCTCGCCTCTGGTCGAGGCCTGAAAAATGCGGCCCGGGTGACCGGGCCGTGATGCGCTGAACGGGGCCCCTCCATGGGGCCCTTGTCATGTCAGTTGCCGCGGATGTTGTTGTCCTGGGCCACTTGGCGCCACAGGGCAATCTCGGTGGCGATCAGCCGCGCGAAATCGGCTGAATTGGTGGCCTGCGGAATCACGGACTTGCCCTCGAGTTTGGCCCGCACATCCGGCATGGCCACGATGCGCGCCACCGCATCCTCCAGCTTCTTGATGATGTCAGGCGGGGTGCCCGCCGGAGCGAGCAAGCCAATCCAGAGCGAGACCTTCAGGTCGATGTCCAGCTCAGCCAGGGTTGGGACATTGGGCAGCTGCCGCAGCCGCTCGCTACTGGTGACGGCCAGCGCTTTGACCCGGCCGCTTTGCAGGCCCACCGCGGCTGGGCCCGCATCGGCCAGGGCCATGGTCACGTCGCCGGTCATGACGGCCATCACCGATTCATTGGCGCCTTTGAAGGGAATGTGCGTGAACTTGGCGCCGGTCTTGCGGTTGAACAACTCGCTGATCAGCTGGAACGAGGCCGAACTGGCAGCGTAATTGGCCTTGGCGGGGTTGGCCTTGGCCTGGGCCACCAGCTCCTGCACATTGCGGGCGGGGTTGTTGGCATTGACCAGCAGCACCAGGGGCGAGTTGCTCACCCAGGAAATCGGCGTGAAGTCGTTGGGCCCGTAAGGCAGGTTGCCGCCCAGGGCGTGGTTGAAGATCATGGGGCCAGGCGCGGACATCATGAGCGTGTAGCCGTCGGGCTTGGCCTTGGCTACAAAAGCCGAGCCGACCACGGCGCCCACGCTCGGCCGGTTCTCCACCACCACGGGCTGGCCGATCAGGGCCGGCAGTTTCTCGGCCACGATGCGGGCGGTGGTGTCCACACCGCCGCCAGCGGCATAGCCCACCACAATGGTGACCGGCTTGGCGGGCCAGGCCTGCGCCGATGCAAACTGGGGGATCAGGGCCCCCATCGCCAGGCTTGTCGAGATAAGCAAGCCATGCATGTGTTTGAAAGAAGTCATCCTCGTCTCCTGCTTCTGGTGTTGATCTTGATGTTGATGGTGGTCACTGCAGACCGATCTGCACATTCATCACAGCGCTTTGCCCGGCATCCACTGCCGCGAGGCAGCGTGCAATGGCGTCTTCTAGCTGGGCCGGGTCGTCCACGTACTCACCGTGGGCGCCGAAGGCCTCGGCCACTTTTTCGAATCGGCGCATGCCCCCCTGCAGGCGGGCCTGGAACTCATTGGCCTTGGCGGCCTCGCCGTCGGGATACACCCGCAGCACCGCCTCCTTGACAGCCTGCCAGCCACCGTTGTCCAGCACCACGGTGAACACCGGCAGCCCATAACGCTGGGCGGTGGCGTACACCGAGGTGGGCGTGCTGAAGTGAAAGCTGCCATCGCCCACCACATGCACCACGCGTCGGTCGGGGCAGGCCAGGCGCGCACCCAGGGCCATGCCGCCGCCAAAGCCCAGGCCACCGCCTGCACCGCAGAGCAGTGTGAGCGGCTCGCTGCGAGGGATTTGCGTGAGCACCGAGGGGGAATTGCGGATGGCCTCGTTGACCACGATGTCATGGGCCGAGATGGCCCGGCCCAGGGCCGCGCACACGTGGGCTGCCGACACGGCCCCGCGCTCACCGGGCTCGGCGGCTGCGGTTTCCACGGCCTTGCGGCGTGCGATGCGCGCCGGCCCCCAACTGGCGATGCGCGCAGCCACCCGTTCGTGGAAGGCCGCATCGGCACGCTGGCGCACCAGGGCGGCCAACTGGCGCAGGGCTGTGGCGCAGTCGGCCTGCATGCGCCAGTCTGTGGCGAATCCCCACATGGGAAAGTCTTGCTTGATGGGATCCACGTCGACCTGCGCCCACCAGGTGCCGGTGTCGGGCTGCACGAACTTGGGCAGCCAGGGCACGTCCACGTCGAGCAAGAGGCCCAGGTCAGCGCCTGCCAGGCCCTTGGCCGGATCGAAACCGGCAAAACAGGGATGCGTGCGCGAGATGGCCAGGTGGCTGGGCATGAACTCCACCACGCGGATGCCGCACAGCAGGGCCAGGTCTTCCAGCGCCTTCACGGCCTCGGCCTTGCGGCCCAGGTAAGAGGTGAGCACCACCGGGGCCTGGGCCTGCATGAGGCGCTGCACCAGTTCGTCGGCGCGTTCAGGGTCCAAGCCGCCGGCGGCCACCGAACCATAGCGCTGGGCGGAAAAGGCCTGCACAGGCCCGCCCACCTCTTCGGCCAGCACCTCGCGCGGCAGGGTGAGGTAGACCGGCCCGGGTGGGTCGCTGTGCATCACCGAGTGGGCGCGGCGCAGCACCTCGGGGGCGATGCGGCTGGTGGGCAGGCTGTACTCCCATTTCACATAGGGCCGCACCAGGCTGCCGATGTCAAAGGGGTCCTGCACAAAGTGCACATAGTTGTCGCGCGAGCCGGGCAGCTCACCGCGCAGGGTGTAGGGCGCCTTGCCGGCCACCAGCATCACGGGAATACGGCCCCGGAACAGGTTGTGCATGCCCATGGCGGCATTGGCGGTGCCGGCGTCCACATGCACCATCACCGCCTGCCCACGGCCTGTGAGCGCGGCGTAACCGGCGGCCATGTGGATGGCCACGTTTTCATGGGGACACAGAATCAGGCGCGGATAAGGCAGACCTTCGCGGTCGCGGCGGGCGATTTCCTCGATCAGGGTGACATGGTCGGTGCCGAGGTTGGCAAAGACATGCTCGATGTCCAGGTCGGCCAGGCCCTCTAGGAAGTGGTGGGCACCGCTGCGGGCTGAAATGTCTGTCAAGAAAGGTTCACCTAAGAGGGAAAGGGCCCATAGCTTAGGAAGCTAAAGGCCGAGCGGCTACCGGGGCTTACCCGCAAGCACGGCGCTTGCAGGGCAGGCGATCAGCTGGGTCTTGCTTCAGTCGTCTGCAATGGTGTTGCGCAGCACACCGACCGCATCAATCTCGATCTCCACCACGTCGCCCGGCTTCATGAACACCTGTGGGTTGCGCTTGTTGCCCACGCCACCGGGGGTGCCTGTGACGATGACATCGCCAGGCTCCAGGGGCATGACCGTGGAGATGTAGCTGATCAGGCGGGGAATGCTGTGAATCAGCATGTCGGTGGTGGCCTGTTGCATCACTTGCCCGTTGAGGCGGGTGGTCAGGGTCATGAGCTGGCCAGGCGCAATCTCGTCGGCCGAGACCATCCATGGGCCAAAGCCGCCGGTGCGCCAGAAATTTTTGCCCGCCGTCCACTGGCTGGTGGCCACCTGCCAGTCGCGGACGCTGCCGTCGTTGTAGCAGCTGTAGCCAGCGATGTGTTGCCAGCTCGCCTGCTCGGATATGCGGCGACCGCCCTGGCCGATGATGACCGCGATCTCACCTTCATAGTCCAGCCGGTGCGACTCACGGGGCCGCATGATGGCCGCACCGTGCGCCACCTGGGACGCTGCCACCCTCAGAAAAAGAGCTGGGCTCTCGGTCAATTCGCGCCCGGTCTCACGGACATGGTCGTGGTAGTTCAGGCCCACGCAAATGATCTTGCCCGGGCGGGGAATCACGGGCAGCAGCTCCACGTCCTGCAGCTTGAGTGTGCCCTTGGCCGAGGCCGCCAGCGTACGGGCCTGGGGCAGCAGGTCGCGGGCGATCAAGCTCGCCAGGTCGGGGGCCTGTTCGCCCAGCAGTGCAGCCAGGTCGAGCACCTGGTCTTGTCCGATGAGCACCCCATACGAGGGCTTGCCTTGATGGAGGTAGCTGATGAATTTCATAAAGTCTCTTGGTGAGGTAGAAAAAAACAAGTCTCTCAGGACTGACCCATGCGCCTGGCCATGTCCGCCATCCACTGGCTGCGGTCTTGAAAGCGGGGGCGGCTGCGGGCCAGGGCCTCGGCCTGCGCCATGAGCTCCTCGTCTGGCAGGTCGAGGTCGACCGGCTCACGCAAGGGTTGTTCGCAGTACCAGGGGGTGTCCATGAACACCTCCAGGCGGTTGCCTTCCGGGTCGCGGAAATAGATCGACATGGCATTGCCATGTGTCACACAGGCCAGGTCGCTGGCATCGGGATGGGCCAGCACCCTGCGGCGCACCTCCCGCAAGGTTTGGAGGTCTTGAACGCGCAAGGAGATCTGGTTGATCAGGTTAAAAGCCAGGTCAGAAGGTCGGCCCGAGACCAGCACCAACTGGTGGTGCTCCGACGGATCCCGGCTGAGAAACACCAGTTGGGCCGTGCCCAGCAGTCCCCTGTCAGTTTCGGTGAAGGCCAGCACCTCTTTGTAGAAGCCGGCCATGCGTTCGGGCTCGCACACAAACATGCCCATGTGGCTGAAGGTCAGCGCACCAGCGCGGCGCAGCAGGTCAGTCATGCGATCGTCCTCAAGAGGGGGCCATTGAATCGGGCGCATCTTAGCTGCGACATCCCGCCTCAGGGTTTGCCCGTGGCGTGGGTCTGAACGAGCTGAAGCGAGAAGAACTGCGGCATGATTTGCAACAAATCAGCCCACATGGAGACAAGATGACCTCAACGATTTCACGACGCAACACGCTTTTTCTGGGCCTGGGCGCCCTGGCCGGTCTGCCCGCCCTGGCTCAGTCAGGTGCATGGCGCCCTGACAAACCGATCAAACTGCTGGTGGGCTTTGCACCCGGCGGCAGCTCTGACACCGTGGCCCGCCTGGTGGCCCCTAAATTGGCAGAACTGCTGGGTCAGCCGGTGATGGTGGAAAACAGGGCGGGGGCGGGCGGCGCACTGGCCGCCGATGCCGTGGCCAAGTCGCCCGGTGACGGCCTGACCTGGCTGCTGGCCCCCAGTGGCCACTCGACCATGGCCGCCATGCGCAAGAGCCTGCCTTTCAGGCCTGTGACCGATTTCGCGTGGACCACGACACTGACCACCTACCCCATGGTGATTGCCGTGGCGCCCAACTCGCCGATACGCAGCATGGCCGACGTGATCGAGACCGCGCGCAAACGCCCCTTGAGCTTTTCTTCCGTGGGCGTGGGTACCGCGCACCACTTGCTGGGCGAGTGGATCAACTCGGAGCAAAACATTCAGATGCTGCACGTGCCCTTCAAGGGCGGCACGGCAGCGGCCACCGAGGTGATAGCCGGCCGAGTGGACATCCTGATTGAGACCATGACCGCCGCCCTGCCCTTTGTGCAGTCAGGGCAGTTGCGGGCGGTGGCCGTGAGCACGGCCACTCCAGTGGCTGTGCTGCCGGGCGTTCCGACCGTCAGCGCTGTCATCCCTTCCCTGCAGTACGAGTCTTGGCTGGGTGTGACGCTGCCCGGCACCACGCCCCCGGCCATTGTGAACAGCCTCAACGCCGCCATTCGCACCACCCTAGCCGACCCCGCCATCGCCAAACGTCTGGCCGATCTGGGCGGTGCTGCGGCACCGAGCACCCCCGAGGCCTTCCGGGCACGCGTAGAGAGTGAAATTGCACGCTTTACCCGGGTGGTGGAGAGCCGGAAAATCGAGCGGGAATAGTCGGAATTCAGCATGGAGATGGGCGTTCGTGCGGCCGGGTTCCGGATGACCCTGGCACTTGCGCTGTGGGTCCTGAGCGGGGCGGCATCAGCTCAAAGTCTGGCAGAGCAGAAGCGGCTGCAGGATCGGGTCATCAGCGAAATGAAGCAAGAAGCTGCCGACATCGCAGCGCAGGGCCAACGCTTTGTCTGCGCAACGGCTGGAGGGTTCATGGTCTACAAGGAGCGCATATTCAGGCTCTCCCGCTTCGACCTAACGGACACCGGAACGCGCACGGCCGACGCCCTCTACGATGCACTGGCCGCCAATCGCAGTCAGCCCCTGAGGCGCACGAACCAGATCCTGGCTTTTTCCTTTGACAACCGTTATCACGAACTGGACCTGTCCGAGAAAAAAGTCTTTGTCCGCAACCACAGCGGGAAGATTGATGCGCATGACTGCGAGCTCATGCCGCCGCTTCGCCCAGCCAACTTGCCTGTGAGCGTGGAGCAATTGCTGATGCCCTCGCTTGAGGCCCTCAACGTCGTGCCAGCGTCGAGCCTGAGGATCAAACACTGTCCCAAGCCTGTCTACCCTGCCCTCTCCAGGCGATTGGGTGAGCAGGGCCGGACAGTGGTCGAGTTGCGCGTGAACCGGGACGGCCAGGTCTTAAGCGCCCGGTTGGTCGAGAGTTCAGGTTCAAGCCGCTTGGACCAGGCCGCCCTGACCGCCGCCAGGGCCTGCACCCTGGAGCCCATGGAGCTCCGGGGTCAGGAATGGTCTACGCACATGCCCTTCGTCTGGCAGCTGTCCGACTGAAGTCATTGAGTGACGCCCCGCGCTGAGCGCGGACCGATCTTGTGCCAACCATCAGTGGAAGTTGCCCATGAAGCAGTGCCGTAGCTCATGGCCCAGTTGGTGCATGCTGGTGTACAAATTCACCTTTTTCTGCCTTTTCACGCCCGGCTTGACCTTGAAGGCCGAATCGGCGTATCGCCAGTTCTACGCGAAAGCCTGGCCGCCCATGAGAACGGCCAGCACCAGGAGATGCTTGGCGACCTGAGACAGGGCAAGTCGGCCCCAAGCGACGGATCGGCTGAGCATTCTTCTAAGGAATGGGCGGGGCTTGGGCACCAGGCAATCCGGCGGATTCATAATTTAATAATTATTAATTGTCCTTTTTAATCAAACATGAACACGACCAAGCCTCAGCGCCTTATGTGGATCCTGGCTGCACTCGTCATGGGTCAACCTGCCGCTTCATGGGCTGGCCTGTCTGTACAGCGTGGCAGTGAGCCACGCTCGGTACAGGTGGTTTCCAGCAACCCCGGTGACAACGCTTGTGGTCTGGAACTGAAGTTCGGCGACGGACGAACCGAGCGCCGGCGCATGGAGAGCAAGGAAAACTGGCAAGTCCAGCACGCCTATTCAGCTGAGGGGGATTTCGTCATCACCCTGGCGGGGGTTCCCCTCACGCGCGGCTTGCGCTCGATAGGCGCCTGCGAGGTGGCCGCTCAATCCAACGTGCGGGTCAGTGGCTCGCAGGTGGCGCTGGCGGGTGAAGCCCGTAGCGCTCAGGCCGAGGTCTCGGCAGCGCCCAGTGCTGCGCCCACCCCGAGTGCTGCGCCCACCCCGAGTGCTGCCCCCTCCTCCCCCGCTGCAGCGCCCCCTGCCGCAGCACGCCCGCAACCTGTGTCTACCGAAGGCGCTGACCTCATTCTTTTTGCGCGCAACAACTCCGACCGCTTCCGTTTTGTGACCGGCATTGATGGAACCAAGCGCTTGGATTCCGCGGACCGCCTGGTCAGCAACGGCTACGGCCTGTGTTTCGTGCTCTTCCCAGATGCCTACAAGGCCCTGGGTGCGAGCGAGGGACAAACCATCCTCAATGCAGAAGTCGCTCGAAGCGTCAACGCGCTGGTGAACAACAGAGCAGTTCGAAGCAACACGGTCGAATGCATCAGCGCCGGACAATTCCGCTCGCAAGCGCCTTTCGATGTGCTGGTGGTGCAGCGCCAAGCCGTGCGTCTGCTGGCGAATCTGCCGGAGTTTGCGCAGTTCCAATCGTTTGCCGAAGTGAAGTACGAGGCACTGGCCCAAAACGCCAACCGTCGCCAACAAGCCGCCGCGCGGCGGGCCCAGGACCTGGCCACGTGGACAGAGGAAATTGATCGCCTGGCCCCTAACGACTCCAACGACAAGGTGGGCTCCCTCTCCCTGGCGATGGTGAGCGATGAGGGCCGGCCTATTCGTGCCTGCACCTTGGAGTACAACGGGCCGCAGGCCCAGGCGGTGCGCGGCTATGCCGAGCAGCTGATCAGCTACACCTCGCCCAGCTTCCGCAGCAAGGCGCAGGAACTGCGTGCCACCTACAACGCCAATCAACCCTTTGCGAACGTCTATAAAACCATTGATGCGTTCTATACCGCGTATCAACGGGACCAAAGCAGCTGCCACATCCTGATCACCTTTCCGAAGAACCTCAAACTGGTGATGACGGCGATTGAACGCGACCGCAAGTCCAAGGCCTTCGAGATCAATAACCTCATTGACACCAGCGCGGCCAGGGACACATGGGCCCGCAAGCAGGGCTTTGCCGATCTGGCTGCCAGTGAGTTCGCCTCTGAAATTCAAGCCAATGCGAACACGCTCAAGACCCTGGCGAACAAGGGCATCCCGGACAAGGCCACCTACGACGCCACCCTGGCCGAAATGAGGGCCAGCCGCTACAGCGACAGCAGCAGCGTGGCAGAGGTGCTGGCCTACCTCGACGACAAGGCGGCAGCCGCCGACAAGCGGGGCATGACCGCCACGGCCATTCGCCGCGAGCGCGAGGCCCAGGCTGAGCAACAGGCGCGGGCCGAGCGTGAAAGGCGTGAACAGGAAGAACGGCTGCGCAACATGCCGCTCACCCAGGCAGGTCTGGATTCCAGAATTACCTACAAGTACTACCACGACGGCAGCTGCCGCAGCTCGTCTGAAGAGCGCTGCATGAACGTTAACCAGTACAGGCAGATCTGCGGCTGGGCCAAGGGCCTGACCCGCAACATTCGCCCCATGGCCGCCGTCATGTACAGCGGTAACTATGCCTCGTTCCTGCGAGACGGCGGCAGTATGGTTGACATCAGCTACCGCTGGTCTGATGCCAGCCAGCAGTGCCGGGTGTCCTTTGCCATCACGGGCCTCTTCAACGGCACGAACCACCGTAAGGAATTCTCCGGCTACGCCTCCAATTTCATCATCACCAGCAGCAAAGAGGTCCTGATTCACTACGTATCCGGCATGTAATGGCGGGCTCGTTCGAGCCACATTCAGGATGACACCGGGCGGATAGGCGCCTGCTTGTCCACCTGGAGACAGGCGTGCGCCTAGGTCTTCGGGTTTGTTCTAGTTTTTGAGCGTGAGCCCATGGTTACGCTGGTTTGGCTTTGACCAGCCGGTCATGGCACACGATTAAAACTAGGAGACGTTGTCATGAAGGTTCGAATGGATTTCAAGATGCGCTTGCTCGCCGGTGCAGCAGCAGCGCTCACCCTGTCCACCGCTGCATGGGCACAAACCTTGCCCAAGGCCAGTCCGGAATCGGTGGGCATGTCCACCGAGCGACTGAATAAACTCACCACGGTTTTCAAGCAGGAAATCACCGACAAAAAGTTGCCGGGCGCCGTGGTCATGATCGCCCGCAAGGGCAAGCTGGTGTATGCCGAATCCTTCGGCAGCCTGAACAACCAGGCCGGCGCTCCCATGCAGCAGGACTCGATCTTCCGGCTCTATTCCATGACCAAACCGATCGTGTCGACGGCGCTCATGATGCTGGTCGAAGACGGCAAGGTCCAACTGACCGATCCGGTCTCCAAGTTCCTGCCGTCGTTCCGCAGCCCGATGGTGAGCGTGGCCACGCATGATCCGGTCTTCAACGGCGTCGCCTTCCGCCTGGTGCCCGCCAATCGCGAGGCCACCATCCAGGACCTGCTGCGCCACACCTCGGGCTTGGCCTACGGCGAGCTCACGCGCAACACCCTGGTGCGTGACGCCTACATCAAGGCCGGCGTCTACAGCCCCGAAATCGACTTTGATGCACGTGTGCGCTCCGGCGCTGAGATGGCCGATGCCCTGGGCAAGGCACCTCTGGCACAGCAACCCGGCATCTACTGGGAATACAGCCTGTCGGTCGACGTGCAAGGCCGCGTCGTCGAAGCAGTGAGCGGCAAGCGCCTCAATGACTTCCTGCAAGAGCGTATCTTCCGTCCGCTCAAGATGACCGACACGGCCTTCCACGTGCCCTCAGAAAAAGCCAGCCGCCTGGCCGAACCCTTCGCCCGTGACCCGGCCACCGGTGTGGCCAACAAGCTGATCGATGTGAGCAAGGTGCCCGGCAACGACTCGGGTGGCGCCGGTGCCGTCGGCACGGCGGGCGACTACCTGCGCTACTGCCAGGCCATGCTCAACGGCGGCAGCCTGGACGGTGCGCGCATCCTGTCGCCCACCACGGTGCGCCTGATGGCCTCGGACCACCTGGCGGGCATCAACACCACCGTCAATCCGGGCAACCTGTTGTTGGGCAGCACAGGCTACACCTTTGGCCTGGGCTTTCTCGTGCGGCAGGCCGATGGCAATGCGGGCGTGAGCGGCTCCGCAGGTGAATTCATGTGGGCCGGTTACGCCGGCACCTTCTTCTGGGCCGAGCCCAAGGACCAGGTGTGCGGCGTCTACATGAGCCAGGCCCCCAGCCCGCTGCGGGCCTCTTACCGGCGTCTCATGAAGAACCTGGTGTCCCAGGCCATCACGGATTGAGCCTTGCCTGAAGTCCTTCAGGCCGTCTGAGCATGCCAGGTGCTCGGATGGTCTGAAGAGGCTGGGTCACTTCTTCGCCCAGCCATTTCTCCACTCAATAGCTAATGACTTCTTGATGTCGAAAGCATTTACTGCGGATGCCAGTCCCCTTGGAGGCAATGCAGAAATTCATGCCCAATCGTGTGCAGGCTGACCCGCTTAGGGAAAACTATGGTGCAGGTGTCATCAGTCCAAAACGCACAGGATACGAGTTGGTAGCTGAAGCCTTTATTGCCACGCTTTCGACTTTCTTTGTCGCAAGTCGCCTGCACATTTTTTGCGAATTTAATGGTGACAGCCAGCGTGGTGTCTCTGACTTTTTCCAGGTTATGAAGTCTGGTCGGGCTGTCGTCATATGACTGAGCGCCTGCAAGAGGTGCAGTTAAAGAAATGAGCAGCGCAATCCAAATCTTCATCATTCCCACTCAATCGTCGCCGGCGGCTTGGAGCTCACGTCGTAGGTCACGCGGTTGATACCCCGCACCTCGTTGATGATGCGGCCTGACACCTTTTTGAGCAGCGCATAGGGCAGCTCGGCCCAGTCGGCGGTCATAAAGTCGCTGGTCTGCACGGCGCGCAGGGCCACCACGTAGTCGTAGGTGCGGCCGTCGCCCATGACGCCCACGCTCTTAACCGGCAGGAACACCGTGAACGCCTGGCTGGTGAGTTCGTACCAGGTCTTGCCCGTGGCCTCGTCGCGGAAGTTGCGCAATTCTTCGATGAAGATGGCATCGGCCCGGCGCAGCAGGTCGGCATAGTCCTTTTTCACCTCGCCGAGGATGCGCACACCCAGGCCCGGTCCCGGGAAGGGGTGGCGGTACACCATGTCGGCTGGCAGGCCCAGGGCCACGCCCAGCTCGCGCACCTCGTCTTTGAAGAGGTCGCGCAGCGGCTCCAGGAGCTTGAGGCCCAGCTGCTCGGGCAGGCCGCCCACGTTGTGGTGGCTCTTGATGGTGACGGCCTTCTTGCTCTTGGCGCCGCCGCTCTCAATGACGTCGGGGTAAATGGTGCCTTGCGCCAGGAACGTGGCGCCACTATGCCCTTGGCCGCTGGCCTTGAGTTTGGCGGCCTCGGCCTTGAACACGTCGACGAACAGGCCGCCGATGATCTTGCGTTTTTTCTCCGGGTCGCTCACGCCGGCCAACTGGCCGAGGAAGAGCTCGCTGGCGTCCACGCGGATCACCTTGGCGTGCAGCTTGCCGGCAAACATGTCCATCACCATGTCGCCTTCATTGAGGCGCAAGAGGCCGTGGTCAACAAACACGCAGGTGAGCTGGTCGCCGATGGCGCGGTGAATGAGCGCAGCCGCCACCGAAGAATCGACCCCGCCCGACAGGCCCAGGATCACCTCTTCGTTGCCCACCTGAGCGCGGATCTTCTCCACGGCCTCGGTGATGTAGTCGCCCATGATCCAGTCGGGGCGGGTCTGGCAGATGTCCAGCACAAAGCGGTTGAGCATGGCCTGGCCTTGCAGCGTGTGCGTGACCTCCGGGTGAAACTGCACGGCATAAAAGCGCCGGGCTTCATCGGCCATGCCTGCAATCGGGCAGCTGGGCGTGGAGGCCATGCACTTGAAGCCAGGGGGTAGCTGGGTGACTTTGTCGCCATGGCTCATCCAGACCTTGAGCATGCCGTGGCCCTCGGCCGTGGTGAAGTCGGCGATGTCCTTGAGCAAAGCCGTGTGGCCGTGGGCGCGCACCTCGGCGTAGCCAAATTCACGGGTGTGCGAGCCCTCGACCTTGCCGCCCAACTGGGTGGCCATGGTCTGCATGCCGTAGCAGATGCCCAGCACCGGAATACCCAGTTCGAACACGGCCTCGGGCGCGCGGTCATCCACCTCGTACACACTGGCGTGAGAGCCCGAGAGGATGATGCCTTTGAGCTGGCCGTCGGCAGCGAACTCCCGCACCCAGTCGCTGCTCACATCACAGGGATGCACCTCGCAGTACACATGGGCCTCGCGCACGCGGCGGGCAATGAGCTGCGTGACCTGGGAGCCGAAGTCGAGGATGAGGATTTTCTGGTGCTGCATGGCGGAGGCTTTGAAATGCGAGCGGCCGCCCGGTGAAGGTGCGGCCGCGAGGGGTTCCTGGGTGGCGCAGGCTGCTCAGTCCGCCCGGTAGTTGGGCGCTTCCTTGGTGATCTGCACGTCGTGCACATGGCTTTCGCGAATGCCGGCGGCCGTGATCTCCACAAACTCGGCCCGCTCGTGCATGTCGGCAATGCTGGGGCAGCCGCAGTAGCCCATGGAGGCGCGCAGGCCGCCGGCCATCTGGAAAATGATGGCGACCATCGAGCCCTTGTAAGGCACACGGCCTTCGATGCCCTCGGGCACCAGCTTGTCGGCATTCGGGTTGCCGGTGCTGGACTCTTGGAAGTAGCGGTCGGCACTGCCTTGCTGCATGGCGCCGATGGAGCCCATGCCCCGGTAGCTCTTGTAGCTGCGGCCCTGGTAGAGCACGATCTCGCCCGGGGCTTCTTCGGTGCCGGCAAACATGCCACCCATCATGACGGTGCTGGCGCCGGCCGCAATGGCCTTGGCGATGTCACCCGAGTAGCGGATGCCGCCATCGGCGATCAGCGGCACGCCTGTGCCCTTGAGGGCGGTGGCCACGTTGTCCACAGCCATGATCTGCGGCACGCCCACGCCGGCCACGATGCGGGTGGTGCAGATGGAGCCCGGGCCAATGCCAACCTTGACCGCGTCGGCACCGGCTTCCGCCAGCGCCAGTGCGGCCGCGCCAGTGGCGATGTTGCCGCCCACCACGTCGACCTGCGGATAGTTCTGCTTGACCCAGCGCACCCGCTCAATCACGCCCTTGCTGTGGCCGTGGGCCGTGTCGACCACGATGGCATCGACACCCGCCTTCACCAGGGCTTCGACCCGCTCTTCCGTGCCCTCCCCCACCCCCACAGCCGCACCCACGCGAAGCTGGCCGGCGGCGTCACGGGCCGCATTGGGGAAGTTGAGTTGCTTGGTGATGTCCTTGACGGTGATCAGGCCCTTGAGCTCACAGGCCTCGTTCACCACCAGCAGGCGCTCGAGCTTGTGTTTGTTGAGCAGGTGCTTGGCCTGCTCGGGCGTGGTGCCCTCGGGCACGGTGACCAGGCGCTCGCGGGGCGTCATGATCTCGCTGACCTTCTGGTCGTAACGGGTCTCAAAGCGCAGGTCGCGGCCAGTGACGATGCCCACCACCTTGCCGCCATCGACCACTGGGAAGCCCGAGACGCCCAGTTCGTCGCTCAGGCTCATGACCTGGCGCACCGTGGTATGGGGTGTGATGACAACCGGGTCGCGCAGCACGCCCGATTCATAGCGTTTGACCTTGACCACCTGCGCGGCCTGTTCCTGGGCCGTGAGGTTCTTGTGGATGATGCCCATACCGCCTTCTTGGGCGATGGCAATGGCCAAGCGGGCTTCGGTGACCGTGTCCATGGCGGCGGACACCAGGGGCAAGTTCAGGCGGATGTGGCGGGAGAACTGGGTCGCAAGAGAGGTGTCCTTGGGCAGGACTTGCGAGTAGGCGGGGACCAGAAGAACGTCGTCGAAGGTCAGCGCTTTGCCGAGGAGGCGCATAGGGATAGCTCCAAAAACACGATTGTACCCAGCCCCGTTGAGCTCCCCTCCAGCTCAGTAGCCCGCCTTGGCGCCCGGCCGGCGCTGGGCAAACAGGCCCGCCGTGCGCGCGCCCTGCCCCTTGAAGCGCTCGCGCCGTGCCACCTTTGGGTCGACCCTCAGGGGGCGGTAGATTTCCAGGCGATCGCCCTCTTCCAGCACCTGGCCAGGCATGCAGGGCCGGCCCCAGACGCCCACGTCCAGGGGGACGTTTTGCAATTCAGGGCAGTCTGCCAGCAAGCCGCTGGCCTGCAGGGCATCGCGTGCAGTGCAGCCGGCCGGCAGGCGCAGTTCGCGCTCGAACACTTGCCGAGGGGCTGGCGCGTAAGCGACGGTGATGCGCAGCTCAGGATTCACCGTAGACCTGGTTGGCTCGTTTGACAAAGGCATCGACCAGGCTACCGGCAATCTTGTCGAAGACCGGGCCGACCAGCGCCGCCAGGGCCATGCTGTTGAAGTCGTAGCGCAAGGTGAAATCGACCTTGCAGGCGCGCTGACCTTCGCCCAGAGGAGAGAAATTCCAATGGCCTTCGAGCTTGGAAAAAGGGCCTTCAACCAGTTCCATGTGGATCTCGCGGTCGGCCACGTGGGTGTTGCGCGTGGTGAAGGCCTGCTTGATGCCGCTGAATGCGATGCCCACGCGGGCCGTCATCTGTGCATCCTCCTGGGACAGCACGCTGGCCTGATCGCACCAGGGCAGAAAGCGGGGGTACTGCGCCACATCGGTCACGAGGGAAAACATCTCCTCGGCGCTGAACCAGATCAGGACGGACTTATGGACGGTTTTCATACAATCGCAGGCTCAGTCCATTGTATTGCCCGGTGGATCCCCTTCTCTTCCATTGATGTCCACCAAAGCTCCCCATCCACCCAAGTCCAGCAAGAACGCCAAGACCGCGGACGGCGGACGCATTGCCGAGAACAAGCGGGCCCTCTTTAACTACCACATTGAGGAGCGCTTCGAGGCCGGCATGGTGCTCGAGGGCTGGGAAGTCAAGGCCGTGCGGGCGGGCAAGGTGCAGCTCACCGATGGCTACGTGGTCATCAAGAATGGCGAGCTCTTCATCATCGGCTGCCAGATCAACCCGCTGGGCACGGCGTCCACCCATGTGCGGCCAGACTCGGTGCGCACAAAAAAGCTGTTGATGCACAAGGACGAGATCCGGCGCCTCATCGGCAAGACCGAGCAAAAGGGCTTCACCCTGGTGCCGCTGAACCTGCACTGGAAGTCAGGCCGCATCAAGTGCGAGGTGGGTCTGGCCAAGGGCAAGGCCGAGCACGACAAGCGCGACACCATCAAGGAACGCGAAGGCAAGCGCGAGGTTGAGCGCGCGATGAAGTCGCGCCAGCGCTGAGGCGCAGCTCCCGCGCCGAGGACCGGCCTGCGGGAGGCGCTTAAAGGTGCCGCAGCGGATGGGCCATAGGCGTCCAGGGGCTGTCAAAGTACCTGGCCACCTCCTGAGGGTCCACCGCTTCAATGCGATCGGGCTTCCACCTGGGCTGATGGTCCTTGTCCACCGCCAGGGCGCGGATGCCCTCCACGGTGTCGCTCTCGCGCACGGGCCTCAGGTGAAAACACTGCCAGACCATGTCGCGTTCCATGCGCAAGGCGTCGGCCAAGGACATGGCACGGGCACGGCGCAGCTGATCCAGCGTGACATGCAGCATGAGCGGTGAGCGCTGGCGCAGCGCCTCGGCCGTGCGCTGCGACCAGGCGTCATGTGCCTGCTCGAGCACCTGGATGATTTGCCGCACGCTGGGCTGGCCAAAAGCCGCCTCCATGGCTGCATGGGGCTGCCAGGTGATGGGCGTGCGGGGCAGTCGATGGTCCAGCCAGGCCGCTGCGGCGGCAGGGTCGGTCAAGCGGGCCTGGGCCAGTTCGGCCCAGAGTGCAGCCTGATCGGCAGCGGCCAGGTGCACATCGGCCAGACCGTAGGCGATCGCATCTTCTGCACCGAGCGTCTCACCCGTCAGTGCCAGATATTCGCCCACATGGCCCGGGCAGCGGCTGAGGAAATGGCCGCCCCCCACGTCAGGGAACAGTCCGATCTTGGTCTCTGGCATGGCCATCCGGGTGCGCTCGGTGACGATGCGGCGGGCTATGCCCTGACACAGGCCCATGCCCCCGCCCATCACCACCCCGTCCATGAAAGCCACGATGGGTTTGGGGTAGGTCTGTATCAGGTGGTTGAGCGCGTATTCCTCGGTGAAGAAGTCCTCTAGGCTCGAATCGCCGGACAGGGCCGCGTCATGGAAGTAGCGGATGTCACCGCCTGCACAGAAATGGCCGAACCAGCGCTCGGGTGTGCCCGGTGCGCCCGCCTTGTTGCTGCCACGCAGGGCCACCAGGGCCACCGTGGGGTCGTCCTGCCATTGACGCAGCGCCTGCGTCAGGCTGCGCACCATGGCCAGCGAGAGCGCATTGAGCGCTTCAGGGCGGTTGAGGGTCAGCAGGCCGCAATGCGCGCCGCGCTCGACCAGTACCTGGGGGATGAATGAGGAAGTCATGGGCCTTGTCTCCAGCCAAGCCATTCGTTGAACACCAGCGCACCAATCACCAGGGCGCCACCCGTCAGCACCGTGGGGGCCGGCACCTCGCCTGCACCCACCCAGGCCAGCAGAATCCCGAAGACCACCTCCAGCAGCGCCAGCAAGGACACCTCCGGCGCCTTCAGAACAGTGGCGCACCACACGGACAGCACGCAAGGTATGGCCAATTGCGTCAGCCCCAGGAAGGCCAGCAACGCCACATCATGGCCTGAGGCTGAGAAAGGCAAGGCCATGGGCAGCGTGGCGGCCGAGGAGAGGATGGCGCCCACCATGACGGCAGGCACCAGGTCAATGCGCTGGCCCTGGCCCTGGCTGCGCTGCACCACGGTCCAGTTGACCGCGCCGGCCAGGGGCACGCACAAGGCCACCAAGGTGCCCGTCATCTGGGCGCCACCGCCCAGGCTGAACTGGGCACCGTACATCCAGGCGATGCCGGCTCCGGCCACTGCAATGGCCAGCCACGTGCGCGCGGGGATGCGCTGGCCGGCAAACAGCCAGGCCAGCAGAGCCGTAAAGAAGGGCCCCACGGCCATGGTGACCAGCACATTGGCCACGCTGGTGAGTGTGAGCGCCACCATGAAGGCGGTGAACATCACGCTCCAGCACAGGCCAGACAGCCAGAGTGCTGGGCCTGCATGGCGCAGCCGAGCAAAGACCTGCCTGCCCTGGAACAGCGGCAAGATCACCGCCAGCGACAGCACCGTGAAGAAGCTGCGCCAGAAGGTGAGCTCAAAGCTGCGCGCCTGCTCCAGGTGGCGCGTGACCATGCCAGCGGTGGACCACAGCAAGGTCACCAGCACCATGAGCCAGACAGCACGGCGGTGCGTGAGCGTCATGGTCGGGGCGGGACTCAGCCCTCGCGGGAAGCGCGCTTGCGCTCGTGTTCCTTGAGGTGGCGCTTGCGCAGGCGGATGCTCTTGGGCGTGATCTCAACCAGCTCGTCGTCCTCGATGAACTCCACGCCATATTCCAGGGTGCAATCGATGGGCGGCGTGATCTTGATCGCGTCTTCCTTGCCGCTGACGCGGAAGTTGGTCAGCTGCTTGGTGCGGGTGGCGTTAACCACGAGGTCGTTGTCGCGGTTGTGGATGCCCACGATCATGCCTTCGTAGACCGGATCGTTGGCTTTCACGAACATGCGGCCGCGGTCGTCGAGCTTGCCCAGGGCGTAGGTGAAGATCTCGCCGTCGTCCATGTATATCATCACGCCGTTCTTGCGACCGCCAATGTCGCCCTTGTGCGTCTCGTAGCTGTCGAAGATGTTGGAGATCAGGCCCGAGCCACGGGTGAGGTTCAGGAACTCATTGGAAA
>JAIXPL010000013.1 GCA_027486255.1 Comamonadaceae bacterium
ACTCTGAACGCGCTCCCCTTTCCCTCACCCTGCTGGAACCCCATGAACAAATTCGTGCTGCTGGTCGAGTTCGATGTCGACCCCTCTTCGCTGGACGCATTCATGTCGCTGATCGACATCAACGCACGCGCCTCGGTCGCCGACGAGCCAGGCTGCTACCAGTTCGATGTGATGCAGACCCTGGACGATCCGAACAAGATCGTGCTGTACGAGGTCTACGCGAGTGAACAGGCCTTCCAGGCGCACATGGGCATGGCCCACACCCAGACCTTCCTGGCGGCTGCCAAGCCCATGTTGCGCGGTCAGCGGGTGCTGCGCATGAGCCGCAAGGTCGCGCCGCCGATCAAGGCGGGCTGAGCAGCCTGCCTGCGCTGCGTGGGATCCAACGGCCGCCCGTCCCTGGCTTCGCAGTGACGGGGGTCTGATGGAATGGTAGGGCGTGCTGGACTTGAACCAGCGACCAAGGGATTATGAGTCCCCTGCTCTGACCAACTGAGCTAACGCCCCATCACCTCAGGTGAGGAAGCGGCGAAGTTTACCTTGCGGGTCATCTCAGCCGCAGCCAGGCCGCAGCGGCCCGGCTCACTCGGGCTTGGCCCCGGCGTACTTCACCACCTTGGCCCAGCGCTGGATCTCGGCGTGCACGAAGGCCGCGAATTCCTGGGGCGTATTGCCCACGGGTGTGGCGCCCTCGAACTCGATGCGGCGGCGCACCTCGGGCGAGGCGAGGGCCGTGCGGGCCGCGTCCGACAGGCGCCGGGCCACATCGGGCGCCAGGCGGGCCGGCCCAAAGAGGCCGAACCAGGCGCTGGACTCGTAGCCGGGCAGCAGCTCGCTGATGGCCGGCACCTCCGGCATGGTGGGCAGGCGCTTGGGGCTGGTCACGCCCAGGGCCTTGAGCTTGCCGGCCTTGAGATGGGCTTGCACATTGCCGATGTTGGCGAACATGAGGTCCACCTGGCCTGCCAGCACATCCTGCACGGCGGGGGCGGTACCCCGGTAGGGAATGTTGACGATGTACACGCCGGCCTGCATCTTGAAGGCCTCGCCGGCCAGGTGCACCGAGGAGCCCAGCGCACCGATGCCGAAGTTCAAGCGACCGGGCCGCGACTTGGCCAGCCGAATCAAGTCCTGCAGCGTATCGGCCGGCACTGAAGGATGTGCCACCAGCACGGCCGGCGTGGTGGACACCATGGTCAGGGGCGTGAAGTCTTTTTCCGGATCGAACGGCAGCGCGGGATAGAGCGAGGCATTGATGGCGTGGCTCGTGAAGCTCATGAGCAGGGTCTGGCCATCGGCCGGCGCCCGCGCCACCGCTTCGGCCGCAATGTTGCCGCCCGCCCCCGGCCGGTTTTCAACCACGACCACGCGGCCCAGCACGCGGCCCATGTCGGCGGCCAGCGTGCGGGCCATGGTGTCGGTGGTGCCACCGGCGGGCGCGCCCACCAGGATGCGGATGGGCGCCGCCTGCGCCCGGCCCGCCAGCGGCCACGCTGCGGCCAGGCAGGCAAGCAGCAGGCGGCGCGAGGACATGACGGGCCAGCCCTTTAGGCGTCGTAGCGCTTGCCCAGCGCCAGCAGCTCGGGCGTGCCGATCACCGCGTTGAGCTGGTCGAAATCGAGCATGCGCTCGCGCTCGGGCGCAGTAGTCTGGTGCTGCTTCAGGCTGCCGTAGTAGCGCTGCAGGGCGTGGGCCACGGCGCGGGCGGTGCCGCCCGGGAAGATGACGATGCGGTAGCCAATGCGGCCCAGCTCGTCGGCCGAGGTGATGGGGGTCTTGCCACCCTCGACCATGTTGGCGAGCATGGGAACGCGGTGGGCAAAGCGATCGCAGGCCTGCTTCATTTGTTCTGGCGAGCGCACGGCCTCCACGAAGAGCGCGTCGACGCCGCATTCGAAGTAAGCCTCGGCGCGGTCCAGCGCGGCCTCCAGGCCTTCGACGGCCACCGCGTCCGTGCGTGCCAGGATCAGGGTGTCGCTGGACTGGCGCGCATCGAGCGCAGCGCGCAGCTTGCCGCACATCTCGGCCGTGGGAATGACGCCCTTGCCATCGAGGTGGCCGCAGCGCTTGGGAAAGGTCTGGTCTTCGAGCTGGATCATGGCCGCGCCCGCGCGTTCGAAGGCGCGCACGGTGCGCTGGGTGTTCAGCGCGTTGCCAAAGCCGGTGTCGGCATCCACGATGACGGGCAGCGCCACGCGCTCGGTGATGCGCGCCAGCGTGTCCGCCACCTCGGTGGCAGTGGTCAGGCCCACGTCGGAGCGGCCCAGGCGCGTGTAGGCGATGGAGGCGCCCGAGAGGTACAGCGCTTCAAACCCAGCCTGCTCGGCCAGCAGGGCGGTGAAGGCGTCGTACACGCCCGGGGCCAGCAGGGCGGTGGGGGAAGTCAGTCGTTCTTTGAGCGTAGGCATGGTGCTGAGGTGATGGCGCGGATCAGGTCCGCAATTGGTCGATGACAGTGCCGGCGGCAATCCAGCCGCCGCCCAGGGCGCTCAGGAGGCCGTTGCCGGACAGATAGCCCCACACGGCGTCACCGGAGACGCCCCGCGCCGCGCCGCCCGAAGCCAGCAGGTTGGGCATGCTCTGGCCCTGGCCCGAGAGCACGCGGCATTGCGCGTCGATGTCGAGACCGCCTTGGGTGTGAAACAGGGCCCCGGTCACCTTGACCGCGTAATACGGCGCTTGCAGGCTGCGCTTGAAAGTTCGGCCAAAGGCATCAGGGCGGCCGGGCGCCACCTCGGCCAGGGTCTGCGCCAAGACCTCGGGCTCGCAGCCGATGAGGGCTGCAAGCGCCGCCAGGTCAGGCGCGCTGCGCAAGGCGCCAGCTTTTTCGGCCTCGACAAAGTCGGGGAAGGTGCGCACCAGCTCGAGTAAAGGGCCATCGAAGACATTCCAGGCGATGCTGCCGGGCTGCTGGAGCACGAACTCGGAAGCCTCGGAATAGCCATGGGTCTCGTCATGGAAGCGCCGGCCTTCGGCATTGATCTGTACGCCGCCTTCCATGATGAAAGCCCAGGTCATGAGCGCACCCTGGGGTGTCACCCAGGAGCCATGGCCCTGGTAGGCCGTGAGGTCGGCCAGGCGCGCGCCCAGGGCCTGGCCCCAGGCAATGGCGCTGCCGTCATTGCCCACATGGCCACCGAAGGCCGCATCGGCCATGGCGGGCAGCATCTGCCGCACCATGGCGGTGTTGCCACCAAAGCCGTTGCAGGCCAGGATGAGGGCATCGCAGGCGATGTATTCCATCTGCCCGTCGGCGCGCTCGAAGCCGACGCCGGTCACGCGATCGTGGGCGTCGAGCCAGAGTTCGCGCACCAGGGCCTCGGTGAGCACGTCGGCACCCACCGCGGTGGCCGTGCGCTCCAGCGCGGCCACCAGGGCTGCGCCGGTGTGCTCAGGTACGGCGTGCATGCGCCGGGCGCTGTGGCCGGGGTAGAGAAAACCATCGAGCACTTCAAAGGTGATGCCCTGCGCTTCGAGCATGTCGATGGCCTGGGCCACACCCCGGGTGTAGGCCTCGACCAGGTGCGGTGCGGACCGGCCATGGGCCTTGGCCTGCACATCGCGGGCGAACTGCTCGATGCTGTCTGCGATGCCCAACGATTTTTGCAGGCGGGTCTCGGCCGCCGGAATGAAGCCGGAGGACAAAGCCGTGGAGCCCTGCGGCATGGCATCGCGCTCGAGCACCACGCAGTCGATGCCGGCCAGGCGCAGGCGCACGGCGGCGGTCATGCCGCAGGCGCCGCCGCCCACGATGAGGGCGGGCACATGGGGCGTGTCGGCGGGCAGGCTCTGGCCGCGCACGATGCGCGCAGGATGGTCGAGGTTCATGTGTGCTCCAAAGAGGCCGAGCCGGGCCGCAGGCGGCGGCGCAGCTGGTTCAGCAGGCCGCCGGCGGCGACCATGTCCAGCAGGAAATCAGGAATGGGGTCGCAGGGCAGCGTGCGCCCGCTGGCCGTGCGCACCTTCAGGGTCTGCAGGTCCAGCGAGATCTGCTCGCCGTCCTGCAGGGCCTCGGCCTCGGGGCAGGTCAGCAGCAAGAGGCCCAGGTTGAAGGCGTTGCGAAAGTACAGGCCGCTGAAGGAAGGCGCGATGACCGCGCGCACGCCCAGGTGCACCAGGGCGCCGGCGGCCTGCTCGCGCGAGGAGCCGATGCCGAAGTTGGGGCCCGCTGCGATCACGTCGCCAGGGCGCACCTGCCCGGCAAACTCAGGGCGCACACCCTCCAGGCAATGTGGCGCGATGCCCTCGATGCCCAGCTTCATGTAGGCGCCCGGGGCCAGCTGGTCGGTGTCGACGTCGGCCCCAAGTTTCCAGACCCGGTGGCTAGTGGGAGAACTCATGGCAGCACCTCCCGGGGATCGGTGATGTAGCCGCGCACGGCCGAGGCCGCCACGGTGTAGGGCGAGGCCAGGTAGACCTGGGCGGTGGCCGAGCCCATGCGGCCCTTGAAGTTGCGCGCAGTGGTGGCAATCACATTGGCGCCATCCGGAATGCTGCCGCCGTAGCCAGAGCATGCGCCGCAGGCCGTGGGCAGGAGCTCGGCGCCGGCATCGAGCAGCGCGCCCAGCACCCCTTCGGCCCGGGCTTCTTCCTGGTCCTGCAGGCTGGCAGGCGCGACCATCAGGCGCAGGCTGGGCGCGACCTTGCGGCCGCGCAGCACGGTGGCCGCTGCCCGCAGGTCGTCGAGCTTGGCGCCGGTGCAGGCACCAATGTAGGCGGCCTGCACCGGCACCTGGGTGAATTCCCCCACGGGCTTGGTGTTGGCCGGGCTGTGGGGCGCCGCCACCTGGGGCGAGAGCGTGGCCGCATCAAAGCGGTAGGTGCTGGCCTGGGTCTCGTCCACGCCCTCATCGGTGTGCCAGCCTTCGGTGTGGATCTGGTCATCGGGCACGCCTACGCCGCGCAGCCACTGTCGGGTGGTCTCGTCCGGGGCGATCAGGCCCACCTGGGAGCCCATCTCGGCGCTCATGTTCGACAGCGTCATGCGCTCCTGCATGGACAGCGCCTGCACGGCCGGGCCGCAGAACTCCACGGCCTGGTAGTCGCCACCGTTCATGCCGAAGCGGCCGGTCATGTGCAGCACCATGTCCTTGGCCGTCAGGCCCGCAGGCAGATGGCCATCCCACCACATACGCAGCGTGCGCGGCACGCGCACCCAAATCTCGCCGGTGACGACCACGCCCAGCATCTCGGTGCTGCCGATGCCAAACATATAGGTGCCGAAAGCGCCGCCCGTGGGCGAATGTGAATCGCCGCCCACGCAGAACATGCCCGGGCGCAGGTGCCCTTTTTGCGGCAGCACCACATGGCAGATGCCGATGCTGTCGTAGACGTGCGGCAGCTTCTGCTCGGCGGCCCAGTCGCGGGCGATGCGCACGATGCGGCGCGAGTCATCGTCCTGCTCTGGCACGTAGTGGTCCATCACCAGCACCACCTTGGACGGGTCCCACAGGCGCGCGCCCAGTTCCTCGAGCATGGGTTTCAAGCGGCGTGGGCCGGAGGAGTCGTGGAACATGGCCAGGTCAACCTGGCAGTTCACGATCTCACCGGGGGCCACATGCGAGCGGCCGCTGGCCTTGGCGATCAGCTTCTGGGCCAGCGTTTGAGGCGGGCGTTGGAAGGTGTTCATTGAAAAACGATCTCCGAAAACGATGGTGGCCTGCCCTCAGGGCAGGATTTCCTTGGGCACGATGCGGGCCTCGACGCTGCCCACTTGCGACATCTCCATCTGGTACTCGTAGCGGTCGGGGCGATACAGGCCCTGCAGCAGCTGCGCCGGGCGGTCTGACAGGTCGTAGACCAGGCGGCTGACGGCAAGCATGGCCGTGCCCACAGCCACCTGCAACTCGGCGGCCACGCGGGCGTCGGCCTGGCGGGCCGAAACCGTCTGCACGGCGCGGCCGAGCACCAGACCGGACTCCTGCAGCAACTGCAGCATGGGCTTGTGCGCCAGGTCGGTGCGGGTCAGGCCCTGCGCCAGGCTCTCAGGCACATAGGTGGTGATATACGACACGGGGCCGAGTGCAGAGCTGCGGCGCCGCACGGCCTTGCGCAGCTTTTGGCCGTCGGTCAGCTGCAGGGCTTCGGCCAGCTCGTTCGAGGCCTGCACCACCCGCCACTCCAGCACCTTGACGGTGGTGCTGCGGCTGACGCTGACGATGTTCTCCAGAAGGCCGTGCAGCCGGGTCACGGGCGAGGCGGGGCTGGGGACTGCGCCGCCCCGGCGGCTGCCTTGCTCGGCCCGCGTGGTGGGGCGCGTGCCGCGACCGACTTCGCGCACGATGAGGTCTTCAGCAGCGAGCTGCTCAAGCGCGCGGCGCACGGTGATGCGACCCACGCCAAACAGGCGCGCCAGCTCCAGCTCCCCAGGCAGGCCGCTGGCATAGCGGCCCTCCTGCAGCTGTTCGCGCAGCACCAGGTAGATCTGGTGGTATTTGGACAGGGGCAAGGAGGCTGGCATGGGGCAGGTCAATGCAGGGTGCCAGGCTGGATCTCGCGCACATCAATGTGAAAGAGCGCGTCCACAGGCGCCTGTGCCATCACGTGATACAGCACAAAGCGGCAGGCCTCGTCGGCGTCGAGCTCGCTGGGTGTCCAGGCAAAGGCCAGGTTGCCCGCCGTCGACAGGCGCCCGGGGTAGCCGTGGTGCAGCAGGTTCTGCTTGAACACGGCGGCGGCCGTGCGGGCCGAGTCGGCATCGGGCGCCAGAAACTCCAGCACCACCCCGACCTCGTGGGTCGCCTGCTGCGCCGCCGGCAAGGGGCGAACAGCCCCCCGGCCATACACGTGCGGCACCATCTGCCAGGGCCCGGGCAACAAGGCGTGCACCTTGGCGCTGACGGCCTCGAGCACCTCCTCCAGCACAGCAATGAGCCCGGGGTCGGCGATGCCGGCCAGCAGCACGGCGCGCGCGCCCAGGCGCTGGGCGCCTTCGATCTTGAGCGTGGGCTGGGCGCGCGCCACATAGCGCGCCCCGCTGACGCGCGTGCGGTGTGCATCCAGTGCTTCGTAGCAGGCGGTGTCCAGGTAGAGGGTGCCGCCCGGCTCGTCCACGCTGGACGGGTCGGCCTGCTCATACAGGGCGTGGGCTGCCACCGAGTCGGGCGTGGCATGCCGTGCAGGGTCCATGCTTTCGAGCGTGAAGCCTTGCATGTCCAGCTCGGCCAGCATGGCGTCGCGACCGCCGGGCTCGCAGCACAGCGAGGTGCATTCAATGATCTTGGCCATGTGCAGCGCCAGCGCCGGGTCGTAGCCCAACATCACAGGCAGCGCGGCAAAGAGCGCGGTGTCGCAGGCGCGGCCGGCCAGCACCACGTCGGGGTCGGTGGCGAGTGCGCGCTGCACGGTTTCCAGGCCGCATTGGCCGACGATGTGGCTGCAGGCACGGATATCTTGCTCGCTCGGCTCAGGCATGGGACCGAGTGGCGTGAGGCGCCCTTCGCGCCAGGCTTGCACCACGGTGTCGGCGGGGATGTCGCTGGTGATGGTGGCCAGCCTGAAGGACAGGCCGCGTTCCTGTGCGATCTCCGAGAGCATCGCTGCCACGCGCTCGAGCTGCGGGCGCGCCCCGGCCGTGCCGGCGCTGCCAATGATGAGCGGCACGCCCGCCTCCAGGCAGACGCCCAGCACCAAAGCCAGATCGCGGCGCACCATGGGCTCGGGGGCGGCCATGGCCCCGGTGGCCAGGTAGTAAGGACCGGGATCGATAGAGCCCATGTCGGCCCCCACCACATGCGGACGGCGGGCCATGCCACGGGCGAGAGACTCGGCCACGACGCCGTAGCCAAGCTGGCCCGAGGCACTGAGCACACGCAGAGGCTCGGGACCCGGGCGGTGGGCACGCAGCAGACGGGCGGTGGCATGCGCCTGCGTCACAGCACCAGCTCCAGCAATGGGGCATGTTGCTGCGCGCCATAGAGGTCGCCATCGCCGGGGGTGCCGGCGCAAATGGCGCGTGGCAGCGTGAACTTGATGGCCTGCAGCTGCGGCAGCAAGTAGCGCTGCACCTGGGCGGGCGTCACACCATAGAGATCACCCACGGCCTGCGGGCTCAGTGCGGCACTGGTCGCGCCTTGGGTGTAGGCGGCGGCGTCCTTGAAGAACAGATCCAGCGTGAGCAAGGTAGGGCCGGCGTTCTTGCTGCGCGCGACGCGCACCAGCTGGCGCAGGGCCGATGTCGGGGGCGAGGCGGCCTGCATGCTCATCGTGCCGTGAAGCCGCCATCCACGCAGATCAGCTGGCCCGTGATGAAAGAGGCGCGCGACGACAGCAAGAAACTGGTGAGCTCGGCCACTTCACGGGGCTGACCCAGCCGGCCCATGGGAATGCCATCGACCAATGACTTCAAGAGGGCCGGATCCGCTTTGGCCGCCGCCACCATGGGCGTATCGATGGGGCCCGGGCCCACCGCATTGATGCGAATGCCCTGCTCGGCCCATTCCAGAGCGAGCGAGCGCACCATGCCATTGAGACCCGCCTTGGACGCGGCGTAGGCAGCGCCGCGCGCATGGCCCACGTGGCCGATTTGGCTGCTGATGACCACCACGCTGGCGTCAGGCAAAGCCTGCTGGCGCATGCAGGCAATCGCCGCACGCGTGAGGATGAAGGTCGACTCCAGGTTGAGGGACAGCGTCTGGCGCCATTCGTCGAGGCTGGTGTCATCAGAGCCCTTCTTGAAGAAGACGCCGGCACAGCAGGCCAGGGCATCGAGCCCGCCGAGCGCGTCCATGGCTTTGGAGGGCAGCGCGGCGCAGGCCTGCGCATCGAGCAGATCCTGCACAAAGACACAGGCCTGCGGCAAGACCGCCAGCAGCGACTCTTGCTGGGATTGGGTCTGCACCACAGCCGCCACGCGCGCACCGTTTTGCGCCAGGGTGCAGGCGGTGGCCAGGCCGATGCCCGACCCTGCACCAGAGACCAAAACGCGTCGGCCAGCGAGCTCGGAGACGCTGGTCTGCATGCCTTAGAGCCCCAGGTAGTTCTTGCGCAATTCAGGATCGCGAGCGAGGTCCTCAGACCGTCCTTGCATGGCCACCACCCCGTTCTCGATGATGTAAGCCCGGTGGGCAATGGCCAGTGTCTGCACGGCGTTTTGCTCCATCAACAAGACCGGCAGGCCATCGCGGTTGATGCGCTGGATCAACTCGAACATTTGCTCGACCAGCAGCGGAGACAGGCCCAGCGAAGGCTCGTCCATGATGAGCAAGGTGGGCTCGGACATCAGGCCACGACCGATGGCCAGCATCTGCTGCTCACCGCCCGAGAGCGTGCCGGCCAGCTGGCCAAAGCGCTCGCGCAAGCGGGGGAAGATGTCGACCACCTTTTCGATGTTCTGTGCGCGCCGCTCGCGTCCACGCACCAGACTGCCCAGTTCGAGGTTTTCGCGCACGCTCAAGTTGGGGAAAATGCGCCGGCCCTCAGGCACATGAATCAAGCCGAGCTTGACCACCTCGCTGGAGGACAGCCCCGCAAGCTCCTGGCCCTGGAAGCGTATGGAGCCTGAAAAGGGCTTGTACAGCGCAGAGATGTTGTTGTTCAGCGTGGACTTGCCCACGCCGTTGCTGCCCAGCACCGCCACGATTTCGCCAGCCGCCACATCCAGATCGATGCCGCGCAGGATCTCCACGCTGCCATAACCAGCACGCAGTTGACGGATCTCAAGCATGGCCACCTCCTGTTGTAGCCATGTCGGCCATCTGGTCGGCTGCGCCACGTCCCAGGTAGGCCTCCACCACATCACGGTTGTTGACGATAGCCAGCGGCGCGCCTTCAGCAATGATCTTGCCGTAGGACAGCACGTAGATGTGCTCGGACAAAGTCATCACCGCATGCATCACATGCTCAATCAAGAGGATGGTGACGCCGCTGTCGCGGATCTGGCGCACGATGCCGATGATTTCCAAGATCTCCTGGGGATTGAGTCCGGCCATCACCTCGTCGAGCAGCAGCAGCTTGGGCTCGGTGGCCAGGGTGCGCGCCAGTTCGAGCCGTTTGCGGCCGGCCACCGTCAACTCGGCAGCTGGCTGGTCGAGCATGGACGCCGCAATGCCGACGCGTTCGGCCACGGTGCGCGCGTGCGCCAGCGCATCAGCTCGGCGTGCATGCAACTGGTGCGAGCCGACCGCGATGTTCTCCAGCACCGTGAGCTTGGCAAAGGGCTGCGTGATCTGAAAGGTGCGGACCATGCCACGGCGGGCGATGTCATGCACCGGCAAACCGGTGATGTCTTGCCCCAGAAACTCCACACGCCCCTGGTTGATGGGCAGAAAGCCCGCGATGCATGCGAACAAAGTGGTTTTGCCGGCCCCATTCGGGCCGATCAGGGCCACGATGCGGCCCTCACCGACTTCCAGCGACGCGTTATCGACCGCGCGCAGGCCGCCAAAAATCTTGGTCAGGTTGGTGACTTTGAGCATCACTTGTCTCCCGACCGGCTCGAACGCCGCTTGAACAAGTCAATCAGACCATTGGGCAGGTAGGCGATGATCACCACCAACAAGGCGCCATAGAGGACCAACGACAGACCTTGAATGGTGAACCAGGCGCGGGTGACCTCGCTGACGGCCGCCAGCAAGACGGCGCCGATCAGCGGACCGTAGACCGTGCCTGCACCGCCAATCATGCTCACCAGCAGCATCTCGACCGACTTGTCGACGCCGAAGGCGATCGTGGGATCGATGTAGAGGAAATACTGGGCAAAAAAGCAGCCGCCGACACCGGCAATGGCACCGGAGATCATCATGATCTTGGTTTTCTCGGCAAAGGCATTGATGCCCAGTGCCCGGGCCGAATCTTCGTTCTCGCGAATGGCCGCAAGCCGCGCGCCAAAGCGCGAGGCCTTGAGCCACAAAGCCAAAGCCACCGACACCACCGTCAAGGCCAGGATGATGTAGTAGAAAACACGGCGATCGCCGAACTGGAAGTTGGCAGCCGTCTGCTTCATCGGGATCAACATGCCCAGCCCGCCGCCGGTGATCTCCACCGAGTTGGAAATGATGCGAAACACCTCGGCAAAGGCCAGCGTGATCAGTGCAAAGTAGGAGCCCTTGAGCCCGGCGCGGAAGGACAGTACCGCAATGAGCCAGCCTGCAGCCGCGCCCGCCAGGGCAGAGGCCGGCAGGCCGAGCCAGGGGTTCCAGCCCAAGCGCATTTGCACGATGGTCGAGGCATAGGCACCGACACCGAAGAAGGCCACATGCCCGAAGGACAGCTGGCCGGCAAAGCCGCCGGCGATGTTCCAGGACTGTCCAATGAAGGCGTAGAACAAGGCCAAGACCGCAAAGTTCACCAGGAAGGGCGAGCTGAACACCAGGGGGAAGACCAGGGCCAGCGCCAGCAGCAGGGCATGCACGGCCCAGGGGGTACGCGCCGGCATCATCGCTTGTCTCCAAACAGCCCGGACGGGCGCAGCAGCAGAATCAGGATGAAGATCAGCGAGATACCGATCTGGCCCAGGCTCTCACCGAGAAACAGGCCGCCAAAGGATTCGGTCAGACCGACGATCAGCCCGCCGATCACCGCGCCCAGAAAGCTTCCCATGCCGCCGAGAACCACCACCGTGAAGGCCACGATCACGAACACATGGCCGCTGGAAGGCGACACATAAAAAATCGGCATCAGCAGACAGGCGGCCGCGCCCAGGGTGGCCAGCCCGATCCCGAAGGACACGGCAAAAATCCGGTCAACATCAATGCCCACCAGCCGCGCGCCCATGCGCTCCTTGGCGACGGCGCGGATGGCCTTGCCGGTGTCGGTGCGGGTGATGAACAGGCCCAGCAGGCCGCACAGCACCATGGCTGCCACAAAAGAAACCACCTTGGGGACACCCAGGAGCAGCGGACCCAACTCGATCATCTTGTCGCTGTAGGGCAGCGAAATCGTGCGCGAATCCCCCTTGAAGAACATCAGCGCCAGGTTCTCAATCAGGATGGACAGGCCCAGCGTGATGAGCAGGATGTTTTCATCGCGCCCCAGCGAAAGCTTGCCGATCATGTGCCGGTAGAGCAAGAAGCCCAGCAGGTACATGCCCGGTACCATGATGAGGAGTGAGACATAGGGATCTATGCCTGCCATCGTGAGCAGGAAATAGACGCCGAACATGGCCAGCATGAGCATGCTGCCGTGCGCAAAATTGATGATGTGCAGCACCCCGTAGATCAGCGTCAGGCCCGACGCCACCAGGGTGTAAATGCCGCCCATCAGCAACCCATTGATGGTCGCCGCTAGCAGAATGTAGGGATCCACGGAACTTCCTTGCTTTCAGACCGGGAGGGCTGGGCAGGGTTGCACCCGCACCAGGCGGGCGCAGCCCTAACAGCCACAGCCCCTCAGGGGGCCGCGGCAGACTCCTCACCCGAGGGTGGGATCAGCTGAACTTGGGCTTGGGGAAGACCGGCTTGGCCGCCGCAAACTCATTGGGCCAGACCACGTCGATGTCCGTGCGGCTGGCTTGCAGCAGCACCGCCCTGCCGCCCTGGTTCTGACCATTGACGAACTTGGTCGCACCGTAGGGCATGAAGTGATCCGCCCAGGTGCTGGCTTCCAGCGCCGCAATGACTTTTTCCTTGTCGGCCGTGCCTGCACGCTGCACAGCGTCGGCATAGCACTTGACGGCGTTGTAACCGCAGTAGACCTCGAAGGTGAACAGGCCACCGCGGTCGGCAGCACGCTTGCGCAAATCGGCCGCACGGGGGTTGCGGGGATTGAACCAGTGGTTGAAGTCCATCATGTGCTGAGCCACATCAGGCTGCTCCTGCACCAGCTTGTAGTTAAAACCACCGCCGAGCACGCTGAACATGCCCGCCAGGTCCACCCGCTGCTGATGCAGGGTACGGGCCAGCAAGACATACTCGTTCTGGTAGTTGCTCATGATCACCAGGTCGGGCCGCAGGCTGCGGATGCGCAGCGCCACATTGGAGAAGTCGCGCGTCGGGTTCGCATGCTTGATGACTTCGGCCACTTCAATGCCGATGCCAGGCAGCTTGCCGGCCAGCAGCTTGGCTGTGCCGGTACCGAACTCAGATTCCTCGTGGACCAGCACAGCCTTTTTGGCCACACCGCCGGCAGCCTTGTTAACCTGGCCCAGGCCCTCGATGGCGTCATCGACGCACTTGCCAAAGCCCGGTGCCAGACGGAACACGTTCTTCAGACCGCGGTTGACGATGTTGTCGGACACGCCCACATCGATCATGAAGGGGGTGTTGTACTTGGCCGCAGCCTGCGTGGCCGGCAGGGCGATGGCACTGGAGAAGCAGCCCACGTAGGCGGCCACGCCCTCTTGATGCAGGCGCTCGACCTCGGAGACGCCCACTTCGGGACGAGACTGCGAATCACCGAGAGCGGCCTCCAAACGGGCGCCGCCCATGGCCTTGATGCCGCCGGCCGCGTTGATCTCTTCAATGGCCAGTTGGCAGCCCAGGCGACCCTGACCGCCGCTGTAGGCCAGACCACCGCTGACGGGGTGTACGAGACCGATCTTGATCGGACGGGCTTGGGCCATCAAAAGGCCAGGCGCCCCGAGAACGGTGCTGGCAGCACCTGCTTGGAGAACGAGTCGGCGAGACAAACGTGCGTTGTGATTCATGGCGTGACCTCGGCTGGATCGGGGGTTGAAAATCTTATTGTTCTATTGATAGAACAATTGCTAGACTGTCGTCGCAGCTTCCAGGCTTGTCAAGCCATCTCTAGGGAAAACCAGGGGCCTCAGGGTCACAACGCCCTCCATGGACCACGCACTCTACGCCTACTCTGCCCAGCCAGCCCGCCTCGTGCACGAGGGAGAAACAGGCCTTCAGGGCTATGTGCTGCTGTGCCTCGAACACTGGCACGCCAACGCGCCGGAAAACGCGGTCAGAGACCCCAGGTTTGTAGGGGAATTTGGCAGCTTCACGCCCGACTACCGCAGCTGGACCCAGCGCGAATACGGGCTGCGCATTGGCCTGTTCCGGATGCTCGATGCCCTGCGCGAGGCCGGGCTCAAACCAGCCATTGCCGCCAACGCCGCCGTGCTCGAGCGTCTGCCAGAGCTGGTGCAGCACCTAGAGGGCTGGAGCTGTGAATGGGTGGCGCACGGCCTGGCGGCCAATGAGCTGATGCATGGCGGCCAGTCCCTTGACGAACAACGCCAGCACATTACACACACCCTGCAGGCCTGGGACCGCTGCACAGGGCTGCGCCCCCGAGGCTGGCTGAGCCAGGACTGGGGCACCACACCACACACCTATGCCTTGCTGGCCGAGGCCGGCATGGACTACACGCTGGACTGGTGCAACGACGACCAGCCCTATCTCATGCACAGCCATGGCCCCACGGGCCAAGCCTTGCTGGCTGTGCCGCTGTCGGCCGAATGGGATGACGTGCAATGCCAATGGCTCAGGCAACTCTCATCCCGTGCGCACGCCGAGCTGACCCTGGCCGCCTTCACACGGCTGCACGCTGAATGCAGTCGCCACCGCCGCAGCGCCGTCTTCGGCCTGGCCGTGCACCCCTGGCTGAGCGGTATGTCCAGCCGGATTGGCACCCTCAAGCGCCTGCTGACGGATCTGGCCAGCCGCGAAGGCGTGTCATGGTCGAGCCCGGGCGAGATTGCCCGGCGTGCACAGCAACACCTTCTGCTTTCTGAAACACCCCACGCATGAACCACCTCGATGCCCTGAGCGGCTTTGCCGCGTCCCTGGATTTCAAGCGCCTCCCGCCCGAGGTACAAGCACATGTGGGTTGGATCCTGGCCGACACCGTGGCGGCCATGGCTGCCGGTTCGGCCGAGCCCGAATGGCGCGCCTGGGCCGCACGCCAGCCTGACAGCCCGGCCGGAGGCACGCTGGTGGGTCTGGGCCGGCGCACCGAGCCCATGATCGCGGCCCTGCTCAATGGCACGGCCGGCACCTTTTTGGAGATGGACGAAGGCAACCGCTTCTCGCGCGGGCACCCCGCCGTGCATGTGCTGCCTGCCCTGCTGGCGCTGGCCGAGACCCGGGCGTGCACCGCGCAAGACTTTCTCTCGGCGCTGGTGGCCGGGTATGAAGTTGGCTCACGTTTGGGGGCAGCTTCGCAGCTGCGCAGCGCCATGCACCCGCACGGCACCTGGGGCACCGTGGGTGCGGCCGCAGCCTCTGCCCGACTGCTGGGCTACGGCGCGCAGGACATGCGGCAAACGCTCAATGTAGCCTCGTCCATGACGATCGCCACCTCCAAGAAAACCATGCTCGAAGGCGGCCTGGTGCGCAATGTCTACGCGGGCCTGAGCAACCAGAACGGCTGGCTGGCCGCACAGCTGAGCAGCTGCGGCTTCACCGGCGAGAAGGACGGCCTGCAGTCGCTCTTCGGCGCCATCGTGTCGGAGCGCTTCGACACCCAGGCCCTGCTTGCTGGCCTGGGCGAGCAATGGCACGTCAGCTGCAACTACTTCAAGCTGCACTCCTGCTGCCGCTACAACCACGGCACGCTCGACGCCCTGGATGCGCTGGAAGCCCGGCAAGGCTTCCCAGCGGTTGATGACATTGATCGCATCGAGGTGCTGAGCTATGCCTACGCGGCCGAACTCGACGACCCGGCCCCGGTCAACACCCTGGCCGCCAAGTTCTCCGTGCCCTTCGCGGTGGCCACGCGCCTGGTGCATGGGCACAGCCGGCTGTCGGCCTTCACCTGGGAGGCCGTGCGCGATGAGCGCATCCTGGCGCTGGCCCGCAAGGTTCATATCGCCGAAGACCCCGCCATGACCCAGCGCCTGCCGCGCGAGCGGCCGGCCCGCATCACCCTCACCGACCGCCAGGGACAGCAGTGGGTGGGCGAGGCCGGCGTCAACCGGGGCGATGAGACCGCTCCGTACACGGCCGAGGAGCTGAGCGGCAAGTTCATGGACCTGTGCCAGCGCGTCTGGCCTGAGGCCCATGCCCGCGAACTGCTCAGCGCCACCCATGCCCTGTGCGCGGGCGAGCTGCCCCTGGCGAGCTGGCTGGCACTGCTGCGCCGCCCGCCCCTGGCCTGACCCAACCGGGCTCAAATGTTCTATTGACAGAACATATGACCCGATGCAGCATGCGCGCTGGCCCGCGTGTGCTCACTGAACCACTGCTTTTATAAAACAACTCCACTCCCTTTCCATGCAAACCTCCGACAAGACCGCCCGCCAGCTCTTCGCTGAAGTCAAGGCCAACCCCACCCGCAAGCGCTTTGGCTTCGGACGCGTGCCCGCCCTGATCAACGTGGACCTGCAAAAGGCCTACACCCAGGTGGGCGCGTTCGCCACCGCCTACGAGACCGACCCGCGCCAGCTCGAGTACGTCAATGCACTGGCCGCCGAGTTCCGGGCCAAGGGCTTTCCGGTGGTGTGGACCTATGTGGCCTACATGGAGTCGGGCGAAGACTGCGGCGTCTGGGGCACGCGCACCAACACGCCCGATTCGCTGCAGAACATCAAGGTGGGCAGTGCCCGCTCGGAGTTCGACGACCGCCTGGACATCGACCGCACGCGCGACATCATCATCAACAAGCGCATGGCCTCGGCCTTCTTTGAAACCAACCTGGGCTCGGTCTTTAATTTCCACGGGGTCGATACCGTGGTGGTCACCGGCGGCTCCACCTCTGGCTGCGTGAGGGCCACCGTGGTCGACAGCCTGCAGCGCAGCTACCGCACCATCGTTCCGGAGGAATGCGTGGCGGACAAGCATGAGAGCCCGCACTTTGCCAACCTCTACGACATGACGCTGAAGTACGCCGACGTGCTGACCATCGACGAGACCCTGGCCCAGCTGCGCCAGGTGCCGGCCCGCACCCAGCCGCCAGGAGCTGCACGGTGAAACGCGATCCCGGTTTCTACGACTACCTGCCCTACACCGAGCGGCCCGCCATCCGCTGGCCGGGCGGCGCACGCGTGGCCTTCTGGGTGGCGCCCAACATCGAGTACTACGAACTCGCCCCACCGAAGAACCCCTCGCGTGCGGCCTGGGCGCGCCCCACGCCGGACGTGCTGAACTACAGCTACCGCGACTACGGCAACCGCGCCGGCTTCTGGCGCATGCTGGGCAGCATGAAGCGCTGCGGCATGCGCGGCAGCGTGTCGCTCAACGTGGCCATGTGCGAGCACCATCCTGAGGTGATCAAGGCCTGCGCCGACGAAGGCTGGGAGTTCTACTCCCACGGCACCTACAACACGCGCTACCTCATGGGCATGACCGAGGCGCAGGAGCGCGCGGTGATCCAGGACTCGATTGACACCATCAAGAAGCACACCGGCCAAAAGCTCGATGGCTGGCTGGCGCCGGCCCTCACCTACACCGAGCGCACCATGGACCTGGTGGCCGAGATGGGCCTGAGCTATGTGTGCGACCTCTTCCACGACGACCAGCCCGGGCCGGTCAAGGTGAAGAAGGGCAAGCTCACCAGCATTCCGTATTCGCTGGAGATGAACGACGTCATCGTCTACAACGTCAACCTCGTCTCGCCCCGCCGCTACGCCGACATCTTGAAGCGCCAGTTCGACCGGCTCTACGCCGAAGGTGAAAAGTCGGGCACCGTGATGTGCATTCCGCTGCACCCCTACCTGGTCGGGCAGCCCTATCGCCTGGCCGCCTTTGAAGAAGCCCTGAGCTACATCACCAGCCACGACAAGGTCTGGCTGGCCACGGGGCGCGAGATCGCGCAGCACTTCAACACGCATTACCACGACGCCTTCGCGGCCGCCGCCCAGCCCGTGGGAGAAGCACCATGAACCCGCCCGTGACCGACGACTACCTGGAGTACCCCCAGCGCCGCTATGGCATGGACCACGACCGCTACGACTGGTCGCCCCTGCCGCAACGCAAACCAGTGGCCTGGCCCGGCGATGCGCGCATCGCGCTGTGGGTGGTGCCTGCGCTGGAGTGGTTCCCGCTGGACATGAAGGGCCAGCCCTTCAAGCCGCCCGGAGCCATGCAGACCGCCTACCCGGACCTGCGCCACTACACCCTGCGCGACTACGGCAACCGGGTGGGCATCTTTCGCATCATGCAGGCCCTCGAAGCTCGCGGCATCCCGGCCTCGGTGGCGGTGAATGCGGCCGTGGCCGTGCGCTACCCCAGCCTCATCAAGGCCTGCGTGGCGCGTGGCTGGGAGGTGATTGCCAACGGACTGGACATGGACCACCTGCACCACGGCGGTCTGTCCGAGGCCGATGAACGGCAGTGGATCGCACAGACCTTGCAGATCCTGCGCCAGGCCAGCGGCCAGGCGGTGCGCGGCTGGCTCTCGCCGGCCAAGTCCGAGTCCATGCACACCCCCGACCTGCTGGCCGAAGCGGGCGTCGACTACGTGTGTGACTGGGTCAACGACGACATGCCCTACGCCATGCGCACCCGCGCCGGTGCCCTGCACGCCATGCCGCACCCGGTGGACATCGACGACTACACCATCCTGGTGCAGAACCACCACACCGAAGACGACTTCCGCGATGCACTGATCGACCAGTTCGACCTGCTCTACCGCGAGTCCTCGCCCGGTGATGGCCGCGTGATGGCGATTTCGCTGCACCCTTGGATCATCGGCCAGCCCTACCGCATCTCGGCCCTCGAAGAAGCCCTGGACCACATCCTGCGCCACCGCGGCGTGTGGGCCGCCACCGGCAGCCAGATCCTCGAGGCCTGGACATCAAACCACCCCTGAAAGACACCCCATGCCTGTTGTCACTGTCACCCTGCTGCCCGGCTACGGCCACGAGTGCGAATCCCGGCTGGTGCAGCGCCTGGGCCTGGCCACACGCTCGGTGATTGCCGCGCAGCCAGCGGGCACCACGGTGTTCGTGCAGCATGCGGCCACCTACATGCGCGATGGCCGCGTGTTCTCCGGCGGAGGCGCAGAGCTGCCTGACGCCTCGGCCCTGGTGCGCCGCTTCCTGGAAACCATGCAGGCGCGCGACTTGGCAGCCGCCCGCCAGTTCCTGGCGCCCGGTTTTTCCATGACCTTCCCGGGTGCCGCGCCCATGCACCAGCTCGAAGAATTGCTCAGCTGGGCCCAGGGCCGCTACCGGAGCGTGGCCAAGAGCTACGAGCGCTTTGAAGAATGCTGGGGCGAGGGCTTCACCACGGTGTTCTGCTCGGGCACGCTCAGCGGCACCTGGCTGGACGGCAGCAGCTTTGAGGGCATTCGCTTCATCGACCGCTTCGAGGTGGAGGCCGGCAGCCTGCGCCGGCAAGACGTGTGGAACGACCTGGCCGAAGTCCGGCCCCGCCAAGGCTGAGGTCATGGGTGCCGCAGTGGCCATGCACGAGCGCATCGCCTATTCGGCGGCGCCCGAGCGGCCGACTGTGCACTGGCCGAACGGCGCACGCCTGGCCCTGTGGATCGCGCCCAACATCGAGCACTACGAGTACCTGCCGCAAGAAGTGAGGGTGCGCGACCCCTGGCCGCGCGTACCGCACCCGGACATCCTGGGCTATGGCCTGCGCGACTATGGCAACCGGGTGGGTGTGTGGCGGCTCATGGAGGTGCTGGACCGCTACCGGCTGCCCTGCACGGTGTCGCTCTCAATGGCGGTGCTCGAGATGTACCCCGAGATCACCGAGGCCATGCTCCAGCGCGACTGGGAGCTGATGTCGCACGGCCTCTACAACACGCGCTACCACTGGGGCCTGTCCGAGGATGAAGAACGCGCGGCCATTGCCCAGTGCCAGGACATCCACCAGCGCGTCACCGGGCGCGCGCTGCGTGGCTGGTTTTCACCGGCGGCCTCCAATACCCTGGCCACGCCCGACCTGGTGGCCGAAGCCGGCATCAGCTACCTCTGCGACCTGTATCACGACGACCAGCCCACGCCCATCCGGGTGCGGCAGGGCGAGCTGTACTCCATGCCCTACAGCATGGAAATCAATGACAGCATCGCCTGGCGGCGCGGCATGGAAACCGCCGACTTTGCGCAGAAGATCAAAGACGAATTCGACACGCTCTACAGCGAAGGCGGTCGCGTGATGAACCTCGCCATCCATCCCTTCATCATGGGCCAGCCGCACCGCATCCAGGCGCTGGACGATGCACTGGCCTACATGCTGGGCCACAGCGGCGTGTGGTGCGCCACCGCCGCAGATATTCTTGACGCCTGGCGCCTCCAGGCCGACCCCACCCTCACCTCTGCCTCATGAGCACGACACCCGACTACATCCGCGCCTACATGGCTGAGCGCAGCGTCCAGCCCGAGCGCGCGGCCCTGCTCATCATCGACATGCAGTACGCCACCGGCTCGCGGCAAGGGGCGCTGGCGCGCAAGCTCGCCGCCGAAGGCTCCTCCGTGGGCGATTACCGCTTCGATCGCATCGAGCGCCTGGTGCTGCCCCACACGCTGCGGCTGCGCGAGGCCTTCCGACGGGCCGGCCGGCCGGTGCTGCATGTCACCGTGGGCGCCGCCCTGCCCGATGCCAGCGACGCCCCCCTGCACATGCGAAAACTCTTTGCCGAGGTGAAGAACCACGTGGGCAGCCGCGAGCACGAGATCCTCGATGAGCTCAAGCCCCTGCCGGGTGAGCACGTGCTGCGCAAGACCACCGTGGGCGCTTTTGCCTC
>JAIXPL010000057.1 GCA_027486255.1 Comamonadaceae bacterium
CTTCTCCATGGTGCGCTTCGGCAACGTGCTTGGCTCTAGCGGCTCGGTTGTGCCACTATTCCGCGAGCAAATCAAAAACGGTGGCCCCGTCACCATCACTCATGCGGATATCACACGCTACTTCATGACCATTCCCGAGGCGGCGCAGTTAGTGATTCAGGCTGGTGCCATGGGACAGGGCGGCGACGTGTTTGTGCTTGATATGGGGCGGCCAGTCAAAATCATGGACTTGGCCCGCCGCATGGTGGAACTGTCTGGTCTAACGGTACGCAACGAGCAGAACCCAGATGGCGATATTGAACTGACCGTGACTGGCCTGCGGCCCGGTGAAAAGCTCTACGAAGAGCTTCTGATCGGCGAAAACCCCAGGCTCACCCAGCACCCGCGAATCATGAAGGCGCAAGAACAGTTCATAAGCTGGGCAAAATTGCAGGAAAAGCTCAACGCATTGAGTATAGCCATAGGTGTGAATGATGTTCCAGTCATTCGTTCACTCCTGAAAGATTTAATCAGCGGCTATCAACCTAGCGGCGAAGTGGTCGACTGGGTGCATCTTGCACTCGAGCGCGAAGCGATGGCGAATGAGTAGAGCTCATTTGTATTTACCAAGTGAATAAACTACTCTCTGTCTCTCTAGACGTGCAAATTAAATGTTTAGAACTAGGCCCAAGATTACTCGATGGATGTTTGGGTTGATGCGAATTGAGCTACATCGCCAGCGCCTTAGCAATGCCGTTCTGCGATGCGTGCAGGGGTCATGCGGACCAGATCAGTGCTGCTTGACCTCTTTGTAGTCCGTTAGCCAGACCGACACAGTCATCTTGGCCAGGTAAATGTCTCAAGCCGTCCTTGGTGCGACACATGTAAAACATCGCGTAGTTGAAGCCACTGTTGCGGCACAGTCCCTTAATCGGCATTTCTGTCTCGATCTGATTTAGGAAACTGATGATCTTCGCTTCTTGACGTGGTTCATTCTCCAGATAGTTGACGGACTTCGCTAACTTCAGACTGGTACTACCAGTGGGGGAGGCAGGTCAACCCTAGATTCGCACAGCACGATAGCGCTCCTCGTGGAAAACAGTTCAACTAATTTTTGCTCAATATTCAATCTATCAGAAATAGAAAACACATCAATTCTAGGGGCGGCTCAAAGGTAAAACCGAAAAATGCTACAAATTCCTCCTGTCGCTTGGGCTAACAAAGTACCAATATCAAAGAGTGCAGCTGAAATGAAAAATCCTACTCCATATTTATACTCTCCCAAATATCGCCCCGACATCGATGGATTAAGAGCCGTAGCTGTACTGTCGGTTGTTGCTTTTCACGCCTTCCCTGAATGGATGAAAGGTGGGTTCATTGGCGTTGATGTTTTTTTTGTTATATCAGGATTCCTTATTTCGACGATTATTTTTGAGAATTTAGATAGAGGCACATTCAAATTCTCAGATTTTTACGAGCGGCGTATCAGGCGTATTTTCCCAGCATTGTTGATTGTTCTGCTAGTAAGTTATGGTTTTGGATGGTTCGCTCTACTTGCAGATGAGTACAAACAGCTGGGTAAACATATTTCCGCTGGCGCCGGGTTCGTTTCTAACTTCATTTTGTGGAGTGAGGCAGGATACTTTGATAATTCTGCAGGGACTAAGCCATTGCTACATTTATGGAGCTTAGGTATTGAGGAGCAGTTTTATATAATCTGGCCGTTTGTCTTGTGGTTGGCTTGGAAGAAGAAATTTAATTTACTAACGCTTACAATTCTTGTTGCTATTCTTTCATTTTATTTTAATCTCAAGGGTATAAGCAGTGACCCTGTTGCAACTTTCTATTCTCCCCAAACGAGGTTTTGGGAGTTGTTAAGTGGAAGTGTTTTGGCCTGGTTCTTTCTGTATAAGAAAGATGCGTTTGCAGTCATTAAGTTAAAGATTGATGACTGGCTTTCTAGTGTGATCTATCGAGAATTCGTAGATGCCGATGGAAGGACTTTGTCTAATATTATTTCTATAATCGGCAGTTTACTTTTGATTTATGCTTTTTGGCGAATCAATAAAGACGTAAGTTTTCCAGGGAAGTTGGCTACAATTCCAGTTTTGGGTGCTTTGTTGATTATTTTAGCGGGTCCAAAAGCTTGGATTAATCATACGATACTCTCAAGCAGGGTTGCCATTTGGTTCGGATTAATTAGCTTTCCACTTTACTTGTGGCACTGGCCTTTGCTCTCTTTTATTAGGATTATTGAGAGTGAAGCTCCAAGTCGAGGCCTGCGTGTAGCGGCTATTGTGCTCTCGGTTGCGCTTGCTTGGCTGACTTATATTTTAATTGAGCGTCCAATCCGTTTGAATAAATCAGGAAAAGTTGGAGTTTCAATACTCGTCATTCTTATGGCTTTTGTTGGGTTAGTTGGCCATGGCGCCAACGTTGGCGATGGGTATGATTACAGAGGCTCTATTAGAGGCCTTGTTAATAATAGGAGTGAGCTCATTAGAACGCCAGCTACAGATCAAGCTTGTTTTGACTATGTAGAATTGAAGACTCCATTATTCAATTATTGTCGGTATAAAAATTTAAATTCAAATGAAACGGTTGCCGTTATTGGTGATAGTCATGCTCACGTAGCATATCCTGGGATTTCAGAATTTTTTGAAAGTCGAGGGGAGAGCACTGTTCTTCTTGCTAATAGTAGTTGTCCACCTTTCATGCGGAGCCCTACTGGTAATAGTGAAGCTGAGATGGAGGCTTGTAATGATAAGATTGAGCAGTTACTTGGAATAATTGAAAAAAAGAAAGATATTAAGAAGATTTTTGTATTCACTAGGGGGCCGACATACACGACTGGCACCGAGCCTTTGACTGGAGAAAAAAATATTATTGGAAATGTGATTCCATTAGGAAGGTTTGTAAATTCTGCGCAGCTTTCAATTAATCGCCTGGCGGCTAAGGATAAGCAAGTTTTTTATGTCAGTGAAAATCCTGAGCTTGATTTTCATCCGGCTTCTTGTTTGACTCGCCCTTTTAGAGGTGTTGTTAAAAATTGTTTTGTCCTGAAGGATTCCGTTTATGAGAGGCAGGCTGATTATCGACAGGCTTTTTCTCTACTCAAAAACGTCACTTTTATTGATAGTCTACCCGTATTTTGTCCCCTTGATAGATGCCTAACTTTTGATGAAAATGGCGCCTTGCTTTACGCTGATGCTGATCATCTATCAGTGGCTGGAAGTAGATTTCAAGTTAGGAGACTCTTATTACCTTATCTTTATTAAATTTTCCAATGTGACCATTTTTGCTGGTTTGGTTTACGTAATTTAAGAGTCCAGGGTGAAGACCTATCAATCATTGCTAGTCCCTTTACTGCATATTTGACTTTCGTTCCCTAGAGCGGATATTGCGGGTAATCCATTGCAGTCGCCCAATGAATTTTTGTGAATTTTCTTAAAACTGAGAAGCGATTCACTCCATTTACATAATAAATCGAGATTTATTTTCTCTGATGGGCTTTGACTACTTTTAACGCCCCTTTTAATAATATGCTTTTTCTCTGTCGGTTTTAATTTATGACTTTTCTCTGAGTTGCTGAATTACTCGGCGAGTAAGTAGTGCCATTAAGCTTAGTAATCCACAGATGAGCGCGGCCAAGGCAGCAAAAATAAGCAGCCGCGACACAAATTTGTTGGCGGGACTGTAAATGGGGGTGGCGAAAGAAGCTGTTTTCGTTTGTGGTTCATCTAGAAGCATCTCGGTTTTTTTAATGCTGCTCCTCAAGGTGACGATTTCACTGCGCTTTGATTCAAGGGTGGACAACGTGAACTGTGTGGTAGAAAACTGCACATCCTTTAATTCAAAAGTAAGTATTTTTTTAGATAAAATCTCAACGAATTCTTCTGCCTGTTTCAATTTTTCTTTTTCAATGCTGAGTGTAGACTTGACGATCGTGATTTGGCGCTCGATCATCTCGAGTTGATTGAGCCTGATGTCAGTCATAACGGCATTCAGGCATCCAACCGCCGTTTGTTTGTCTTTTGATTTGAAAGATACCGAGACAAATGCAGAATTACGGGCAACGTTCGGTTTCAGTTCTTTGGTCAACTCGTCGGCCGGATCACTCGCTTCCAAAACCTTGCATGTACTCAACGTTTGTTGAGAGTAGTAGGTTGGCGAGCGCATTTTTTCAGCCAGTACGGCAGTGCTCTCTACCTCCTCACCAAGGACCCGTGCCGTCTGTATAGTTGCATTGGCCATAAACCTTTGGGGTATTGCAAATGCGGCGCTTACGCCGATGGCTCCCCCCAAGGCCGTGGTGGCGGCTATTGTTTTCCAGCCTTCTTTAAAGAACCTGTAGATGTCCTGCAGGCTGATTTCATCATCAGCAATAATATTTTTCTGGGTCATGAATTAGTTAGTGAAGTTCTGATTGTGACTAGGGCAATGGCAAGGGTAAGGCAGCCTTACAATTTGCGTGGCGAAACTGCAGTGCGATGTAGCTAACGCACATTTTGCTGAGGGTTTTCGCCTGCTCTCTGCAGCATCGATAAAGTTCGGAAGTGGCCATCCAAATCGGGGAGAGTTAGCGGTCAAGAAGGTGTGCCCATATATCTATCCTACTCAAAACAATCCCTGAACGTAAAGTAAAGCGAGGAAAAAAACATCGCCACCAACACCAGCACCGCCGGAAACATGGCCACCGCGGCAAACTCCGGGCTGCCCAGCAGCATCGCCAGCAGCGTGACACCCAGCCCCACGCCCATCAGCAGCCCCATCCACACCAGGCCGAACACGAGGAAGGCGCCTTTGTTCTTCCAGCACGCCATGAAGCTGAAGAACATGCTCTTGGCGGGCGATATGTCATGCCAGTGCACCAGCGCCGGGGCGTGCCAGAAGAGCAGTGAAAGAGGCAGGTACAGCAGGATGGTCACCCACATGGCCGTCTGAAACGCCGGGCGGTTGACCACGGCTTCGGTGATCTTGCCGCCAAAGAGGTAGAGGCGCGCGAATTCTCCGCCGTCAATCAAGGTGGAGATGCCCAGCAGCACCAGAAAACTGACGGCGTAGTACGCGCCCAGCACCATCATGGCCCGCGCGCGCTGCTTGCCCGCCCGGAAGGCGGTGGCCAGGATGGCGGGCATGGGGAAATTGCCGCGCTCGGCTTCCTGTGTGGCGGCCATCAGGCCCAGGGTGGCGGCTGGCAGCAGGGCCAGTGCCAGGGCCGAGCCGATCAGGGGCAAGAGGCTGGCCACCGAGAGCAGGGCCATGAACATGAAGAACAGCCCCGACATGGCCAGCGGCTGCTTGAAGAACATGCGCACGCCTTGCTTGGCCCAGGCCAGACCCGTGCGGGGCGGAACAAGGTTCAGGCGCATGCCGGTGCCTCCAGCGTGAAAGGCTGCTCTTGGCAATGGCGCAGCACCCGCTCGAAATGGGCCGGGTCATGTGCCTGTAGCACCGCCGCATCGCGCGGCAGGTGGTAGTCCCAGAGACGCGAAGTCCAAAAGCGCAGGGCGCCAGCACGCTGCATGGCCGGCAGCAGGCGCCGCTCCTGCGGCGTGAGCGGCCGCACGGCCTGATAGGCCTCCACCATGGCCTGGGCGCGGTCCGGGTCACGGGCGCCCGTGGGCAGGTCAATGCACCAGTCGTTCAGGCACACCGCGAGGTCGAACAAGAAGGTGTCGCAGCCGGCGAAATAGAAGTCAAAAAAGCCGGTGAGCTGGGCCTCGGGGCCAGCGCCCTCGAACATCACGTTGTCGCGGAACAGGTCGGCATGCACTGGGCCGCTGGGCAGGCTGCGGTAGGCGGCCTGGGCGGCCGTGTGGTTCTGGAAGGCCAACTCACCCAGAATGAGCGCCTTCTGGCTCTCGCTCAGGTAGGGCAACACCACGGGCACGGTCTCGTTCCACCAGGCCAGTCCGCGCAGATTAGGCTGGCGCATCTCGAAATCTTGCCCCGCCAGGTGCATGCGGGCCAGCATGTTGCCGACGGCCGCGCAGTGGTGCGCACTGGGTGCCAGCTCACTGCGGCCGCGCAGCTTGTTCACCACGGCCGCCGGCTTGTCCTTAAGGCGGTGCAGGATCTCGCCGCCATGCATGACTTCAGCCTTGCCTTTTTTGACCGTCACCCAAGGGCTGGCCTGCGGATCGGGCACCGGAATGCCGCGCTGGGCCAGGTGCTTCATGAGGTGCAAGTAAAAGGGCAGCTGTTCGAATGACAGGCGCTCAAAGAGGGTCAGCACCCATTCGCCCTGGTCGGTGTCGGCAAAGTAGTTGGTGTTCTCGATGCCGCCCGCGCAGCCTTTGAGCGAGCTCAGATGCCCCAGGCCCAGCGATTGGAAAAATTCGGCGGCCTCCTCAAAAGAGACCTCGGTGAACACAGCCATGAAGAAGGTCCTGGGGGCTTCAGAACTGCTTGAAGTTCCACATGCGCTGGCCGGCATTGGCGCCACCCTGCACATCGGCCGGGCGGATTTCATAGGCCGGCATGTCGTTCTTGGGCTGCACGCTGATGCGCTGTGTCTGCCCGCCCACGCGCAGCTCGTCAATGCGCGTGCCCGCGTCTTCCGTGCGGATGCGCTCGATGGTCTGGTTGCTGCGGCTGGGCTGCACGACGGGGTCGACCAGTCGGCCTGCGGGTGCCTCCGCAGGCGTTGCGGTCTGCGCGGCCGCAGGCAGGGCGTGGGCCAGGGTCAGCAGCAAGAAGGCGAGCAGCGGTCGGGCGGGGGAGTGCATGGAGTGATTGTAGGGCGGGGAGCCCTCACCCCGGCCCTCTCCCAGGGGGAGAGGGGGAAGTCCAGGGGGCTGGGCTCCTACGGGATTCATGGGCCTCGTAGGAGCCCAGCCCCCTGGGCGATTCTCTGGGCGATCCCCGGCGCACCAGCCCCCACGCTTCCTGGACAATCCCCCCATGAGCCACAAAACCCTGCTGCTGGTGGACGGGTCCAGCTACCTGTACCGCGCTTTCCACGCCATCCCCGACCTGCGGGCCGTCCCGGGCGACCCCACGAGCCCGGCCACGGGGGCTATTCGGGGCATGATCAACATGATGCAGAAGCTGCGCAAGGACGTGCAGGCCAACTACGCGGCCTGTGTGTTCGACGCCAAGGGCCCCACCTTCCGCGACACGCTTTACCCTGAGTACAAGGCCCACCGCGCGCCCATGCCCGACGACCTGCGCAGCCAGGTGGAGGCCATTCACGAGGTGGTGCGCCTCATGGGCTGGCAGGTGCTCGACGTGCCCGGGGTGGAGGCCGACGACGTGATTGGCACCCTGGCCTGCCAGGCGGCGGGGCAGGGCATCGAGGTCATCATCTCCAGCGGCGACAAGGACCTCTCGCAGCTGGTGAACGAGCGCATCACCATCATCGACACCATGAACGACAAGCGCCGCGATGTGGCCGGGGTCGAGGCCGAGTTTGGCGTGCCGCCGCGCCTGATGATCGACTACCAAACCCTCATTGGCGACACCGTGGACAACGTGCCCGGTGTGCCCAAGGTTGGCCCCAAGACCGCGGCCAAGTGGCTGCAGGAGTACGGCTCGCTTGATGCCCTGATGGAGCGCGCGCACGAGATCAAGGGCGTGGCCGGAGAGAACCTGCGCAACACCCGCGAGTGGCTGCCCCTGGGCCGCCAGTTGCTCACCATCAAGACCGACTGCGACCTGGCCGGCCACGTCGGCGGCCTGCCTGCCTTGGATGCCCTGCACCTGGGCGAGCAACAGACCGAGGCGCTCAAGGCCTTCTACGAGCAATACGGTTTCAAGGGCCTGGCCCGCAGCCTGGAGGGGCCGGCTGCCTCGCCCGAGGCCCCGGCCGCGCGCAAGGGGGAGCCCGGCCTGTTCGATGACCCCGAGTTCCAGGCCCCGCCCCCGCGCCCAAGCGAGCTGAAGTACGAGACGGTCTTCACCTGGGCGGACTTCGATGCCCTCTGGGCCAAGCTGCAATCGGCCGAGCTGGTGGCGCTGGACACCGAGACCGACTCGCTTGACGACATGCGCGCCCGCATCGTGGGCTTGAGCTTTTCAGTGGCGGTAGGCGAGGCCGCCTACATTCCGCTGGCGCACGACTACCCGGGCGCGCCCGATCAGTTGCCGCTGGGCGAGGTGCTGCAGCGCCTCAAGCCCTGGCTGGAGGATGCCTCGCGCGCCAAGCTGGGTCAGCACGTCAAGTACGACCGGCATGTCTTTGCCAACCACGGCATCGAGGTGCACGGCTACCAGCACGACACCATGCTGCAAAGCTATGTGCTCGAAGTCCACAAGCCTCATGGCCTGGCGAGCCTGGCCGAGCGCCACCTGGGCCGCAGCGGCATCAGCTACGAAGACCTGTGCGGCAAGGGCGCCTCGCAGATCAAGTTCAACCAGGTCGACATTGCCAAGGCCGCCGAATACTCCTGCGAAGATGCTGAGCAGACGCTGGGCGTGCACGGCGTGCTCTGGCCGCAACTTGAGGCCAACGACAAGCTGCGCTTCATCTACGAGCTTGAAATCCAGAGCAGCGAAGCCCTCTACCGGATCGAGCGCAACGGCGTGCTGATCGACGCCGGCATGCTCGCTCGTCAGAGCGCCGACCTGGGCGCGCGCATCCAGCAGATTGAAGTGGAGGCGCACGAACTCGCCGGCCAGCCCTTCAACCTGAGCTCACCCAAGCAGATCGGCGAGATTTTCTTCACCAAGCTGGGCCTGCCCGTGGTGAAAAAAACCGCCACCGGCGCCCCCTCCACCGACGAAGAGGTGCTGGAAAAGCTGGCCGAAGACTACCCGCTGCCCGCCAAGATCCTGGAGCACCGCAGCCTCTCCAAGCTCAAGGGCACCTACACCGACAAGCTCGCTCAGCTGGCGCTGCCGCGCACCGGCCGCGTGCACACGCATTACGCGCAGGCGGTGGCCGTGACGGGGCGGCTCTCGAGCAACGAGCCCAACCTGCAGAACATTCCCATTCGCACGCCCGAGGGCCGGCGCGTGCGCGAGGCTTTTGTGGCCGCGCCGGGCTGCCTCATTGCCAGCGCCGACTATTCGCAGATCGAGCTGCGCATCATGGCCCACATCAGCGGCGACGAGGCCCTGCTGCGCGCCTTCAACGAAGGCCTGGACGTGCACCGCGCCACCGCTGCCGAGGTGTTTGGCGTGCCGCTGGAGCAGGTGAGCAGCGAGCAGCGCCGGTATGCCAAGGTCATTAACTTTGGCCTGATCTACGGCATGAGCAGCTTCGGCCTGGCCAAGAACCTGGGCATCGAGACCAAGGCCGCGGCCGCCTACATCGACAAGTACTTCCAGCGCTACCCGGGCGTCAAGCAGTACATGGACGAGACGCGTCTGTCGGCCAAGAGCCGGGGCTATGTGGAAACCGTGTTCGGCCGGCGCCTGTATCTGCCCGAGATCAATTCGCCCAACGGCCCGCGCCGCAGCGGCGCGGAGCGCGCGGCCATCAATGCGCCCATGCAGGGCACGGCGGCCGACCTCATCAAGCTGAGCATGGTCAAGGTGCAGCAGGTGCTCGATGCCGAGCAGCGCGCCACCAAGGTCATCATGCAGGTGCACGACGAACTGGTGTTCGAGGTGCCCGAAACCGAGGTGGACTGGTTGCGCGCAGAAATTCCGCGCCTCATGGCCGGCGTGGCCGACCTGCGCGTGCCGCTGCTGGCCGAAGTGGGCGTGGGCCCCAACTGGGAGCAGGCGCACTGATGGGCCGCACCGATGGGCAGCACCGATGGGGAGCACGGAGCGCGAAATAACCCAGCAGGCCCGTCGCGCTGGCGTCCTGCCTAAGATGAGCTCCGTCTTGCCCCACCCTGGATGCCCATGCCCAACATCGATCTCCTCAATGACACCCGCAGCCTCCTGAACGCCCACGAGGCCCAGCCGCCAAGCCGGCGCACCGCCCTCAAGGCGGTGCTTGGGGCGGGTTATGCCGCTGCCGCCATGCCCGTGGTGGCCCAAACGGCGGTGCGCACCCCCGCCGAGGGCCTGCGCGCCGGTACCACCACCTTTGAAGTCGGCGGCTTCCAAGTGCCCGCCTACTTTGCCGCCCCAGCCGGCAAGACCAACTTGCCCGTGGTGCTGGTCATCCATGAAATCTTTGGCGTGCATGAATACATTGCCGATGTCGCCCGCCGTCTGGCCCGCGAGGGTTTTCTGGCCGTGGCGCCCGAGCTGTTCGCCCGCCAGGGTGACCCGCGCGGTTACACCGAGATTCCACGCCTGCAGGCCGAGGTGGTGAGCAAGGTGCCAGATGCTCAGGTGCTCGCCGACTTGGACGGCGCCGTTCGCTGGGCCGCTGCCAACGGGGGCGACGATCGCAAGGTGAGCATCACCGGCTTTTGCTGGGGCGGGCGCATGGTCTGGCTGTACGCCCAGCATCGGCCCCTCCATGCGGGCGTGGCCTGGTACGGACGTCTGGTCGGTCAGGCCACGCCCAACACGCCCCGACACCCGCTCGATGGGGTGGCCGAACTCAAGGCGCCGGTGCTGGGCCTCTACGGCGGCGCCGACACGGGCATCCCGCTGAGCACGGTCGAGCAGATGAAGCAGGCCCTGGCGCAGTCGGGCGGCCAAGGCAACCGCTTTGCGGCCCAATCGCGCTTTGTGGTGTACCCGGAGGCGCCGCACGCTTTTCATGCCGATTACCGGCCCAGTTACCGCCCCCAGGCGGCCGAGGACGGTTTCCGGCGCGCCCTGGCCTGGCTGCGCGAGCCCGGTCAGGCCTGAGGCCGAGCCTGACCCCTGGCGCCCCGGGGATAATCGGGCCCGGACGGTTGTGCGGACATGGCCGGACCTCGCCTTTCGGATGCCTGTGTCCGGGGGGCTGTTTGCTGTGATGATCCCGAAAGAGCCTCCCCCATGACCCTCACCGCCATCCTCGTGGCTACTTTGCTGGCCGGCATCGGCAGTGTCTGGCTGGCCGCCTTGCTGGGCTTTGGCCTGCTGGCCCGCTACACCCAGCACATGCTCAGCCTGGCGGCGGGTGCCTTGCTGGCCACCTCTTTTACCCTGCTGCTGCCCGAGGCCTTTGAAAGCGGCATTGAGCCCTCGCGCCTGCTGGGCACGGTGCTGGGCTGCCTGATTTTTTTCTTCTTGCTCGACAAGGCTGAACTCTGGCACCACGGCCATGAGCATCACCATGACGCGTCAGGGCATGCCCACGGCCATGGCCACGGGCATGGCCATCACCACGGCCACCACGACCTGCGCTCCGGCGGCTGGGCCGTGCTCACCGGTGACACCCTGCATTGCTTTGCCGACGGGGTGCTTATTGCCTCGGCCTTTGTGGCCAACCCGGGCCTGGGCTGGCTGGCCGCTCTGGCCGTGTTGATGCACGAGGTGCCCCACCACATGGGCGACCTGGCCGTGGTGCGCGAGACCAGCGTCAACCGCCGCATGGCAGTCGTCAAGGTCTCGCTCGCTGGCGCCTTCACCGCCCTGGGCGGTGCCGTGGGCTTTTACCTGGTGGATCAACTGCACGCCTATCTGCCGTACTTCCTGGTGGTGGCGGCCAGCAGCTTCATGTACGTGGCCCTGGCCGACCTGATCCCCCAGCTCCAGAAAAAGCTCAGCGCGCGTGAAACCGGGGCCCAGCTGTTCTGGTTGGCCCTGGGGTTGGTCTTGGTGCTGGTCGCGGCCGAGCTGGCCCACAGCGGGCACACCCACTGAGTGCGCCAGGCCTGAGGCCTCAGCCCCAGGCCTTTTTCGTGGGGGCTGGTTTTTTCAGCGCACGCTGCCGCGCCGCACCAGGTTGATGACGGCCAGCAGGATGATGGCGCCCAGCAGCGACACGCCAATGGAGGCCACGCTGATGCCCTGGTTGATGGTGCCCACCCCAATCAGCGGCGAGATCAGCAGCCCGCCCAGGAAGGCACCCACGATGCCGACCACGATATTGAGCAAGATGCCCTGATGGGCATCGGTCTTCATGACCAGGCTGGCGAGCCAGCCCACAAGGCCTCCAACGACCAGCCAGATGATGAAGTTCATCGTGCACTCCTTGCCGCATGCGGCTTGCAGGGGTCAGGCCAGCCTCAGAGCAGGCCGCTCGTGCGGAGATTCGCCAAGCTGGGTTCATCCTTCGCCCCGCCCGAACGATGGGCTGTAGTGCGGCAGCCGCATGCCGTGTGCGCAGGCCGGTGTCTGCCGTGTCAGAGGGCGCTGACGTTCCGGGCAGCATCTTGCCGGGCGGCAGTTCCTCGTGTTCCACCGGCGGCACAGGCACCAGCCGCTAGCCTGGCTGGAATGTGGGCCGGGCCTTCAGCCCCGGGCCACGGGGCGAGCGGGGTCACTGCACCACTCGCTCCAGCTGCCGGCAAACAGGCCCGTGCGGCCGAGGCCTGCCAGCTCCATGGCCAACAGGTTGGGCACGGCGCTCACGCCGCTGCCGCACTGGTGCACCACGCCCGCCGGGTCGCGGCCGGCGAGCAGTTGCTCGAATTCCTGGCGCAGCTGGGCCGGCGGCTTGAAGCGCCCGTCGGCCCCTAAGTTCTGGCCAAAGGGGCGGTTCAGCGCCCCTGGAATGTGGCCGGCCACCGGGTCCAGCGGCTCCACCTCACCCCGGTAGCGGGGCTCGGCCCGGGCGTCCACCAGGGTCTGGCGTGCATTCCCCAGCCCTTGGGCCACCTCCTGTGCACTCACCAGCCGCACCAGGGGCGTGCCGAGCTTGAAGTTGCTGCTGAAATGCGCCGCAGCCGGGCCAGACACCGTCTCGCCTCCCGCGGCCTGCCAGGCGGCCAGGCCCCCATCGAGCACGGCCGCGGCCTCGTGGCCTGCCCACTTGAGCATCCACCACAGGCGCCCGCAGAAGAGGCATCCCTGCCGGTCATAGACCACGGCCTTCATCTCGTTGGAAAAACCCACGCTGCACAGCCAGCGCTCAAAGCGCTCCCGGTTGGGCAGGGGATGGCGACCCCCCGAGGCCGGCTCGTCGGCGCCGCCGGCCGTGCGCACACCGGTGGACCCCGGGTCGCCGTGCTTGGCGCTGAGGTCAGTGTCGAGGTTGGCGTACACCGCGCCCGGGAGGTGGGCCTCACTGAACTGCTGCGGGCCGGAGGCGGGCGCCATCAGGTCGAAGCTGCAGTCGAACACCATCAGGGGCTGGCCCTGGCGCTGCAGGTCCATCAGTTGCTCGGGGGTGATCAGTGTGCGGTACATGGTGCGGCTCCTGGGTTCAATGTTCCTCGGCGGGGGTGCGCGGGAGGTGGCGGGTCCGCAGCACGGTGGCGATGATGCCACTGAGCGTGATCAAGAGCATGCCCAGCCAGCCCACCAGGGGAATCTGGTCGCCAAACAGCAGCAGGCTGTAGAGCGCCCCGAACACGATGCCCGAGTACTGCAGATTGGCCACCACCAGCGTGGCGCCGTGGCTGTAGGCGCGCGTCATGCACCACTGGCCACCCGAGGCCAGCACGCCGATGGGCAGCAACCACACGGCGGCATCCCAGTCCCAGGGCGAGATCCCGGTCACGCCCATGCCCAGGGCGCCGCCCAGGGCGCAGGCCACGGCAAAGTAAAACACCGTGCGCTCTTCCGGCTCGCCGAGCCGGCCCAGGCCGGTGACCTGCAGATAGGCCAGGGCCGACATCAGGCCCGACATCAGGCCCACCAGGCCCGCGAACAACTGGTTCTGCTCCAGCGTGGGTCGCAGGATCATTACCACGCCAGCAAAGCTGGCCAGCACCGCCGCGATCAGCGGCCCCTGGCCAGCCGCGGCCCGGCCAAACAGCAGGCTGCCGCCGATCAGGAAGGCGCCCACCCAGATGCTGCTCATGTAGTTCAGCGTCATGGCCGTGGCCAGAGGCAGGTGGATGATGGCGTAGAACCAGGCGCTCATGGCCAGCACGCCGGTGATGCAGCGCCAGGCGTGGGCCGAGGCCACGCGCGTGGCCAGCGGGGTGCGGCGGGCGCGCATGAAGGCCGCCATCACGGCCATGCTCACCAGGCCTCGGTAGAAGACCAGTTCCGAGGCGTTGAAGTGGCTGGACGCGAGCTTGACGCACACGCCCATGGTGGAGAACAGGAAAGCGGCCAGCAGCATCCACAGCGCGGCGCTGGGCTGCCGGACAGCGGCGGCCGGGCTCACACGGTCTGGGTGGTCTTGGTGGCGCCCATCTCGCGCCGGTACCACTCATGGAAGTGCTGCATGCCGTCTTCCATGGGGCTTTGGTAGGGGCCGAACTCGTCGTCGCCGCGCTGCATCAGTGCGAGGCGCCCGGCGTCCATGCGCAGGGCAATCTCGTCGTCTTCCACGCAGGTTTCCATGTAGGCCGCCTGCTGGGCCTCGATGAACTCGCGCTCGAAGGCGCAGATTTCTTCGGGGTAGTAGAACTCGATCAGGTTCAAGGTCTTGTCCGGACCCTGGGGCTGCAGGGTGCTCACCACCAGCACATGCGGGTACCACTCGATCATGATGTTCGGGTAGTAGGTCAGCCAGATGGCGCCGTACTTGGGGGGCTCGCCCCCGCGGTACTGCAGCACCACGTCGTGCCATTTTTTGTAGACCTCGGTGCCGGGTTTGCCCAACTTGTCCGACACGCCCACGGTCTGCACCGAGTACTGCGCGCCCAGGTCCCAGCGCAGGTCTTCGCAGGTCACGAAGTTGCCCAGCCCGGGGTGGAAGGGCCCCACGTGGTAGTCCTCCAGGTAGACCTCGATGAAGGTCTTCCAGTTGTAGTGGCACTCGTGCACATGCACTTTGTCGAGCTGGAAGCCCGAAAAATCCAGGTCGGTGAGCGCGCTCATGCGGGCCAGGTCACCCGCGATGTCGCGGCCGTTGTCTTCGAAGATCAGGCCGTTCCAGGTGGTGGTCTTGTATTTGTTGAGGTTCAGGCAGGGGTCGGTCTGGAAGTGGGGCGCGCCAATGAGCTCGCCGCCTGTGTTGTAGGTCCAGCGGTGCAGCGGGCAGACGATGTTGCTGCCGGTGTGGCCCCGTCCCTTGAGCATCACCGCCTGGCGGTGGCGACAGACATTGGAGATCAGCTCGATGCCCCCTGCATTGCGCACCAGGGCGCGGCCTTCGCCTTCCTGGGGCAGGGCGTAGTAGTCGCCCACCTGCGGCACCGCCAGCGCATGTCCCAGGTACTTGGGGCCCCGAGCAAACAGTTTTTGCTGCTCCTTCTCGTACAGGGCCCGGTCGAAGTAGCTGCTCACGGGCAGCTGGCTGGTGGCTTGCAGCAGGCGGAGGCTGAGGTCGGACATGGTGGCGGTGGGTTCACCCCGGCGAGGCAGGTCGGAGGTCTGCGGCCCATGAGGGACAACAGAGCAAAACGGGCCCATAGTCGGACCCGTTCGGAAAGGCCCGAGATTGTAGCCCGGGGGTCTGTGGCCCGGTTGGCGGCTTTCTTGAGCCTAAAATCTCCTGGACTTCCCTTTTTTGTCCAGATTCCCTTCTTCATGCCCAAAGTCAGTGCCCCTGCCGCCACGCCCAGCGGTCCACCGCCACCCAGCTATGAGGCGGCCCTGGAGGAACTGGAGCAACTGGTCTCGCGATTGGAGTCTGGACAGCTGCCACTGGACCAGCTGCTCAGCGGCTACCAACGGGGCGCCCAGTTACTGGCCTTTTGCCGAGACAAGCTGGCCGCCGTCGAGAACCAGATCAAGGTGCTTGAGGCGGGCGAGCTCACACCCTGGGCGGACGCCTAAGGCCGTATCGGCCGGCCGCCCCACAAGGATTGCCTTTGAACGCTTCGCTGCCCATCCCAGACGCCCAGTCCTTTGAACTGGGCCCCTGGTCGGTCATCCAGCTGGCCCGCATCGAGGAGGCGCTGGAGCGCTGGGTGGGCGCTGATGAACGCGTGCCTGAGAGCCTCGCCCAGCCCATGCGCTATGCGGTGCTGGACGGCGGCAAGCGCCTGCGCCCACTGCTGGTGCTCGCAGCCTGCGAGGCCGTGGGTGGCCTGCCTCAGGCCGCCTTGCGCGCGGCCTGTGCGGTGGAACTGATTCACGCCTATTCCCTGGTCCACGACGACATGCCCTGCATGGACAACGACGTGCTGCGCCGGGGCAAACCCACCGTGCACGTGCGCTTCGGCGAGGCCTCAGCGCTGCTGGCTGGCGATGCGCTGCAGGCCTTGGCCTTTGAGCTGCTCACCCCGGACGACGGTTCGGTCCCGCCTGCCATGCAGGCCCGCCTGTGCCGGCTGCTCGCGCAGGCGGCCGGTGCCAGCGGCATGGCCGGCGGCCAGGCCATTGACCTGGCCAGCGTGGGCCGGCCACTGAACTCCGAGCAATTGCACGAGATGCACCGGCTCAAGACCGGCGCCCTGCTGCTGGGCAGCGTGCTCATGGGGGCGGCCTGCGGGCCCACCGAGCCGCGCACCATGGCGGCCCTCACCGACTACGGCTCGGCCATGGGCCTGGCTTTCCAGGTGGTTGACGACATCCTCGACGTCACCGCCGACTCCAGCACCCTGGGCAAGACCGCCGGCAAAGACGCCGCGCACGACAAGCCCACTTTCGTCTCGCTGATGGGCCTGCGCCCCTCGCAAAATTACGCCCAGGAATTACTGTCGCAAGCGCGGGCCAGCCTGCGGGCCACCGGCTTGCAAAACACCGCTCCCTTGCAGGCCCTGGCCGACAAGCTGGTGAACCGCGTCTTCTGACGGCGCGCACAGGAGGCTCTCCATGCACCCCTTGCTCCAAACCATCAACAGCCCGGCCGACCTGCGCCGCCTGCCACGCCCGCAACTGGTCAAGTTGGCCCAGGAGCTGCGCAGCTACCTGCTCGAAAGCGTCTCGCGCACCGGCGGGCACCTGAGCTCCAACCTCGGCACGGTGGAACTCACCGTGGCGCTGCACTACGTCTTCAACACCCCTGAAGACCGCCTGGTGTGGGACGTGGGCCACCAGACCTACCCGCACAAAATCCTCACCGGCCGGCGCGAGCGCATGCCCACCCTGCGTCAGTTCGGCGGCCTCTCGGGCTTTCCCCGGCGCGATGAAAGCGAGTACGACACCTTCGGCACCGCGCACTCGTCCACCTCCATCTCGGCGGCTCTGGGCATGGCCCTGGCGGCCAAGCAAAAGGGCGAGCAGCGCCATGCCGTGGCCATCATTGGCGACGGTGCCATGAGCGCGGGCATGGCCTTCGAGGCCCTGAACAACGCGGGCGTGTCCGACTGCAAGCTGCTGGTCATCCTCAACGACAACGACATGAGCATCAGCCCGCCCGTGGGCGCGCTCAACCGCTACCTGGCCCAGCTCATGAGCGGCCAGTTTTATGCCGCCGCCAAGAGCGTGGGCAAGCAGGTGCTCAAGAATGCGCCGCCGCTCTTTGAGCTGGCCAAGCGCCTGGAATCTCACGCCAAGGGTATGGTGGTGCCGGCCACCTTGTTCGAGAACTTCGGCTTCAATTACATCGGCCCCATCGACGGCCACGACCTCGACTCGCTCATTCCCACGCTGGAAAACATCCGCCAGCTCAAGGGTCCGCAGTTCCTGCACGTGGTCACCAAGAAAGGGCAGGGCTATGGGCTCGCCGAGGCCGACCCGATTGCCTACCATGGCCCCGGCAAGTTTGACCCGGCCGTGGGCCTGACCAAACCGGCCACCCCGCCCAAGCAGACCTTCACGCAGGTCTTCGGCCGTTGGCTCTGCGACATGGCCGAGCAGGACAAGCGCCTGGTGGGCATCACGCCGGCCATGCGCGAAGGCTCGGGCATGGTGGAGTTCCACCAGCGCTTTCCCGAGCGCTACCACGACGTGGGCATCGCCGAGCAGCATGCCGTGACCTTTGCCGCCGGCATGGCCTGCGAGGGGCTCAAGCCGGTGGTGGCGATTTATTCGACCTTCCTGCAGCGCGGCTATGACCAACTGGTGCACGACGTGGCGCTGCAGAACCTGCCGGTGGTCTTTGCCCTGGACCGGGCGGGCTTGGTGGGCGCGGATGGTGCCACCCACGCCGGCGCCTACGACATCCCCTTTGTGCGCTGCATCCCGAACATGGCCCTGGCCTGCCCGGCCGACGAGAACGAGTGCCGCCAGCTGCTCTCCACGGCCTATGCCCAGAACCACCCCGTGGCCGTGCGTTACCCGCGCGGCGCAGGGGCAGGCGTGCCCACGCAGGCAGGCCTTGAGGGTCTGCCCTATGGCAAGGGCGAGATCCGCCACAGCGGCAGCGGCGTGGCCCTGCTGGCCTTTGGCACGCTGCTCTATCCGGCCCTGGAGGCCGCGCGGCGCCTGGGCATCACCGTGGTCAATATGCGCTGGGCCAAGCCGCTGGACACCGAGCTGCTGCTGCAGGTGGCGGCCTCGCATGAGGCGCTGGTGACGCTGGAAGAGGGCGCCCTCATGGGCGGCGCCGGCAGCGCCGTGGCCGAGGCCCTGGCCGAGGCCGGCGTGGCCAAGCCGCTCCTGCACCTGGGTCTGCCCGACGAGTTCATCGAGCATGGCGACCCGGCCCAGTTGCTGGCTTCGCTGGGGCTCGACGCCGCTGGCATTGAAGCGTCGGTGCTCGCCCGCTTCGGCGAGCTCGTGCCCCTGCGCGGCGGCAAGCCCCACCTCAAGTCCGTCGCCTGAGCCCGGCGGGCCTGCGCGCGGCTGCACGCCATGGCCCGCGAGCCCACCCCCCTGCAGCCGGGCGCGGACAGCCGCCGCTGGCTGGACACCCCCCTCATCCGCCAGGCCGGGCGCGACATGCTCTCGCTGGCCTTGATGGACGCGCGCAACCACACCTTGCAGCTGGCCACGCAGCTCGAACGCGGCCTGGCCCTGCGCCCACCCGGCCCTTGGCCTGAAGGCCAGGCCCCGCTGGCTTGGCTGATCGGGCAGGTAGGCTGGTTCCAAGAGCGCTGGATCGGCCGCAACCTCCAGCGCGCCCTGGGTGCGCGTGCCGATGGCACGGCCACGCGCCTGGCTTCCCTGTGGCCGGACGCCGACCGCTGGTGGGAGGCGCCCTGCACCGACATCCAGGGGGCCGATCTGCCGGACATCGAGGCCTGCCGCAGTTACCTGCTGCAGACCCTGGAGAGCACGCTGGATCTGCTGGCGCATGTCCCAGAGACCGACGAGGGCCTGTATTTTTTTCGGCTGAGCCTGCTGCATGAAGACCAGCAGTCCGAGCGCCTGGTGGAACTCGCCCAGGCGCTGGCGCTGCCCCTGGACAAGCCTTTTCTGGAGGCCTTCGCGCCACCCGCCCTGGTGCGGCGTGAGCCGCTGTGGCTGCCGGCCTGCACCTGGCTGCTGGGCAGCGCGCCCACCGGCTTTGCTTTCGATGCCGAACGCCCGCAGCACCCGGTGGCGGTGCCTGAATTCGAGATCGACGCGCAGCCGGTGAGCTGGTCGCAGTTTGTGGAGTTCGTGGACGACGGCGCCTACGACCGCCCCGAACTCTGGTCGCCCGGCGGCTGGGCCTGGCTGGAGGCGCAGGTCGCGGGCGACGGCCGGCGCGGCCCCCGTTATGTGGAGCAGATCGGCGTGGCCAGCGGCGCCGTCATACAGCAGCGCTTTGGCGTGCCCACGCGCCTCTCGCCCTTGCAGCCGGTGATGCACGTGAGCTGGTGGGAGGCCGAGGCCTGGTGCCGCTGGGCCGGCCGGCGCCTGCCGCTGGAGCTGGAGTGGGAGCTCGCCGCCGAGTCGGCCAGCCGCCGCGGTTTTCGCTGGGGCGATGTCTGGGAGTGGACGGCCAGCAGCTTCAGGCCCTACCCGGGCTACGTGCCCGGGCCGGATGCAGGCCGCCTTGAGCCCTGGTTTGGCCGCGCCAAGGTGCTCAGGGGCGGCTCCACGGCCACCCGCGCCCGGCTCAAGAGCCCCCGCCACCGCGCCTTCGCCGAGCCCGGGCAAGACCTGGGCTTTTGCGGCTTTCGCTCCTGTGCCCTCTGATGCGGGCTTCTACAATGCCTCCCGTGCACGCCGCTTCTGTCCGCTCTACCACCCTGGCCTTCTGGCTGAGCCTGCTGGCCCTGTGCTCGGCCCTGCTCGCGCCGGCCTCCGTGCTGGCACAGGAGGCGCGCAGCGGCCAATGGGGTGGCCTGTGCAGCATGAGCGGGCCTTCCAGTGCGAATACGGACGGCCAGGCCAGCGGGGAGGGCGGGCATTGCGGACTTTGTGTCCTGCCCCTCCTGGCCCCGCCGCCCGCAGTCTCTCCCGCTTCTCAGGCCAGCGGCCTGGGCCAGGCGCCGGCTACCGGCATGCCGGTGGTGCTGGCCGCAGCGCCTGCGCACGGCCCCTTCATCCGCGGCCCACCCCTCGCACTCTGACCTGGCTGCGTGGCCTGTCCCTTACGGGGCCAGTTTGCGCTTTCCCTGGTGGCCCGCGCGCTTTGCCTGCGCACGGGCCTTGCAAAAGGCGTCTGGTTTATCAGACGCCTGCAACTGAGAGCTTGAACATGTTCCGCATTTGTCTTCACGCAGGCCTGGCCCTGATGGCCCTGGTCTGCACCCTTCCTGCCTCTGCCCACATCACGCTGGAGCACCAGACTGCCCATGCCGGCAGCTATTACAAAGCCAACTTCAAGGTGGGCCACGGCTGTGGTGCCTCGCCCATCCGCCAGATCGTCGTGCACATTCCCGACGGGGTGCGCGGCGCCAAGCCCATGCCCAAGGCTGGTTGGGACCTGGCCATCCAGCGCGCGACCCTGGCCAAGCCCTACCAAGACCACGGCCGCACCGTCACCGAGGACGTGGTGCGCATCACCTGGACCGCGCGCAGCCCGGCCGACTACCTGCTCAATGAGCATTACGACGAATTCGCCCTGAACGCCAAGCTGCCCACCCAGGCCGGCCCGCTGTACTGGTCGGTCAGCCAGGTCTGTGTGGAAGGCCGCATAGACTGGAGCGAGATGCCCGCGCCCGGCCAGGCCCGTGCGCGCCTGAAAACCCCGGCCGCCCTGCTGGACCTGCTGCCCACCGCCGGCGGCGCCCACACCCACTGAAGCCCTGAACCACTGAAATACTGAACCCCTGAAAGGATTTCCCCATGAAACGACTGTCCTTCCCCGCCCTGGGCCTGTCCATGCTGCTGGCCAGCACCTTCTGCCTGGCGCAGGCGCCTGCCGTCAAGGTCGAGGGTGCCTGGGTCCGCGCCACCGTGCAAGGCCAGCGCGGCACTGGCGCCTTCATGAACCTGACCGCACCGCAGAGCCTCAGGCTGGTGGGTTTTAGCTCGCCTGTGGCCGGTGTGGCCGAGGTGCATGAGATGAAGATGGAGGGCGACGTCATGCGCATGCGCGCGGTGTCCGGCCTGGACCTGCCGGCTGGCAAGGCCGTGCAGCTCAAGCCCGGCGGGTACCACCTCATGCTCATGGACTTGAAGCAGCCGCTGCAAAAGGACACCCAGATTCCGGTCACGCTCATCCTGCAAAATGCGCAGGGTCAGACCAGCCAGCTTCAGGTGTCTGTGCCTGTCCTGCTCAGCGCGCCCGGCGCGGCCGCCCACCGCGAGCATGGCCCGGCGCACAAGCATTGAGGCAGGCTAGGGGTTTGACCTAGACGCCATTGCGTCCCTGGGTCGAACAATGCATTGGTTGGCGGTGCTGGGTCACCGCCTTTTTTCGGGTCCTGGCCACCCGACTACTCACAGGAGCGTTTTCCTCATGCACATCGAACTCAAGGTCAACGGCAAAACACGGCAGGTGGAGGCACCGCCGCACACCCTGCTGGTTCAGCTCATTCGTGAACGCCTGCAGATGACCGGCACCCACGTGGGCTGCGATACCGCGCAATGCGGGGCTTGCACGGTGCTGGTCAACGGCCGGGCTGTGAAGTCCTGCAACGTGTTGGCTGCCCAGGTCCAGGGCGCCGAGATCACCACCATCGAGGGCCTGGCCGCCGCCGACGGCACCTTGCACCCCATGCAGGCGGCCTTCAAGGAGTGCCACGGCCTGCAGTGCGGCTTCTGCACGCCCGGCATGGTGATGAGCGCTGTCGACCTGTGCCGCCAGCACCCGGGCGCCAGCGAGGCCGAGATCCGCGAGCAGCTCGAAGGCAACATCTGCCGCTGCACCGGCTACCAGAACATCGTCAAGGCGGTGCAGCAGGGCGGCCAGGCCATGAAGGCTGCGGCCTGAGCGCCTGCTCGCTGCGGGGTTGACCGTCGGTTCCACATTTTTTGGGAGTTCAGTCATGGGTGCTTCTGATTTCACCAAGCTGCCGCACATCGGCGCGCCACTGTTGCGCAAGGAAGACTACCGCTACCTCACCGGTGGCGGGCAGTACACCGACGACATCCAAATGGCGGCGCAAAGCCACGCCGTGTTCGTGCGTTCGCCGCATGCGCATGCGCGCATCCGCGCCATCCAGGCCTCGGCCGCGCAGGCCGCGCCCGGCGTGCTGGGTGTGTTCACGGGCGAGGACGTGGCGGCCGACAAGATCGGCGGCCTGCCTTGCGGCTGGTTGATCACCAGCACCGACGGCAGTCCCATGAAGGAGCCGGCCCACCCTATCCTGGCCCAAGGCAAGGTGCGCTACGTCGGCGACCACGTGGCCATGGTGGTGGCCGAGACCCTGGAGCAGGCCCGTAATGCGGCCGAGCTGGTGGAGGTGGACTACGAGGTGCTGTCGGCCGTGGTCAAGGTCACCGATGCGCCCCGCGCCGAGGCCCTGCACGAGATCGCCCCTGACAACCGCTGCTACAGCTGGTCCCTGGGCGACAAAACCCAGGTGGACGCGGCCTTTGCCCAGGCCGCCCACGTGACGAAGCTGGACCTGGTGAATAACCGCCTGGTGCCCAACGCCATGGAGCCGCGTGCCGTCATCGGCAGCTACAACCGCGCCACCGACGAGTACCAGCTCTACGTCTCCAACCAGAATCCGCACGTCGAGCGCCTGCTGCTCACCGCTTTTGTGATGGGCCTGCCCGAGCACAAGGTGCGCGTCATTGCCCCTGATGTGGGCGGCGGCTTCGGCTCCAAGATCTACCTCTACGCCGAAGACGTGTGCCTGACCTGGGCCTCCAAGAAGCTCAACCGCAACATCAAGTGGACGGCCGACCGCAGCGAGGCCTTCGTGAGCGACGCGCACGGCCGCGACCACGTGAGCCACGCCGAACTCGCCATGGACAAGAACGGCAAGTTCCTGGCCCTGCGCGTGAAGACCGACGCCAACATGGGCGCCTACCTCTCCACCTTCGCGCCCGCCATTCCCACTATCTTGTATGCGACGCTGTTGGCCGGCCAGTACGCCACGCCGCAGATTCATGTGGAGGTGGACGCCTGGTTCACCAACACCGCGCCGGTGGATGCCTACCGCGGTGCCGGCCGGCCCGAGGCCACCTATTTGCTCGAGCGCATCGTCAGCCGCGCAGCCTGGGAGCTGGGCCTGTCGCAGGACGAGATTCGCCGCCGCAACATGATCACGCAGTTCCCCTACCAGACCCCGGTGGCCCTGCAGTACGACGTGGGCAACTTCACCGGCCTTCTTGAGCGCGGCAACGAACTGGCCGACGTGGCCGGCTTTGCACAGCGCCAGGCCGCTTCGGCCGCCAAGGGCCTCAAGCGCGGTCTTGGCTACTCCTGCTACATCGAGGCCTGTGGCCTGGCGCCCAGCAACATCGCCGGCGCCCTGGGCGCGCGTGCCGGCCTCTTCGAGTGCGGCGAGGTGCGCGTGCATCCCACCGGCAGCGTGACGGTGTTCACCGGCTCGCACAGCCACGGCCAGGGCCATGAAACCACCTTCGCCCAGGTGGTGGCCGCGCGCCTGGGGATTTCGCCCGACCAGGTGGACGTGGTGCACGGTGACACCGGCCGCGTGCCCTTTGGCATGGGCACCTACGGCTCGCGTTCGCTGTCTGTGGGCGGCACGGCCATCATGAAGGCGCTCGACAAGATCGAGGCCAAGGCCAAGAAGATTGCCGCGCATTTGCTCGAGGCCAGCGACGCTGACATCGAGTTCGTGGGTGGGGAGTTCGTGGTCAAGGGCACCGACAAGAAAGTGCCCTTCGGACAGGTGGCGCTCACCGCTTATGTGCCGCACAACTACCCGCTCGACAAGCTCGAGCCGGGCCTGAATGAAACGGCCTTCTACGACCCGACCAACTTCACCTTCCCGGCCGGCACCTACATCTGCGAGGTCGAGGTGGACCCGCAGACCGGCGTGGTGCGCGTGGACCGCTTCACGGCCGTCGACGACTTTGGCAACATCATCAACCCCATGATCGTCGAAGGCCAGGTGCACGGCGGCTTGGCCCAAGGCCTGGGCCAGGCGCTGCTGGAAAACTGCGTCTACGACCCCGAGTCCGGCCAGTTGCTCACCGGCTCCTTCATGGACTACGCCATGCCCCGTGCGGATGACCTGCCGAACTTCCAGCTCGACAACCTGGTCACGCCCTGCAGCCACAACCCGCTGGGGGCCAAGGGCTGCGGTGAGGCCGGTGCCATTGGCTCGCCGCCGGCCGTCATCAACGCCGTGCTCGACGCCCTGCGTCCCCTGGGTGTGCGCGATTTCGACATGCCCGCCACGCCTGCCCGGGTGTGGGAAGCCATCCAGGCCGCCGCCCGCTGAAGCCGCGCACCACACACCAAGATTCGAGGAGTTTTTAGCCATGTATCCCTTCACCCTGGAGCGTCCCTCCACCACGGCCGATGCGGCCAAGTTCGCCACCGCTGGCGCCCGCCCCCTGGCCGGCGGCCAGACCCTGCTGGCGTCCATGAAGCTGCGCCTCTCAAGCTCTGACCAACTGGTAGACCTGAGCGCCATTCCTGACCTCACCGGCATCTGCCGCGATGGCGATGCCCTGGTCATCGGTGCCATGACGCGCCATGCCGACGTGGCGGCCAACGCCGAGGTGCGCGCCCTGATCCCGGCCCTGGCCGACCTCGCCGGCCAGATTGGCGACCGCCAGGTGCGCGCCATGGGCACGCTGGGCGGCTCGGTGGCCAACAACGATCCTTCGGCCTGCTATCCGAGTGCGGTGCTGGCCCTGGGCGCGACCATCCACACCACGGCGCGCAAGATCGCCGCCGACGATTTTTTCCAGGGCATGTTCAGCACGGCTCTGCAGGACGGCGAGCTGATCACCGCCATCAGCTTTCCCATTCCGCAGCGCGCGGCCTACATGAAGTTCAAGCAGCAGGCCTCACGCTTTGCGCTGGTGGGTGTGTTCCTGGCCCAGTTCAAGAGCGGCGTGCGGGTGGCCGTGACGGGCGCCTCCAGTGGGGGTGTGTTCCGCCATGAGGGTCTGGAAAAAGCCCTTTCGCAGAGCTTCACGCCCGAGGCCGCCGCGAAAGTGAAGATCGATGCCGACGGCCTGAACGCCGACATCCACGGCTCGGCGGCTTACCGCGCCAACCTGATCAGCGTGCAGACGCAGCGCGCGGTGGTGAAGGCGCTGGGTTAAGTTTTTGCGCTTCTGGCCTTGGGACTGATGCGCGTCATCAGGCCTGAGCTGCAGCGAACGGGGTGCGGGCGGCGGCCTCAGACTGGGCATACCAGACATCGGCCGCCACCCGCACCCCGTTCGCTCTTCGTAGCGCTGGTTTGTGTTCGCCGCGTGCCAGAGCGTTTGAAGTGAGTCTGGGGTGGGCCCGGCCGGCGATTTCTGGTACCCCAGTATGAGCCGGCCGGGCCCACCCCAGGCTCACCGAGCCAGCCAGTGCTCCCACACTCTCTTTTCCCGAACGCAGTCAAAATCGGGGCATGACTTCCTCCTTCCAAACCGTTGACGACCTCATCCTGGCGCTGCAGGGCGTAGGCTACTTTGCCGATCGCCGGCTCGCCACCGCGGTGTTCCTGGCGCTCAAGCTGGGCCGCCCCCTGCTGCTGGAAGGCGAGCCGGGCGTCGGCAAGACCGAGCTGGCCAAGGCCCTGTCCAAGGTGCTGGCGCGCGAACTCATCCGTCTGCAGTGCTATGACGGCCTCGAGCAGCGCGAAACGCTGTACGAGTGGAACTACGCCGCCCAGCTCCTGCACATGCGCGCCGCCGAAGGCCGTGGCGAAGTGAGCGATGTCGAGCGCGAGGTGTATGCCGGCCGCTACCTGATTCGCCGCCCGCTGCTGCAGGCCCTGCAGACCCCCCAGCCCGGCGCGGTGCTGCTCATCGACGAGGTGGACCGGGCTGACGAGCCCTTCGAGGCCTTCTTGCTCGAGTACCTGGGCGAGTACCAGGTGAGCATTCCCGAGCTGGGCACTATCCGCGCCGAGGCCACACCCGTGACCCTGCTCACCAGCAACCGCACGCGCGAGTTGCACGACGCCGTCAAGCGCCGCTGCCTCTACCACTGGCTGGACTACCCCGACCGCGAGCGCGAGCTGGCCATCGTGCGTGCCCAGGTGCCTGGCGCCAGCGCCCAGCTCATGCAGCAGGTGGCCAGCTTCATTGGCAAGCTGCGGCAGGCGCCCTTCAAGGACGGCTTTCAGC
>JAIXPL010000033.1 GCA_027486255.1 Comamonadaceae bacterium
CCGCCCGTTCGCCCGAGACCGAGGACGAGCTCTGGCTCTGCGAACACCCCCCCGTCTACACCCAGGGCCTGGCCGGCCAGGCCGGTCACGTGCTGGCGCCCGGCCACATCCCGGTGGTGCAGACCAATCGGGGCGGGCAGGTCACATACCACGGCCCCGGACAGGTGGTGGCCTACCCGCTGATCAACCTGCAACGCGCTGGCTACTTCGTCAAGGAGTACGTGTACCGGATCGAGGAGGCCGTCATCCGCACCCTGGGCCACTTCGGCGTGACCGGCCACCGCGTCGCGGGCTCGCCCGGCATCTATGTGCGGCTGGACGACCCCTTTGCCCACGGCGCGCTCACGGGCCCCCGACCGGCCAGCGATCCGTTTCGTGGCCTGGGCAAGATCGGGGCCTTAGGCATCAAGGTCAGCCGCCACTGCACCTACCATGGCGTGGCCTTGAATGTGGCCATGGACCTCGAGCCCTACCAGCGCATCAATCCCTGCGGCTATGCGGGACTCAAAAGCATCGACCTTTCTACAATCGGCGTGGTCGCCAGCTGGGACGAGGCCGCGCAGGTGCTGAACAACAAGCTCGCCACCTACCTCGCCCCCTGAAGCACCCCATCAGGACACCCCATGAGCAGCAACCCCACCGTCCGCGACGCCCAGAGCGTAGACAACTACAACCCGCTGGCCAAGCAGAAGGCCGCCGCCAAGCTCTCGCGCATTCCGGTCAAGGTGGAACCCGCCGAGGTGCTGAAGAAGCCGGACTGGATCCGCGTGAAGGCAGGCAGCGCGAGCTCGCGCTTTTATGAGATCAAGCAGATCCTGCGCGAGAACAAGCTCAATACGGTGTGCGAGGAGGCCAGCTGCCCCAACATCGGCGAATGCTTTGGCAAGGGCACGGCCACCTTCATGATCATGGGCGACAAGTGCACGCGCCGCTGCCCCTTCTGCGACGTGGGCCACGGCAGGCCCGATCCGCTGGATGTGAATGAGCCCGAGAACCTGGCCAAGACCATTGCGGCGCTCAAGCTGCAGTACGTGGTGATCACCAGCGTGGACCGCGACGACCTGCGCGACGGCGGCGCCGGTCACTTTGTCGAATGCATCCGGCGCACGCGCGAGCTCTCACCGCTGACGCAGATCGAGGTGCTGGTGCCCGACTTTCGCGGCCGCGACGACCGAGCCCTGGACATCCTCCAGGCTGCGCCGCCAGACGTGATGAACCACAACATGGAAACCGTGCCACGCCTCTACAAAGAAGCACGCCCGGGCTCGGATTACCAGTTCTCGCTGAACCTGCTGAAAAAATTCAAGGCGCTTTTTCCGAACGTGCCGACCAAGAGCGGCTTGATGGTGGGCTTGGGCGAGACGGACGAGGAAATCCTGGAAGTGATGCGCGACATGCGTGCTCACAACATCGAGATGCTCACCATCGGTCAGTACCTGGCCCCCAGCACCAGCCACCTGCCGGTGCGCCGCTATGTGCACCCAGACACCTTCAAGATGTTCGAGGAAAAAGCCTACGAGATGGGCTTCTCGCACGCCGCCGTGGGCGCCATGGTGCGCTCGAGCTACCACGCCGACCAGCAGGCGCACGCCGCGGCACAGTCAGGCCTGCTGGCCTGAACCAGCTCAGCCGGCCAGCAGCGCCTGGGCCGGGTCGTCGCTGAGAATGACCTGCTGCGCCCAGGCCTCGAGCTTGGCCGCATCGGCGCGCAGGACCTGCTGCTTGACCGCCAGGATCTGCGTGGGGTGCATGGAGAACTCGCGCAGGCCCAGGCCCAACAACAAGCGCGTCATGCCGACGTCGCCCGCCATTTCACCGCAGACGCTCACTGGCTTGCCCTGCGCGCGGCATTCGGCAATGGTGTCGGCCAGCAAACGCAGCACCGCCGGATGGCAGGGGTCGTAAAGGTGGGCCACGGCCTCGTCGGCCCGGTCGATGGCGAGGGTGTACTGGATCAGGTCGTTGGTGCCCACCGAGAGAAAATCAAAGTACTTCAGAAACACCTTGAGCATCAAGGCCGCCGCCGGCACCTCGATCATGGCGCCCAGCTTCACGGGGCCGTAGGGCACGCCGCGGTTGTCGAGCTGTACGCGCGCATGATCCAGCAGCGAGAGGGTCTGCCGGATCTCGCGCACATGGCCGAGCATGGGCACCAGCAGGTTCACCTGCCCGTGCGCGGCCGCCCGCAGGATGGCCCGCAGCTGGGTGAGAAACATGGGCGGATCAGCCAGGCTCCATCGGATGGCCCGCAAACCCAGGGCGGGATTAAGGTGGGTGTCCTGGCGGGCGCTGCGCTCCAGCGGCTTGTCTGAGCCGATGTCCACGGTGCGGATGGTCACCGGCAGGCCATGCATGCCCTCGAGCGCACGCACATAGGCCTGGTACTGCTCCTCTTCATTGGGCAGGGCGCCGCCGCGGCCCATGAAGAGGAATTCGCTGCGGAACAGTCCCACGCCAACGGCACCGGCGGCCACTGCGCCCTTGGTGTCCTCGGGCAGTTCGATGTTGGCCAGCAACTCGACCTTCTGGCCATCGAGGGTGACGGCCGGGGTGTGGCGAAGCCGGTTCAGCCGCTCGCGCTCGAGCTCGCCCTGGCGCTGCTTGAAGCCGTACTCGGCCAGGATGATGGGCGAGGGATCGACGATCAGCACGCCGGCCTCGCCGTCGATGATGACCCAGTCGTCCTGCTTGATGAGCTGGCTGGCGCTGCGCGCACCCACCACCGCCGGGATGTCCATGCTGCGCGCCACGATGGCCGTGTGCGAGGTGCGGCCGCCCACGTCGGTGGCAAAACCGGCGAACAGGCTCTGCTTGAACTGCAGCATGTCGGCCGGCGCCATGTCGTGTGCAATGAGCACCAGGGGCACGTCCAGCGTGTCGCCCAGCAGCAGGTCCTGCTGCGCGCGGCGCGAAGGGGCAGGCGGCTGCACGGGTGAGCCCGCACCCTTGAGGTAGCGCAAGATGCGCTCGGTCACCTGCTCCAGATCGGCCTTGCGCTCGCGCAGGTAGGGGTCCTGCATCTCGTCGAACTGGCGGGCAAACACCTCGTACTGCGTGGTCACCGCCCATTCGCCGTTGTAGTGGCGCTCGGTGATCCAGTGCTTGACGCCGGTGCTCAGCTGCTCGTCCTGCAGCAGCATCAGGTGCACATCGAGCAGCGCGGCCAGCTCGGGCGGCGCCTCCTTGGGCAGTTCGCGCTGCACCCGCGTGATCTCCTCCACCACGGCATCGCGGGCCACTTTCACGCGCTGCACTTCCTCGGCGATCTTGTCGGGCTCGATGAAGTAGTGCGCCACGTCGGCACGGCTGGACGCGACCAGCACCGCACGCCCGATCGCAATGCCACGGGAGACCGCCAGGCCGTGAATGGAAAAGGTCATTCGCCCTCGCCAAATTTGTCGTTGATCAGCGCCAGCAGCGCGTCCATGGCTTCCTGCTCCTGGGCGCCGTTGGTCTCGATCTCCACCGTGCTGCCCAGGCCGGCGGCCAGCATCATCACGCCCATGATGCTCTTGGCGTTGACCCGGCGCTCGCCCCGGCTCATCCAGACCTCGCAGCTGAAGCTGCCAGCGAGCTTGGTGAGCTTGGCCGATGCGCGGGCATGCAGGCCCAACTTATTGTTGATGGTCGTAACGGTCTTGATCATGGTGTCTTCTGTTCTGGTTCTGCGGCGCGGTGATTGCCACCTGCATCACGCCCTGGCTGGCGCCCGACAAGGCACGGGCGACCAGCGCCTCCAGCGGCTCATGCCGATAAGACACGGCCCGCAACAACATAGGCAGATTCAGGCCCGCGATCAGCCGGCTGTCCACGCCGTCCACGAGTTTTTGCGCCACGTTGCAAGGCGTGGCACCGAAGATGTCGGTGAGCACCAGCACCTGGGAGCAAGCGAGCTGGTCCATGAGGATGCGGGCCTGCGCCAGGGTTTCCTCGGGCGGCATGTTGGGCTGCACGTCCAGGGCCGCGATGCCCTGGGCCGGATCGGTGAACACATGCGACACGCACTGCAGCATGGCCGAGGCCAAGGGTGCATGCGCGATGATGAGAAGCCCGTTCATGGGCTGGGATTATCTTCCCTGCTCAGCACAAAGTAGGCGTAGCCAGCCAGGCAGCCAAGCAGGTAGACGCAGAAGGCGGCCTGGAAGCTCGCCACCTCGCTCCAGCCCCAGGACCGCGCCAGATCGATCAGCAGGCCCACCCCCCACTGCATGAGGAAGATGCCCAGGAACACCACGAGGTTGTAGGCCGACAGGGCGCGGCCGGCCTGCGAGGCCGGAAACTTCATGCCCAGGGCTGGCTGGGCCAGGGCTATCACGGAGGACAGCACGCAAAACGCGGCCCAGCCGACCCAACCGGTCTGCGCCCCCTGGGCGATGTTGAAAACCAGCAGTGCCAGGCTCAGCGGCATGCACCAGCGCATCAGCCGGTCCACATGCCAGCCCCGGCGCATCAGGGCCGGCGTGCACAAGCCCCATGTCCAGAAAGCCAGCAGCATGGCCAGGTTCAGGAAAAAGAGGCCTTGGGCCGCCTCGGCCGGGCTCAGGCCCGTCACCCGTGTCATCCAGGGGCCGGCCCAGAGCGTCTGCAGGCCCACCATGCCGCCATAGTTGAACAGCGCCAGTGGCACCAGACGCCGAAAGGCGCGGCTGCGCAGGATGGGCCCATAGCCGCCGTGCGGCTCGGCCTCAGAGGCCGGCGCGGCGGGCCAGGCCGGCACCCAGCGCAGGATGAGCGCCATGGACAGCAGGATCATCGCGGCCATGATCCAGAACAGCGGACGCCAGCCCAACAGGGGGATGAGCCACTGCACCGGCAGCGTGGAGGCCACCATGCCCATGGAGCCGACCATGAGCATCCAGGAATTGGCCCGCAGCATCTGGCCAGGCTCGTACCAGCGCCGAAAGCCCGTCAGCGGTGCCATCAGGCCGGCCGACAGACCCATGCCGACCAGTACGCGCGCGATCAGCAGGCCCGTGAAGCTGGTGGCCCATGAAAACGCCAGGCAGGCCAGCACCGCCACCGCCATGAAGCTCAGCACCACGCGCCTGGGGCCGAAGCGGTCCAGCCAGGTGCCCAGGGGCAGCTGGGTGCTGGCAAAGCCCAAGAAAAAGCCGCCGGCCAACAGACCCAGTTCACCGGCTTGCAGCTGGAATTCGGTGGTCAGCACGGGCGAGAGCGTGGCCGTGACCGCCCTGACCAAGGCCGAGCTGAAGTAGCCCAAGGCAAAGGCCAGAAACACGAAGACAGCGGCCCGCCCGGACAGCAGGCCCTGGCCAGCCGCGTCACGGGGCGAATCAGTCACGGCGGCACTCATTCGAACTGCAAGCTGCCGAAGAAAGTGTCGGCGGCCTCGGGTGTGATGCGGGGCGCGTAGATGACCGCCTGAAAGAGCTGGGAGCCGCGGGCAAAGTACAGCGCCTGGCCCTGAACGCTGCGGCCATCGGCTTGCTGCCCCTGAGCCACCACGCGCACCGGCGGCGGCTCATCCGCCGCACCACGCACCTTGGCCGGCTGCTGGACAGGGGCGCCGGCCCGCATGTTCGACAAGGTCAGGGCCTGCCATTGCGCCAGCACCTGGCCGGCCTGGGCCGGATCGCCGATGTCGGCCACGGCCAGCGCAAAGGTGGCGCCTTCGGCCTCGCAACCCATCATGGCCAGCGTGGTGCTGCGTCCCCCAAGGGGCACGAGCTTCTGGGCCCGGTCGGGCTTGCAGGGCAGCAGCAGGCTGAGGCTGGCGGTCTCCGGCCGCACCTGGCGCCAGTTCAGGCCCGGACTGCACGCGGCCAGCAGCAGGGCCAGAAAGAGGGCCAGCACGGTGGGCTGGGCAGCTCGGCAGCCACGCAAAAGAAAGACAGGGTGAAATACCACGTGAGGACTTTACAGGGATTCCACCGGGCGGCCGGTCGCGGCAGGGACGGGCCGCCCGGCATGGTCTAAGTTGCGCCACCTCACTACACTTGCGCCATGTCCTACCTGCCCGCCATCTTCGGCCGTCGCCTTCTGATGCTGTTCCTGCTGGGGCTGGCTGCAGCCCTGGCCGGCTGCTCCACCAAACAGGCCGCCCCCGAGTCCACCTTCGTGCTGCTCGATGGCAGCAGCACCCGAACCAGCGAGCTCAAGGGCAAGGTGGTGCTGGTCAATTTCTGGGCCACCAGCTGCATCAGCTGCGTGGCAGAGATGCCCAAGCTGGTGGAGACGCACCAGAAGTTCCAGGCCCGAGGCTATGAAACGCTGGCCGTGGCCATGAGCTACGACCCACCGGCCTACGTGGTGAATTTCAAGAACAGCCGCCAGCTGCCCTTCAAGGTGGCGATTGACAACACAGGGGCCGTGGCCAAGGCCTGGGGCGAGGTCAAGCTCACGCCCACCACGTTCCTGGTGAACAAGCGAGGCGAAATCGTCAAGCAGTACGTGGGCGAGCCGGACTTCGCCGCCCTGCACCAGCTGATCGACAAGCTGCTGGCCGAGAGCTGACGCACTCACCCCTCAAGCACAAGGCCCGGTCATCTGGCGATGCCGGGCCTTGTGACTGGTGCGCTGCAGGGCTTACTGCGCGCGGTAGGCGTCGTGGCAAGCCTTGCAGGTGGCGGCATTGGCAGCAAAAGCCGTCTTGATGGCGTCGAGGTTGCCGGTCTTGGCCGCGGCCGCGAGCTTGGCGCTTTCAGCCACCAGCTTGTCAGCGGCTTCCTTGAACTTGGCCTGCTCGGTCCAGATCTCCGGCTTGCCCCGGGTGTTGCCCACCTTGTCGGTGCCAGGACCAAACGCTGCCCATGGCAGCTTGGCCAGGGTGGCCACCAGCTCGGCATTCTCAGCCGCCACCTTGGCATCAAACGGCACACGGCCGTTGACCATGGCACCAAGGCGGCCGTTGTGGGCGGCCATCACGCTCAAGGCACTCTGGCGGTATTTCACGGCATCTTCAGGCTTGGCAAACTGAGCGGCTGCGGGGAGGGCCAGCGCGGCCATGCTGCCGGCCAGCGCCAGGTGGGCGAGAATCTTGTTCATGGGTGTTCCTTGATGTCGATCGAACGGCTCGACGGGACGCCGGTTACCGTGCCATGAAGTCTAGTGCTAAGGGCCAAGCCACGCATCGGGGCCGACGCTGAAAACACAGCGCAGAAGTCAGGCACCGGCCGGGGCCCTGCACACGGATGAGCTTGCCACCTGGGAGTTATCGTCGATGAACATCGGATTTCACCGCGTGCGGGTCTGGGACCTGCCCACCCGCCTGTTTCACTGGGCCCTGATGCTGTGCGTGCTCGGCGCCGTGGGCACCGGCCTGGTGGGTGGGGCTGCCATGGTCTGGCATTTCCGCCTGGGGCAGGCGGTGCTGGCCCTCTTGGCGTTCAGGCTCGTGTGGGGGCTGGTGGGCGGACGTTGGTCGCGCTTTGCATCGCTGCCCTTGAGCCCCCGCTCGCTGCTGGCCTACCTGCGGGGTCGGGCTGGGGCGAGCTTGCGCACAGGTCACAGCCCGCTGGGCGCCCTGGCCGTGCTCGGTTTTCTTCTGGTGCTGGCCACGCAGGTGGCCACTGGCCTCGTGAGCGATGACGAGATCGCCTCGCTGGGCCCGCTGTCGCACCTGGTCTCCAATGCCACGGTCTCGGCGGCCACCAGCTACCACCGCTTTTGGGGCAAGTGGCTGATCTTGTCTCTGGTCTTGCTGCATCTGCTGGCGATCACCTGGTACAGCATTCGGGGGCACAAGCTCTTGCCCGCCATGGTCCACGGCGACAAGACTCTGGACGAGCCCATGCCCGCCTCTCGGGACGATCGTGCATCGCGCCTGGTTGCAGCCCTTTTGTTTGGCCTGAGCGTGGCGCTGAGCGTGTGGGTGTTCTCGCTGGCCCCAGCCGGCTTCTGAAGCCGCTGCCCAGCCCATCTTTGGCCACGCTACACTGAAACGTCACTGGTCATTCATCGCCTTGGACCGCCCCCAGATCACCCTCGTTTCGCCTCTGCGCCAGGAGGACATGCCCGCCGTGCGCGAGCTGTTCCTGGAATACGCCGCCCAGCTCGGCGTGGCCCTGGATTTCCAGGGCTTCGAGGATGAACTGATCGGCCTGCCCGGCGACTACGCGCCACCCCGCGGCCGGCTCTTGCTGGCCCTGGTCGACGGCGCTCTGGCCGGCTGCTGCGCCCTGCGGCCCCTGGACACCACCGATTACCCCAACGCCGCCGAGATGAAGCGCCTGTATGTGCGCAAGGCCTTCAGGCGCTTTGGCCTGGGCCGGCAGCTGGCCGAGGCCACGCTCGATGCGGCACGCACCGAGGGCTACCACTGCGTGCTGCTCGACACCCTGGACGACATGGAAGCCGCACGCGCCTTGTACGCCGAGCTGGGCTTTGAAGAGATTGCGCCCTACTACCACAGCCCTCTGCAGGGCTCGCATTACCTCAAGGTCGATCTTTAAGGCGTTCGCACGCGCTCGTGACTGGCGCCCCCCATGAAAAAAGCCACCGCATGCGGTGGCTTTTTCATTCGAACTGATTCGAAGCAGAAGCTCAGCCCTTGGCCTGGGCCAGCATCGTGGCGGCGTCGCTCACCTCAAACTTGCCTGGGCCTTCCACGTTCAGCGCGGCCACCTTGCCGTCCTTGACCAGCATGGAATAGCGGTTGCTGCGCAAGCCCATGCCGCGGGCCGTCAGGTCCAGGGTCAGGCCCACGGCTCGGCTGAAGTCGGCGCTTCCATCGCCGAGCATGCGCACCTTGCCATCGGTCTTCTGATCCCGCGCCCAGGCGCCCATCACGAAGGCATCGTTCACGCTCACGCACCAAATTTCGTCGACACCGGCAGCCTTGAGTTCGGCGGCTTTTTCCACATAGCCAGGCACGTGCTTGGCCGAGCAGGTGGGTGTGAAGGCGCCGGGCAGGGCGAACACGGCGATGGTCTTGCCTGCGGTGGCCTTGGCCACATCCACGGCGTTAGGGCCGATGCTGCAACCATTGCCTTCGACTTCCGAGTACTCCATCAGCGTCACGGCCGGGAGGGTGTCACCCACTTTGATCATGTCTTGCTCCTTGTTGTTGACATTGGGACAGGCGGCAGAAGGAGAGCCTCCCCGGCTGCCAGCGGGGCGGATTGTGCACCAGGGGGCAAATTGCTGCAGCGCATGCCCACCGCGGTGGAACGGACGAAAAAAAACGGCCCACCGAAGTGGGCCGTTGTCCGCGCAGGCGTCGGCCAGGGTCTTAGACCGCAGCCGCCTTTTGCACGAGCTTGGTGACGACCCAGTTCTTGGTTTTCGAAATGGGACGGCTCTCCGTGATCTCGATGATGTCGCCCAGGTGGTACTCGCCCTTTTCATCATGGGCGTGGTACTTGCTGGACATCGACACGATCTTGCCGTAGAGCTCGTGCTTGACACGACGCTCGACCAGCACGGTCACGGTCTTGGCGCGCTTGTCGCTCACCACCTTGCCGATCAGGGTACGAACGAGTTTCTTGCTTTCGCTCATTTGGCAGCTCCTTTGGCCACAGTTTCAGCCAAGATGGTCTTGGCGCGGGCGATGGCGCGGCGGGTGTTGCTCAGCTGGCCGGTGTTGCCCAGTTGCTGGGTGGCCTTTTGCATGCGCAGACCGAAGTGGGCCTTTTGCAATTCCTTCACCTCGGCCTGCAGGCCGGCGACATCTTTTTGACGCAGTTCAGACGTTTTCATGATCTCTCATCTCCTCGATTACTGACCAATCATGCGGCTGACAAACGTCGTGCGCAGGGGCAGCTTGGCCGAAGCCAGGCGGAAGGCCTCGCGTGCGAGTTCTTCGGGCACACCCACGATCTCAAACACGATCTTGCCAGGCTGGATTTCAGCCACGTAATACTCCGGGTTGCCCTTACCGTTACCCATACGCACTTCAGCGGGCTTTTGGGAAATCGGCTTGTCGGGGAACACGCGGATCCAGATGCGGCCGCCACGCTTGACGTGACGGGAGATCGCGCGACGTGCGGCCTCGATTTGACGCGCGGTCAGGCGACCACGGTCGGTGCACTTCAGACCAAAATCGCCGAATGCAACCGAGTTGCCACGGGTGGCAACGCCGGTGTTACGGCCCTTTTGTTCCTTGCGGTACTTTCTGCGAGCAGGTTGCAGCATGTTTTATCTCCGTGATGAGACCGATCACTCGGTCTTGGCACCGTCAGCTGCTGCAGCTGGCGCGGCTTTGCGTACGCGCTTAACGGTGGTTTTCGTGGCATCGCCATCGGTCGCTTCGGCCGGCTTGTCGCTGCCATCGACCGGGGCGGCATTGGCGCCACGTGGGCCGCGGCCACGGGGGGCCTGGCGGTCACCGGCGGGGCGGCCATCGCGGCGGGGGCCACGGGGCTTGCGCTCTTCGTCGGACGGTGCGGCATCCAGGCGGGCACCGGGCGAATCGCCACGGCCCAGGGTGTCGCCCTTGTAGACCCAGACCTTCACGCCGATCACACCGTAGGTGGTCTTGGCTTCGGAGGTGCCGTAGTCGATGTCGGCGCGCAGGGTGTGAAGCGGCACACGGCCTTCACGGTACCACTCGCAACGAGCGATCTCGATGCCGTTGAGGCGGCCCGACGACATGATCTTGATGCCCTGGGCACCCAGACGCATGGCGTTCTGCATGGCGCGCTTCATGGCGCGGCGGAACATGATGCGCTTTTCGAGCTGCTGCGTGATGCTGTCGGCGATCAACTTGGCATCGACTTCGGGCTTGCGCACTTCTTCGATGTTGACGGCCACAGGCACGCCCAGCTGGCGGCTCAAGTCCTTCTTCAGGTTCTCGATGTCCTCGCCCTTCTTGCCGATCACCACGCCCGGACGAGCCGAGAAGATGGTGATGCGGGCGTTCTTGGCGGGCCGCTCGATCAGCACGCGGGACACCGCGGCGTTCTTGAGCTTGACCTTGAGGTACTCGCGCACCTTGATGTCTTCGGCCAGCATGCCGGCGAAGTCCTTGTTGCTGGCGTACCAGCGGCTGGACCAGTTGCGGCTGACCGCGAGGCGGAAGCCGGTCGGGTTGATTTTCTGTCCCATATCCTGCTTGTTCCTCTTCAGTTACCGACCGTCACGTACACATGGCACGTGGGCTTGCTGATGCGGTTGCCGCGGCCCTTGGCGCGGGCGGAGAAGCGCTTGAGCGTAGCGCCTTGCTCGACGTAGATGGTCTTGACCTTCAGCTCGTCGATGTCGGCACCGTCGTTGTGCTCGGCATTGGCAATGGCGGACTCCACGACCTTCTTGATGATCACGGCAGCTTTTTTCTGCGTGAACGCCAAGATGTTCAGAGCTTGATCCACTTTTTTGCCGCGAATCAGATCGGCGACCAGACGGCCTTTGTCGACCGACAGACGAACGCCCCGGAGGGTTGCACGTGTTTCCATGGTCTTTCCTTACTTCTTCTGGACTTTCTTGTCCGCGGGGTGGCCCTTGAAGGTGCGGGTGAGTGCGAACTCGCCCAGCTTGTGGCCCACCATCTGGTCGGTGATGTAAACGGGCACGTGCTGCTTGCCGTTGTGAACGGCGATCGTCAGACCGATGAACTCGGGCAGGATCATGGAGCGACGCGACCAGGTCTTGATCGGCTTCTTGTCCTTGGTGGTCACAGCCTTGTCGGCTTTGGCCAGCAGGTGGTGGTCAACGAAAGGACCTTTTTTGAGTGAACGGGTCATGTCCTGGCCTTACTTCTTGCGACGCGAAACAATCATCACTTGCGTGCGCTTGTTGTTGCGGGTGCGGTAGCCCTTGGTCAGGTTACCCCATGGATCGACTGGATGGCGACCTTCACCGGTCTTGCCTTCACCACCACCGTGCGGGTGGTCGATCGGGTTCATCACCACACCGCGAACGGTCGGGCGGATACCCATCCAGCGCTTGACACCGGCCTTGCCCAGACGGCGCAGGCTGTGCTCTTCGTTGGCCACTTCACCGATGGTGGCGCGGCACTCGACGTGGATCTTGCGAACCTCGCCGGAGCGCATGCGCACCTGGGCGTACAGACCTTCACGTGCCAGCAGGGTGGCCGAAGCGCCTGCCGAACGGGCGATCTGCGCACCCTTGCCCACTTGCATTTCGATGCAGTGGATGGTGGAGCCCACCGGGATGTTGCGGATCGGCAGCGTGTTGCCGGCGCGGATAGGCGCCTCGGAACCTGACAGCAGGGTGCTGCCCACCACCACGCCACGCGGGGCGATGATGTAGCGGCGCTCACCGTCGGCATAGCACACCAGCGCAATGTGGGCGCTGCGGTTGGGGTCGTACTCAATGCGCTCGACCTTGGCGGGAATGCCGTCCTTGTTGCGCTTGAAGTCGACCACACGGTAGTGGTGCTTGTGACCACCGCCCTTGTGACGGGTGGTGATGTGGCCGTTGTTGTTGCGGCCGGCCTTCTGGAACTGGGGCTCCAGAAGGGGGGCGTAACCTTCACCTTTGTGCAGGTGGTCACGCGAGATCTTCACCATGCCGCGTTGGCCTGGCGAAGTGGGTTTCATCTTGATGACAGCCATGATTACGCGGCCTCCCCGGAGAGGTTCAGCTCCTGACCGGGCTTGAGCGTCACATAAGCCTTGCGCACGTTGTCGCGGCGGCCGATGGACTTGCCAAAGCGCTTGGTCTTGCCTTTTGTGTTGAGAACGGAAACGGCCTTGACTTCAACCTTGAACATCAATTCCACAGCAGCCTTGATCTCGGGCTTGGTCGCATCCTGGAGAACCTTGAAGGTCACCGAGTTGGACTTTTCCGCCACCAGCGTGGCCTTCTCGGACACGATGGGAGCGACCAGGACCTGCATCAGGCGACCTTCGTCGTACTTGACGGCGCTCATGCGAACATCTCCTTGAGTTGGTCCATGGCAGCCTTGGTCACCAGCACCTTCTTGTAGTGCACCAGTGACAGAGGATCTGCATAGCGCGGCTCGACAACGAGGATGTTGACCAGGTTGCGGGACGCCAGGTACAGGTTCTCGTCGACTTCGTCGGCAATCACCAGCACGGATTTGAGATTCATGGCCTTGAACTTGTCGGCCAGCACTTTCGTCTTGGGCGAATCGACCTTCAAGGAATCGACCACTGCCAGGCGGCCTTCGCGGGCCAGCTGGGAGAAGATGGAGGCCATGCCGGCGCGGTACATCTTCTTGTTGATCTTCTGTGTGAAGTTCTCGTCGGGCATGTTCGGGAAAATCCGACCGCCTCCACGCCACAGCGGGGAAGACGTCATACCCGCGCGAGCGCGACCAGTGCCTTTTTGCTTGAAGGGCTTCTTCGTGGAGTGCTTGACCTGCTCACGGTCCTTCTGAGCACGGGTGCCTTGGCGGGCGTTGGCCTGGTAGGCCACCACCACCTGGTGCACCAGGGACTCGTTGTACTCACGGCCGAAGACGGTGTCGGGCACGTCCACTTTGGACGCCGCCAGACCTTGTTCATTGAGGAGTTCGACCTGCATCAGTTCGCTCCTTTCGCAGCGCGCGCCTTGACGGCGGGACGGACAGACACGAAGCCGCCCTTGGCGCCAGGAACAGCACCTTTGATCATCAGCAGCTGACGGGCTTCGTCGATGCGCACGATGTCGAGGTTCTGGATGGTGACGGTGACATCACCGAGGTGACCAGTCATGCGCTTTCCGGGGAAGACGCGGCCGGGGTCCTGCGCCATACCGATAGAGCCAGGCACGTTGTGCGAACGGCTGTTACCGTGCGAGGCGCGCTGGGAAGCCATGTTGTGGCGCTTGATCGTGCCAGCGTAGCCTTTACCGATCGAGGTGCCCTGCACGTCGACCACCTGGCCCACGGCAAACACATCGGTCGCAGGCACCACGGCGCCGGCGGCATATTTGCCAGCCAGGTCGGGGGTCACGCGGAATTCTTGGAGGATTTCGCCAGCCTGCACACCCGCCTTGGCGAGGTGGCCTGCGGCCGGCTTGGTCACGCGCGAAGCTTTGCGCGCACCGAATGTCACTTGAAGTGCATCGTAGCCGTCGTTGGCTTGGGTTTTGACCTGGGTCACACGGTTGTTCGACACATCCACCACCGTGACAGGAACTGTGTCCCCATCATCGGTGAACAGGCGCATCATGCCCACCTTGCGGCCCAGCAAGCCCAGGGACTTGCTCAGACTCATTGTTTTCTCCTTGACTCTCACCGCGGCAACTTCAATTGGCTGCAGCGTTTGGGTGTGAAAGCGGGTTGATAAAAATTCTCTCGTGGGGCCCCGCATCAGCGCGTCAGAAACGCGCCAAAACTTCGCCACATCGTGAAAAGCTCGTTAGTGTAGCCGAAAGCAAGGCGGCCTGGCAAGCTTTTCAGCTAACCAGGCCGCCAGGGACCTCAAAACAGGCTCAGCCCGCCAGGGCTGCACCTGTTTTTTGCACTTACTGCAGCTTGATCTCGACGTCCACGCCGGCCGGCAGGTCGAGTTTCATCAGGGCGTCCACAGTTTTGTCCGTGGGGTCCACGATGTCCATCAGGCGCTGGTGGGTGCGGATCTCGAGCTGGTCGCGGCTGGTCTTGTTGACGTGCGGCGAGCGCAGGATGTCAAAACGCTTCATGCGCGTCGGCAGGGGCACGGGGCCCTTGACGATGGCGCCGGTGCGCTTGGCGGTGTCAACGATCTCTGCAGCGGACTGGTCGATCAGTTTGTAGTCAAACGCCTTGAGGCGGATGCGGATCTTTTGCTTGGTGGCCATGTCTGATTCCTAGGTGTGATGGGAATCAGGCGATGATCTTGGCCACGACGCCGGCGCCGACGGTGCGGCCGCCTTCACGGATGGCAAAGCGCAGACCTTCTTCCATGGCGATCGGGGCGATCAGCTTGACCGTGATCGACAC
>JAIXPL010000032.1 GCA_027486255.1 Comamonadaceae bacterium
AGCTTGTAGCCGTGGCGGATGGCGCGGCGCACGATGCGGCGATGCACATAGCCACGGCCTTCGGTGGAGGGCACCACGCCGTCGCTCACCAGGAAGGCGGTGGCGCGGATGTGGTCGGCGATCACGCGCAAGGACTTGTGGTTCAGGTCGGTGCAGCCCGTCTCGCGCGAGGCGGCCTTGATGAGCGCATCGAAGATGTCGATCTCGTAGTTGCTGTGCACATGCTGCAGGATGGCGGCCAGACGCTCGAGGCCCATGCCGGTGTCCACGCAGGGGGCGGGCAGGCGCGTGACCGAGCCGTCCTCGGCCATGTTGAACTGCATGAACACGTTGTTCCAGATCTCGATGAAGCGGTCGCCGTCTTCCTCGGGGCTGCCCGGGGGGCCGCCGGGGATGTGGGGACCGTGGTCGTAAAAGATCTCCGAGCAGGGGCCGCAGGGGCCGGTGTCGGCCATCATCCAGAAGTTATCGCTCTTGTAGCGGCCGCCCTTGTTGTCGCCGATGCGGATCACGCGCTCGGGCGGCAGGCCGATTTCTTTCGTCCAGATGTCGTAGGCCTCGTCGTCTTCCTCGTATACGGTGGCCAGCAGGCGCTCGGGCGGCAGCTTGTACACCTCGGTGAGCAGCTCCCAGGCCCACTTGAGCGACTCGCGCTTGAAGTAGTCGCCAAAGCTCCAGTTGCCCAGCATCTCAAAGAAGGTGTGGTGGCGGGCGGTGTAGCCCACGTTTTCCAAGTCGTTGTGCTTGCCACCGGCGCGCAGGCAGGCCTGCACCGAGGCCGCGCGCACATAGGGGCGCTTGTCCGAGCCCAGGAACACGTCCTTGAACTGAACCATGCCCGAATTGGTGAACATGAGCGTGGGGTCGTTGCCGGGCACCAGGGGGCTCGACGCCACCACGGTGTGGCCCTTGGAGGCAAAGAAGTCCAGAAAGGTCTTGCGGATGTCGGCGACGGAGGCGGGACGGGTCATGAGCGAGGTCTAGGATGACTGGGCTGCCAGAAAAAGGCGGCGAAGCTCGCATTTTCGCAAATTGCGGGACTTACCTGATTTCCCCAAGAGCAAGGCCGCCCGGTTCGCGCTAACCTAGCCGACTTTCATCCCTTCCACCCATACGCTTAAAGACCTGCCATGGACATGAAAACCTCCCCCCTGGCCCTGCTGAACGACCCCAGCCTGCTCAAGACAGACGGCCTCATCAACGGCCAGTGGCTGGCCGGCGGCTCCCGCTTTGAGGTGATGGATCCGGCCACAGGCCTGAAACTGGCCGATGTGGCCAATCTCGGTCCGGCCGAGGCCGAGGCGGCCATTGCCGCGGCCAACGCGGCCTGGCCAGCCTGGCGCGGCAAGACAGCCAAGGAGCGCTGCAACCTGCTGCGCAAATGGTTTGATCTGCTGATGGCGAACCAGGAAGATCTGGCCCGCCTGATGACGGCCGAGAACGGCAAGCCCCTGGCTGAATCGCGCGGCGAAGTGGCCTATGGCGCCAGCTTCGTCGAGTGGTATGCCGAAGAAGCCAAGCGCGTCAACGGCGAGACCTTGCCCCAGTTCGACAACAACCGGCGCCTGATGGTGCTGCGCCAGCCCGTCGGTGTGTGCGCGGCCATCACGCCCTGGAACTTCCCGCTGGCCATGATCACGCGCAAGGTGGCCCCGGCCCTGGCCGCCGGCTGCCCGGTGGTCATCAAGCCAGCTGAACTCACGCCGCTGACGGCCCTGGCTGCGGCTGAGCTGGCCTTGCGTGCGGGCATTCCGGCCGGGGTGATCAATTTGGTGACGGCCGACAGCCAGAACTCGATTGCCGTGGGCAAGGTGCTGTGCGCCAGCGATGTGGTGCGCCACCTCAGCTTCACCGGCTCCACCGAAGTGGGCCGCATCCTGATGGCGCAGTCGGCACCCACGGTCAAGAAGCTCAGTCTGGAGCTGGGCGGTAACGCGCCCTTCATCGTCTTTGACGACGCCGACATCGACTCGGCCGTCGAAGGCGCCCTTGCCAGCAAGTACCGCAATGCCGGCCAGACCTGCGTGTGCGCCAACCGCCTGTACGTGCAGGAAGGCGTGTACGAGGCCTTTGTGGAGAAGTTCGCGGCCAAAGTGAAGACTTTCAAGGTCGGTAACGGCTTTGAAGAGGGCGTGGTGCAGGGCCCGCTGATCGAGCCTGCGGCCGTAGACAAAGTCGAGCGCCATGTGGCCGATGCACTGGCCAAGGGCGGCCGCGTGATGACGGGTGGCCAGCGCCTGCAGGGCCAGTTCTTCGCGCCCACCGTGGTGGCCGGCGCCACAGCCGACATGCTGTGCGCCCGTGAGGAAACCTTCGGGCCGCTGGCACCCATCTTCAAGTTCAAGACCGAGCAGGAAGCGATTGATGCGGCCAATGCCACCGAGTTCGGCCTGGCCAGCTACTTCTACAGCCGCGACGTGGGCCGCATCTTCCGCGTGAGCGAGGCGCTGGAGTACGGCATGGTGGGCATCAACGTGGGCATCCTGGCCACCGAGCATGTGCCCTTCGGCGGCGTCAAGCAGTCGGGGCTGGGTCGGGAAGGCTCGCACCACGGCATGGACGAGTACCTCGAGATGAAGTACCTGTGCCTGGGCGACGTGCTCAAGTAAGGAGCGCGGGCGTCAGGACGGATCGCCCGGCAGGGGCAGCCGCTTGAAGCCATAGCTGCCCAAGAGGCTCTGGTGCATCCAGCGCGTGGGCGCATACCAAGCCGGCTCGGCGCGCAGGCTCAACTCTACAAAAGGCCAGAGCATCGGCTGCTCGGCCCAGAGGGCCGGGCGGGCCACCTGACGGTAGCCGGCGGTCTGCACTTCGTCGGCACGCCAGCCCAAGCTCCAGGCCAGCAAGGCCATCCAGATCAGCAGGAACACCAGCGGCTGCCGCCAGGCCGGCGCCGCAGGCCCTGCGCTGCGCTGGAGCAGCAAGCTCAGCAAGAGACACAGGTTGGCCAGACCAAACAGCAAGGACACGCCCAGGGCAATGGGCACCATCACCGTCCGGCGGTAAGCATCGTCCAGCAGCTGCGCCGGCAGAGCCTGGGTGAGCGCCAAGCCCACCTGCATCTTGCGCTCCCGTGCGGCGGCATCCACGGGCTCCAGGTCTTCGGGCTTGAGCCCCAGGGTAATGGCCGGCAAAAGCGCCTGCCAGGCAGGCCGGCTTGCCTCGGTCAATCGCTCGGGCTGCACCATGGACAGCCCCCGCAACTTCACGCGGCCGGCCATGGTCTCGGGGCCCAATTGCTGGGCATACAGGCTCATGCGCTTGTCGATTTCGCTGGCATGGGCCACGATGGTGTCCACCAACCAGCGCTGGAACTGCCACATGAAGGTCACGCCCACCAGCACGCTCAGGAGCCCCGCCAGCCAGGCCGAAGACATGCGCCGCATCAGCAGGCGGAGCAACCAGAAGGCCAAGCCCAGGCCGGAGATCAGGCGGGACCAGAATTCCAGGTCCTCCATGCTCGCCAGATCAAAAGCGCTGCCCGAGCTCACCTGCACCAGGTGGTGATTGAAAGACAGCTCCAGCACCGCATATGCCGCCAAGAGGACCAGGAACCACCAAGGCGGGGGAAGGCGGACCTTGGGGGCGGCGGTGAAGAACATCGTATTCATTTTAGGAACAAAGCAGAGCTTGTTCCGCGGGCGCGGGCACGCCCCCCTAAAATGAGTTTTCCTGCGGGCGTCGTTCAATGGCAGGACCTGAGCTTCCCAAGCTCAAGACGTGGGTTCGATTCCCATCGCCCGCTCCAACTCGCGCCTGTCCTCAGGTCTGGGGCTGAAATCCAATGCCCTGGCCCTGGCGAATCACCGCCCGGTTGAGCACATCCAGCAAAGCCGCCACTGATTTCAAAGTGGGCACGGGCACACCCGTCAGACGCGCCATGTCGACCACCGCATTGACAATGGCGTCGCTCTCGATGGGGCGGCCCGCACGGATATCCTGAAGCATGGAGGGCTGCTGCGTGAAGTTCTCGCGGATGCGTTCGAGCTCCGCGTCGGGATCGGCTTGAATCTCCACACCCACGCTGCGGGCCACGGCACTGCCCTCCCCGAGCATCAGACGCACCATGTCGGCCGCCAGCGGGCTGGCGACGATATAGCCTGGAGGAGACTGGGTCACCGAGCACAGCGGATTCCAGATCAGGTTCATCATCAGCTTTTGCCACTTGGCCTGCCGAATGTCCGCCGTAGGCTCCGTCGGCAAGCCCGCGCGGCTCACCAGGTCGGCAATGGTTTGCAGCCTGTCCGATAGGCGCTTATCCACCTCGCCGATCAAGAGCCGTGGCGGCATGATCTGAGGCAGGAAAATCTTGCCCGGAGCCGTTTGGGTGACCGGCCTGTAAATGACGGCACCAATGACACGCGCCAGCGGAACCAGACGCCGCAACACCCCGTTCGGATCGAGACAAGGCAGTGGGGCACCTGCAAAGGGCGAGTTGATGCCCTCAAAGTACCACCAGGGCAGGCCGTTCTGAATCATCACCATGGCCCCGTCGGGGGCGAGCCGCGAGACGATGTCAGCCGCCGCAGCCTCCAGCTGCGTCGACTTGAGCGTCACGAAGATCAGGTCGTAGGGACCTTGGCATTCTTCTGCGGGCGCCGCCTTGACGGCCATATGCTGCGCAGGCTGACCCTTTTGCTCGACCGTCACCCCGGCCGACTGCAGGGCCGCCAGCTGAGCGCCGCGGGCGAGCAAGGTCACGTTCTCGCCGCTGGCGGTCAAGAGGGCGCCGAGGTCACTGCCAATGGCGCCTGCGCCATAGATCAGGATGCGCATGGCTTCAGCGCTGGCCATCGCCCACCGAAATCTGCTCCACCCGCAGACCGCCCAGACGCTCATGCACGCGTGGGCCGGTGGACATGGCCAGGGCATACATCACTTCGTTCGGACGGGGGGAGTCGGACACACTCACTTCAGCGGTATTGAAGTGGCTGCGGATGTAGCAGGCCTCGATGTGGTGAAGCGGGATATGAAGGCGGCTGCCCGCCGAGCCCACAAACTTGTTGGCCGGCACGATGGCCTTGGCCGTGGTCAGGACAGCCCGCATGGCCCAGCCGCCCGCCTCGTGCCAAATGGCGCCGTGCTCAAGTTCACCATTGACGCCCACCAGCGCGGCTTTGCCGTAGGTTTCGATCTTGTCTGCACCGCCCAGGGCCGACACCAACTCCGGCACCATCTCGTTGGCCATGCCGCGGGCTTGCTTGACGAACTCTGCCAGCTCACCGGCATCGGCAAAGCGTCCCGCAAAGGGGTTGTTCACCACAACGGCAATGACGCCGATCTTCAAGGGCACCGGCGCGACAGTGCCGCCTTCGTGGTACGTAGTCTCAACATTGAGAATTTTCTTGCGGATGTTGATCAAGCTCATAGGTCCTCCTGTGAAAAATCAGTCAATGGCGCGTATCGCCTTAAAGATGCGGTCAGGGGTGATGGGCAAGTCTGTCACCAGGGCATCGAGCGGTGACAGCGCATCGTTGACCGCATTGACGACCGCCGCAATAGCGCCGGTCAAGCCGGCTTCGGCCACGCCCTTGGCGCCCAAGGCCGATGAACGGGTCGGCGTGACCACGTGCCCGACGCAGATGTCGGGCATTTCACCAGCCATGGGGGTCAGGTACTCAGCCATGGTCGCGTTCATCAGCTGGCCGGCCTCGTCGTAGAGGCAACCCTCATAAAGCGCCTGGCCAATGCCCTGCACCACCGCACCACGCAGCTGCTCGTCGGCCATGGCCGGGTTGATGACCACGCCGCAGTCGTCCACGATCCAGTGCTTGAGCAAGTTCACGCGCCCAGTGCGGACATCCACTTCAACCAGACTGGCCTGCACCCCATTGGTGTAGATGCCGCCGTCGTAATCACGCTGGGCATAAAAGCGGGTGACGGCCAGCTGCGGCACGGGGCCGGACTTGAACAGGTCAGGCCGCACATAAGCGGCGTGGCACAGCTGGGCCAGCGTGCCGACGGCCTGAGCGCTGCGACCGTCCACCAACTGCGCACCGCGCAGCTGCAGCTGCTCGGCAGGGACATCCCAGAGCACGCTGGCGCAGCGGATCACCTCTTCCTTGAGGGCGCGTGCGGCCTGCAAGGCCGCCTCACCGGCCACCCCCGTCCCCCTGGAGCCCCAGTTGCCGCCGCTGATGGGGGCCGACGCGGTGTCGCCCATCTGCATCCGCACGGACGACAGGGGCAGGTCCAGCTCATGGGCGACGATCTGGGACAGCGCCGTTTCAGCGCCCTGGCCGGTGTCTGCCGCACCACTGGCACACAAGACGGTGCCATCGGCCTGCAGGCGAACGGTGCATCCATCGTTGGCGGCAATGGGCGCGCCTCCTCGGCCATAGGTGGCCGAGCCATGGTTGGAGTTCTCGACGAAGGAGGCCAAGCCGATGCCCAGGTAGCGTCCGCAGGCGCGGGCTTCGGCCTGCTCGCGCCTGAGCGCCGGGTAGTCCATCATGCTCACCAGCTTGTGCATGCACGCCTCGTGCGACAGGCCCTCTACTTGCGTGCCCGACAAAAGCTGGATCGGATAGGCGCCATCCGGGTGGAAGTTGCGCAACCTGAAATCGACAGGATCCACCCCCAACTGACGTGCAGCACATTCCACGGCCACTTCCGTCAACAGGCAGGCCACAGGATGGCCCACTCCCCTGTACATGCCATACGGCGTTTTTGTTTGAAAGGCCACGCGCACATGCGCATGCAATGCGGCCATTTGGTAGGGAGCGCCCAGCAGGTTGACCACGTGGCGCACCTCGTTGACGCTGCCGCGCGGGTGCTTGGAGTACGCGCCTATGCCCAGCAGGCCCTCCACGGCGAAGGCCCGGATGCGCAGGTCATGGGCCACCGCAATCGAGACCTTGGCGCGATGGGCCCGCGCATGCACGTCGCTGCTGAAAGACTCCAGCCGGTCGGCAATGAACTTGACGGGCCGCGCCAAAAGCCGCGACAACATGACCGCTGCAAATTCATCCGGGTAGGCGTGGATCTTCAAGCCGAAGCTGCCGCCCGTTTCCACCGCGACCACGCGCACGCGGTTCTCAGGCAGGCGAAGGTGTTGGGCCAGCACACTTTGCATCATGTGGGGCACCTGGGTGCCCATCCAGACCGTGAGTTCACCCCGCCCGGCATCCCAGTCGGCCACCAGGCCCCGGGGCTCGAGGCTCACGGCCGTCACGCGCGTGGTGGAGATGTCCAGCGACAGATTGAGCGTCGCCAGCTCCTGCTCACGCGCAAAGTCGCCACGGTTGACGAGCGCCTCGTAGGCCAGGTTGCCTTTCTCCAGTTCCGGATGAATGACGGTCGCATTCGCTGAGAGGGCCGCTTCGGGATCGACCACTGGCTCCAGCGGCTCCCAGTGCACGTCAATCAGGGCCAGCGCATCTTCGGCCAGCGCCCGGGACTGGGCAGCCACCATCACCACGGGCTCGCCTTGCCAGCGTCCTATGTCAAAGGCCAGGGGCCACTGAGGCGCCGACACCATGCCCGGGAGGTGGCTCAGGACGCCCATGAAGGGCTCGCAGTGCGCACGCAGATCGGCGCCCGTTGTGACAGAAACGACGCCGGGCGCCGCTTTTGCCAGCGCCGCGTCGATAGAAACCATGCGGGCGTGGGCGTAGGGGCTGCGCAGGAAGGCCACGTGCACCATGCGCGGCAATTCCAGGTCATCGGTGTAGCGTGCTCGGCCCTCAACCAGCCGGCGCGCGCCGACACGGGGCATGGCGGCACCGATGCCCTCGTGTCCTTCATGCAACTGATCGACCGCCACCTCAGGCCTCCCTTGCCAAAGTCTGCGCCGCGTCCATCACGGCATTGACGATGGATTCATAGCCCGTGCAGCGGCAGTAATTGCCGGAGAGGTACTCCCTGACCTGTTCACGGCTGGGCAGGGCACAGGTTTTGAGCAGCTCGGCCGCCGTCAGCACCATGCCAGGGGTACAGAAGCCACACTGCATGGCGTGGCAGCGCACAAAGCTGTCCTGCAGGGCATGGACCACCGGGTCAGCGGACAGGCCCTCAATGGTCCGCACGTCCGCAGCGTCGGCCTGTGCGGCCAGCGTCAGGCAACTGCGCACCGCCTGACCATCCATCTGCACCGTGCAGGCGCCACACACCCCATGCTCACAACCGATGTGGGTTCCCTTGAGCCCTTGCGACTCCCGCAGAAAGTCGCCCAGGTGCTGACGCGCATCCACCTGCGCACTCACAGGCACACCATTGAGATGCAGGTGGATGGTCACAGCCATCCCTTTGGCCTCATCACTGAAAGAGCTCATGCACTGCTTCCTCGAGCAAATAGCGCCCGATGTGTTTTTTCGCCTGGCTGGAGCACCAGAGATCCGCGCTCGGTGAGATGTCTCGCTCGTAAGCCTCCAGGGCCAGTATCACCGCCTGCTCGGCGGTGTCCGCTGCTTCTATCGCGGCGCAGATGCCAGACGCCTGCAGGGGCCGGTCGCCAATGCCGAAAAACGTCAGCCCGGCCTGGCTGAGGCCGCGGCCGCCTGCACGCGCCACGCCGGCCAAGCCCACCATCGCGTAATCACCACGCCGGCGGGCCACCTCCCGGAACGTGGTGCGCAGGTGGTCCATGCGTGGAAATTCCACGGCCACGATCAGCTCGTCGGGCGCGCAGGCGTTGTGCAGCAGGCCGAGGTAGAACTCTCTGGCAGGCACCGCCCGGGTACCCCGCGCATGGCTTTGGAGGATGAGCACGGCACCTGCGGCCACGGCACAGGCCGGCAGCTCGGAGGCGGGGTCGCCCACCGCCAGGCTTCCGCACACGGTGCCGCGGTGGCGAATGCCCGGGTGCGCAATCCAGGGGGCGGCCTGATGAAGCAATGACAAGTGCGCCTCAATGATCGGCGAGGCCAAGAGCTGCGCATGGCGCATGAGCGCAGGCAGACGCACATGGGCATCGGTCACCACGGGCTCGCAGGACAGGGCCGCCACCCGGTTGATATCCAGCAGAACAGCCGGCTCACTCAGGCGCAAGGCCAGCGAAGGCAGCAGACTCTGGCCGCCGGCCAAGACACGGGCCACATCGCCGTAGGTGGCGAGGATCTCGAGGGAATGCTCGAGGGATTCAGCCCGAATGTATTTGAAGGGAGCCGCCTTCACGCTTGCTCCTGCCAGGTCCGATGTGCACGCATTCAAGGGTTTGCCCGTGGTAGACAGGCATTGATTTACCAGCTGGAATTACTATAGAGTAAGTTCATCGTCATGTGAACCAGGGTTTTCTTGTAATGCCAATCAAGTGGCGTGAAAGTGTTCTTAAAAAGCTCGCCGAGGCGGACGCGGGCACGCCCAAGCATGTCAGCCTCTATGCGGGCCTGGTGCAGGCCATCGAGTCGGGCGCGCTCAAGCCAGGCCAGAAGCTGCCGACCGAGACGGAGCTGGCCGAGGCCCTGCCGCTGAGCATAGGCACGATCCAGCGGGCCCTGGGCTCGCTGGTGGGAGACGGCCTGGTGCTCCGCCGCCGCGGGGCGGGCTCTTTCGTGGCGCACCCCCAAAAGCTGCTGGAACACCCGCTGCACTGCCGCTTCGTGGGCAGCCACGGGTTTTTGCCTGTGTATTCGCAATTGATCGGCCGCAAATTGATCGCGGCCCAGGGACCCTGGTCCGCACCACTCCAGCAAAACGGACAAAGCGTGCTGCGGATTGATCGCAAGATCTCGATCAATCGCGAATTCAATGTGCTCAGCCGCATCTACGTGGACCTGCTGCGCTTTCCGCTGCTCATGACCTGCCCGGCCTCTGGGCTGGCGAGCACCAACATCAAACTGCTGCTGGCCAAGCAGTACCGCATCAGCATTTCTCACATTGAGCAGTCGCTACACCTGCTGCCCTTTCCAGAACCGGTGCGTCGGACCCTCGAGCTCGAAGCCGGGGAGACGGGCTTGCGCCTGGACCTGCTGGCCATTGAAACGAATGGCCGGGTCGCTCTTTTTCAGGAACTGTTCGTTCCGAACAATCCCTACCGGCTCGTGGTGTCAGACAAGTTCGGCACCGGGGATGGGCAAGCCGCCGAGCCCCCGAGAAAACCAACCCGCATGACCAGCAAACCCTAAACCCTGAGGAGACACACCATGAAGAAACTGCAGCAACTCGGCGCCCTATTGACAGCCGCGTGCACACTGTGGGCGGCCGGGCCTGCCCTGGCCCAGAGCGCGGACAACTACCCCAACAAACCGATCCGCATCGTGGTGCCCTTCGCTGCGGGCGGGCCCACCGATGTCATTGCCCGGGTCATTGCCAACAACCTCAGGAACGTGCTGGGCCAGCCCGTACTGATCGAAAACCGCACGGGCGCAGGCGGCAACATTGCCATCAAGAGCGTGGCCACATCGCCCGCCGACGGTTACACCCTGCTGTTTTCGAGCTCCAACATCGTCTCGAACCCGGCCATGCAGGCGCCGTTTGACCCGATCAAGGATTTCGCGCCCATCACCTATGCGGCCGTCTCGCCCAACATCATCTACGTGCACCCCTCCTCGCCCATCCAGAACGTGGCAGACCTGGCTGCTCAGCTGAGGCAAAAGCGCACACCCACCACCTATGGCACGCCGGGCGTGGGCACCACGCCCCATGTGGCCTGCGAGGGCCTGAAGATGGCCACCAACGGCGAGGCGGTTCACATCCCCTACCAGGGCGCAGCGCCGGTGGTCAATGCCGTGCTGAGCAACCAGCTGAGCTTCGGCTGCTCGGCATTGCCGCCCACCACATCGCATGTGAAGGCAGGCACGCTGCGGGCCATTGCGGTGACGAGTGCACGCCGAAGCGCCGTCATGCCCACCGTGCCCACGCTGGCTGAATCGGGTTTCCCTGACGTGGTGGCAGACAACCTGCAGGGCCTGCTGGCCCCCGCCGGCACCTCACCGGCCATTGTGGACAAGCTGCACAAGGCGGTGGCTTCCATCCTGGCCCAGCCTGATGTGCGTGATCAGCTCCAGAACATGGGCTTCGACCTCTACGCCACGACGCCTGCGGAATTCAGCCGGATCATTGCGCAAGAGCTCGAGCGGTACACCCAAATCATCCGCAAGGCGGGCATCAAGGCCGAATAAAGCCGACACGGTCTCGGGCTGCTGCGGCGACTCAAACGCCTTGCGCCAAGGCATAACAGGGAACCAGTCACTTGCAGCGAGCCCGTCACTCAGGGCTCCACACCGCAGGAGCACGGTTCATGGGCCTTGAAATGTATGCGTTTGCGATTCCCCAGGAGGATGTGGGAGCCTCGCCGGTGGATGTGCAATTGCGGCTGCGCGAAGGCGCGCCTTTGCTGACCATCGGTCACTGGGACGGATTAAAGCCACTGCACCACTGGATGCACCACCTCTACGAGAGGCGGGGTGGCAAGTGCCACATCTTTCGCGACACCTCTGTGCGGCTGGACCAAACGGACCTGACCGCGCTGGAAAAAGCCATGGCCGAGCAATTGGTGAGCTCGGGCCGAGACCTGGGCCTGTGCGAGAGGCTCGACCAGGACGACATGGTGAGCATCCGCCGCTTCGTGAAAGCGGCGCGGCGCTCCATTGAGGAGGAGCACGCCGTGATCTACGCCGCCTTCAAATGAAGGGGCGGGGGGCAAAGCTCAGCGGGGGCGGCGCTTGAAGGCCGGCATGGGCGCGCCGGTGCGCGGCTCCAGGTGGCGGAAGGTGATGCGGCCCTTGCTCAGGTCGTAGGGGGACATCTCCACCGTGACACGGTCACCCGCCAGCACGCGGATCCGGTTCTTGCGCATCTTGCCGCCCGAGTAAGCGATGAGGTTGTGGTTGTTCTCGAGGGTGACGCGGAAGCGCCCGTCGGGCAGCACCTCATCAACCTTGCCTTGCATTTCAATCAGATCTTCTTTGGACACGCAAACTCCTGTGAAAACGGTGGGGCTCAGGCGGGCAGGCCGGTGTGGAGCCATTGGCGGGCCTGGCCCAAGGCATAGGCCAGGGCTTGTTCCTGGCGGCTGAAGAGCCGGGTGAAGCGGTACACCCGGTCATGTGAGGCCTGGCCCTGGCCGCTGCGGATGGACACCGCGGAAGAAAACATCCCCGTGCCTTGAAGCCGGCTCAGGGGGGTGATGACAAAGCCATCGGAAGAAATCGTGTGGTGGTGAGGAAGCATCAATATGCGCTGGGCTCAGCAGGGCTGGCGCGCGCCGGGGAAAGTCTGCGCTCGATGGCGCACGAAAAATGCAGGACGAACAGGTTCCTGGGTGAGCGACAAACGCTCAATGGGAAAGCCTGCACAAAGGCTGGACCGGTCCTGGAGAAGGTTACAGACCGGGCAGTGAGCTCACCAGCAAAGGGCAGGACGCTGGGAGGGGTCTGCCGCCGATTCTTGGAATGCGCAGCATGAAGGGCGCATCGGGTGAAAAGCGCGCCGCAAGGGCGAGCAGCCCGCGGCGATGTGCCCGATTGTACCTGGGCCGCAAGCCAAGGCCCTGTAGAGCACTGCCCCCGCACGCGCAAGAGCCTGCGCGTGCGTGGGCGCTGAGCCGATCCCGCTCAGTGGATCAGCGTGACGCCGGTCTTGGACTGCAGGAACTCGCGCGTCACACCCGGCGCCATCTCGACCACCTTCAGGCCCTGGGGGGTCACATCCATGATGGCCAGGTCGGTGATGATGCGGTCGACCACGCCCACGCCCGTCAGGGGCAGCGTGCACTGGGTGAGGATCTTCAGGTCCTCGGTGCCGTCCTTCTTGCGGGCCACGTGCTCCATGAGCACGATCACGCGGGGCACGCCCGCCACCAGGTCCATGGCGCCGCCCATGCCTTTGACCATCTTGCCGGGGATCATCCAGTTGGCCAGGTCGCCACGCTCGCTGACCTGCATGGCACCCAGGATGGACAGGTTGATCTTGCCGCCGCGGATCATGGCAAAGCTGTCATGGCTGCCAAAAATCGACGAGCCCGGGATGGTGGTGACCGTCTGCTTGCCGGCGTTGATCAGGTCGGCGTCCACCTTGTCGTCGGTGGGAAAGGGGCCAATGCCCAGCATGCCGTTTTCAGACTGCAGCCACACTTCCTTGTCGGCCGGCACGTAGTTGGCCACCAGGGTGGGAATGCCGATGCCGAGGTTGACGTAAAAGCCGTCCTCGAGTTCTTGCGCGGCACGCGCCGCCATCTGTTCTTGGGTCCAGGGCATGTTCAGACTCCTGCTTTCTCGGTGATGGTGCGCTTTTCAATGCGCTTTTCAGGCGTGGCGTTGAGCACCAGGCGGTGCACATAGATGCCGGGCAGGTGGATGTCGTCGGGCTCCAGCTCGCCGACCTCAACGATCTTTTCCACCTCGACGATGCAGATCTTGCCGGCCATGGCCACGGCCGGGTTGAAGTTGCGGGCCGTGTAGCGAAAGCGCAGGTTGCCCGAGCGGTCAGCCACATCGGCCTTGACCAGCGAGATCTCAGGCACCAGCGCGCGCTCCATCACATAGGTCTCGCCCTCGAACTCGCGCGTTTCCTTGCCCTCGGCCACCAGGGTGCCCACACCCGTCTTGGTGAAGAAGGCCGGGATGCCCGAGCCGCCGGCGCGCAGCTTCTCGGCGAGCGTGCCTTGGGGCGTGAACTCCAGCTCCAGTTCACCCGCCAGGTACTGGCGCTCGAACTCCTTGTTCTCGCCCACGTAGCTGGAGATCATTTTTTTGATCTGCCGCGTCTCCAGCAGCTTGCCCAGACCGAAGCCGTCGACGCCGGCGTTGTTGGAGATGGCCGTCAGGTCCTTCACACCCGTGGCCTTGAGCGCATCGATCAGGGCCTCGGGAATGCCGCACAGGCCAAAGCCTCCCACGGCAATGAGCTGGCCATCCTTGACCACGCCTTTGAGTGCGTCAGCCGCTGACGCATAGATCTTGTTCACGGCAATCTCCTGCAAGGGACGTTGAGGGATCGGAGCGGAGCACAAGCTTGCCGCCGATAGGCTCTACGATACTACGTAGCCAGATACGTAGTTTTCCCTAAAGACAAGCCCCATGGCCGACGCGCCCGCACGACCCTTGCCGACCGAGGACCGCCCGGCCCACGTGGACTACCGCCTGGCCTTCGAGCTGGCCCCCGTGGGCCTGGTGCTCTCGCGCAACCGCATCATCCAGGACTGCAACCAGCGTGTGTGCGAGATGTTCGGCGCGCAGCGCGAGCAGCTGATCGGCCAGTCCTTCCGCATCCTCTACCCCAGCGCCGACGAGTACGAACGCATGGGCGAGCGCCTGGTGCCCATCCTCAATGCCCGTGGCGTGTACGCCGACGACCGCATCATGCGGCGGGTGGGCGGGCGCTGGCAGGGCGAGCCCTTCTGGTGCCACGTCACTGGCCGGGCGCTGAACCGACTGGCCCCGCACGAGGCCGGCATCTGGAGCTTCGAAGACCTCAGCGCCCACCGCCCCGTCACCGCCGAACTCACGCCCCGTGAACGCGAGGTGGCCGCACACCTGATGGAGGGCCTGACCTCCAAGGCCATCGGCCGCGCGCTGGGCATCAGCCACCGCACGGTGGAGATCTACCGCGCCCGCCTCATGCGCAAGTACCAGGCCGCCACCACGGCCGAGCTGGTGCACAAGCTGGTGGCAGGCTGAAGGCCCGCATGGTTACAGTCCTGCCATGAACACCCTGCGCGTGCGTCGCCTTCGCCTGCACATGATGGCTTTCCGGGGCCTGGCCTACTCTGTGGCCCTGGCCCTGGCCATCCTCGGTCTGGGCGGCGTGGGCTTTTGGCTGCTGGATCCCCAGGTACAGAGCCTGGGCGACGGACTGTGGCTGGCCTTCACCACCGCTGCCACCGTGGGCTACGGCGACGTGGTCCCCAGCACCACGGCCTCGCGCCTGTTTGCGGTGGTGGTGGTCTTGTTCGGTCTGGCCGTGCTCTCGCTGGTCACGGCTTCGGTGGCCGCCATGTTCGTGGAGAACGAAGAGCGGCAGATCGAACGTGACCTCATGAAAGAGCTGCACGCCCTGCGCGCCGAGCTGCGCCAGGTCCACGAGGAGGTGCGCGAGCTGCGTGCCACCACCCGCTCCACCCCCACTTCTGAATTCCCCGCCACTGACAAGGAATCCCCATGACCGCAGGCATCCACCGCTATCCCCCGCCCGCCCTGGCCGACGTGCCCGAGGACATCCGGGCCCGCATCCTGGAGGTGCAGGACAAAGCCGGCTTCGTGCCCAATGTGTTCCTGGCGCTGGCCCGGCGCCCGGCCGAATGGCGCGCCTTCTTTGCTTACCACGACGCGCTGATGCTCAAAGAAGAAGGAAGCCTCAGCAAGGGCGACCGCGAGATGATCGTCACCGCCACCAGCGCCGCCAACCATTGCCTCTACTGCGTGGTGGCGCACGGGGCCCTGCTGCGCATCTATGAGAAAAAGCCCCTGGTCGCTGATCAGGTGGCGGTGAACCACCGCAAGGCCGACATCACGCCGCGCCAGCGCGCCATGCTGGACTTCGCCATGAAGGTGTGCCTGCAGTCCGACCAGATCGAGGACGCCGACTTCGCCGCCCTGCACGCCCACGGCTTCGACGACGAGGACGCCTGGGACATCGCCGCCATCACGGCCTTCTTTGGCCTGTCCAACCGCATGGCCAGCTTCTCGGGTATGGCGCCCAACCCTGAGTTCTATCTGATGGGCCGGGTGCCCAAGCAGAAGTCCTGAATCCGAAGTCCTGAAAGCTCAGGGGCTGACGAGTGCGCGCAGCCAGTCCGGCAGCGCGCGGGACTTCTGGCTCGGAAAGTCCACCCAGATCATGGTGGCGCCACCGGCCGCATGCACCACACCCGGCTGGTCGGTGCGCTCCATGGTGGCCCAAGACTCGAAAGTTGCCCGTCCCGGGTCGCTCACGTACATCTTGAGCTGCACCGTGCCCGGGTATTCCAGCTGCCGGTAGAAGTTGCAAAAGGCATTGACGATGACGATGCCCTCGCCATCGGGCCCGGGCGTGTGACCCAGGCTGGCCAGCCAGTCGATGCGGATGGTCTCCAGGTAGCGGAAGTAGCTGGTGTTGTTCACGTGGCCCATGGCGTCCATGTCGCCCCAGCGGATGGGCAGGTCCATCTGGTAGACCAGCTTCTTCTTCTCGGGAATCTCGATCTTCATGCGGCCAATCCGTCGTCGGCCGAAATCACGGCCGCGTTGATGTCATGTGCCTCCAGGGCACGGAGGCCACAGGGCTTTGACTAGAATTTGAGCAATCGCCTTGCTCGGCACCGACCGGTGCACAGCCCCTCTCGGTGGCATCCGCCGGTCCAAATCATTATCACGGAGAGCCCTTCAATGACCCCCCAAGAGATCCTGGCCCAACACGGCCCCCGCGAAGCCATGGAATACGACGTGGTGATCGTGGGTGCCGGGCCAGCAGGCCTGGCTGCGGCCATCCGCTTGAAGCAATTGGCACAAGACAAAAGCCAGGACGTCTCGGTGGTGGTGCTGGAAAAAGGCTCCGAGCCCGGCGCCCACATCCTCTCGGGGGCCGTCATGGACCCGATCGCCCTGAACGAGCTGCTGCCGAACTGGAGGGAACTGGGCGCGCCCCTGAACCAGCCCGTCACGGGCGACGACCTGCTGGTGCTGTCAGAGGACGGCGCCCAGCGCACCCCCGACTGGCTGATGCCGCGCAACTTCGACAACCACGGCTGCTACGTCATCTCGCTGAGCAACCTCGTCAAGTGGCTGGCCACCCAGGCCGAAGCCCTGGGCGTGGAGATCTTCCCCGGCTTTACCGCCGCCGAAGTGCTCTACAGCGAAGACGGTTCGGTCAAGGGTGTGGCCACCGGCAACCTTGGGGTGGGCAAGGACGGCGAGCCCACCGAGAACTTCCAGCTCGGCATGGAACTGCACGCCAAGTACACCGTCTTTGCCGAGGGCGCACGCGGCCACCTGGGCAAGCAGCTCATCGAAAAATTCAAGCTGGCAGACGGCAAGGACACGCAGACCTTTGCCATTGGCATCAAGGAACTCTGGGAGATCCCGCCCGAGCAGGCCAAGCCGGGCCTGGTGGTGCACACCGCCGGCTGGCCGCTGAACGACGATGCCTTTGGCGGCGGCTTTCTCTACCACCTCGAAGGCAACCAGGTCACCCTGGGCTATGTGATTGGCCTGGACTACGCCAACCCCTGGATGAGCCCGTTCGAGGAAATGCAGCGCTGGAAGACGCACCCGTCCATCCGCGCGCACATTCAAGGGGGCAAGCGCATCGGCTATGGCGCGCGGGCGCTGAACAACGGCACCCCACAAGCCCTGCCCGAGATCGCCTTCCCCGGTGGCGCCCTGGTGGGCTGCAACGCGGGCTTCCTCAATGCAGCCCGCATCAAGGGCAGCCACGCTGCCTTAAAAAGCGGCATGCTCTGCGCAGAAGCCGCCTTCGAGGCCCTCGCCGCTGGCCGATCCCACGACACGCTCAGCGACTTTGAGGGCAAGTTCAAGGCCAGCTGGCTGCATGAGGAGCTGTGGACCTACCGCAACTTCAAGAACTGGTTCAAGAAAAGCCCGCTGCTGGGCAAGCTCATGACCGGCGTGGAGCACTGGTTTCTGCCCAAGGTGGGGGTGAAAAGCCCGCCCTGGACGGTGCACAACACGGTGGCCGACCACCGCAAGCTGCGCCCGGCGGCCGAGATGCCCCAGATCAGCTACCCCAAGCCCGACGGCCAGCTCAGCTTTGACCGCCTCTCCAGCGTGTTCATCAGCAACACCAACCACGAAGAAAACCAGCCCGCGCACCTGACGCTCAAGGACGCCAGCGTGCCGGTGAACCTGAACCTCAGCCGCTACGCCGGCCCCGAGAGCCGCTACTGCCCGGCCGGGGTGTACGAGTACGTCAAGAACGAAGACGGCGGCGACCGGCTGCAGATCAATGCGCAGAACTGCGTGCACTGCAAGACCTGCGACATCAAGGACCCCACGCAGAACATCGTCTGGGTCACCCCCGAAGGCGGCGGCGGACCCAACTACGTGGGCATGTAAGGCACTCCAGCCTTCCCCACCGCTGCCAGCCCCGGCGCCCTGTGCCCCGGGGCTTTTTTTCGCCTACGCAGCCTTCGATACCTGCCGACGGCCGCTGTCGGCAGGCACTGACAGCGCCTTGCCGGCGAGAACGTCACCATTTGTCACAAGGAAGCGGCGCCGCCCCCACCCCCGGTGGAACGGTCCGGGCCAAGCCCACCGCGTCCGCCCTCCACGCTCACGGACAAGCCATGCGACCACTCTGCGTCTTCCTCATGCTCTGCACGGCGGCAGGTTCGGTCGCCGCCAACGCCTGCGACGCCAGCGCCGGCCAGGGCCAGGACCCGGTGATGGGGGTCACACATGCACAAAACGGTGCGCAACCCGGTGCGCAACCCAGTCCCCAACCCAGCGCCCAGCCCGGCCCCCCATGCGCTCCGGCAGCGCCGCAGGCGGCCACGATGAAAGTCGGCACCCGCCCGAATGCGCCCCCCTCATCCGGCAAGGAGGCTGCCAACGCCCGGGAGCGCAATGCCCAGGGAGGGCCCTTGCTGATGTCGGCGCTGGTCATGCTGGTCATTGCCCTGCGCCGGGGAGGCCACTGAAGATGGCCTCACTGAGCCAGCCGGGCGTGTCTGCGGTGCGCTGGAGCGTGATCGCCAGCACCGCCCGCTTTGCCCTGCAGCTGGGCGCACAGGTGATGCTGGCGCGCATGCTGGGGCCGGACATCTTCGGCCTTTTTGCCATCGGCCTGGTGCTGCTGACCTTTGCCAACTTCATCAGCGGCTTCGGCTTCAGCTGGAGCCTGTTGCAGCGCCAGGTCCTGCGCGAGGAAGACATCCGCTTCGCCTGGACCTGGCAGCTGCTGGCCGGCCTGCTGGCCGCAGGGCTCATGGCGCTGCTGGCGCCCTGGCTGGCGGTGCTGTTCAAGGCCCCGGCGGCGGCCGAAGTGATGGTCTGGCTGTCGCTGGCCTGCGTGTTCCAGGCCGCCGCCGCACCTTCGACCTCCCTGCTCCAGCGCGAGCTGAACTTCAAGGCCGTGGGTTTGATCCAGGTGGGCAGCTATGCCGCCGGCTACCTGCTGGTGGGCCTGCCCATGGCCTGGCAGGGCGCAGGCGTGCACGCGCTGATTGCCGCCTGGCTGGTGCAAACCGGCAGTGCACTGGCCGCCAGCTATGCCCTGCGGCCGCACCCGGTGAGGCCCTTGCTTTGGTACGACGGGGCCTCGCTCGTGATGCGCACGGGCCGGGCGGTGTTCTTCACCAACCTGGTGAACTGGACCCTCAACAACCTGGACCGCTTGCTCATCGCACGGCTGCTGCCCACCGCCTCGCTCGGTCTGTACAACGTGGCCTACAACCTGGCGACCGTGCCCAACACCCTGCTGCTGGGGGCGCTGCAGCCGGCCTTCATGGCCGCCGGCGCGCAGCTGCAACACGAGCGTGCTCGGCTGGCCGCGGCCTACCGACAGATGCTCGCCACCCTGCTGGTGCTGGGTGTGCCGGCCTTCGCCGGCCTGGCCCTGCTCTCGCCCGACCTGGTGCGCCTGCTCTACGGCCCGGCCTGGGACGGCGCGGGCCAGGTGCTGGCGGTGCTGTTCGCCTTCATGCCCGCCTTCGTGGTCTGGGGCGTGTCTACGCCGGTGTTGTGGAACACAGGGCGGCCCCACCATGAATTTGCGCTGCAGCTGCCCTTGATCCCGCTGGGCGCCCTGGCCTTCTGGCTGCTGGCTCCGCAAGGCATCACCGCCGCGGCCCTGGTCACGGGGGCGCTGCTGCTGCTGCGCGCGGGCGTGGTGGTGACCGCCGCCCTGCGCGCCCTGGCCCTGCCCTGGGCCAGCCTGGGGCCCCACGCGCTGCGCGGCGCCTTGCTCACCGGCGCCACGGTGCTGGCCGTGCGGGGCGGCCAAGGCCTGGCTGCCTCATGGCAGCAAGCCGGTCTGTCACTGCTGTGCGCAGCCGGGCTGCCGCTGGCCTCGGCCGCCCTGCTGCTCTGGCTCAAGCCCCACTGGTGGCCCCGCATGCTGGGCGAGGAATGCGGGCCCATGGTGCTGCGTTTTATGCCTGGGCTGCAGCGCCTGTGGACCCACCCCATGCATACGGCCAGGCCCGCACAGCGGCCGTCCTGAGCGCTCAACCCACCCACACAATGATCAACCAGTTCACCCTCCTCGTTCTCCTGCTCGGCGCCAGCTTGGCGGGGGTGCTGGCCTGGCTGGGCATGGCCGGGGCCACGCAGCTCACGGCGCGTCAGCAGCATGGCTACCTGCACTGGGTGTTTCCGGCCATCCTCTTTCTGCTGGCCTTGGGGTCCTTACTCAGCCAGCGCGACCTCACCACCAACTACGCGCTGCCCCCCGAGCTGCTGGGCATGGGCCCGGCGCCGGTCAAACACCCGCTGGTGGCCGTGCTGCAGCCGGCGCTGTCCTTGATGCTGCTGGCCTTCAGCGGCGAGCGCCTGCTCGCGCATTGGCTGCTGCGCCATCTCCAGCCCACGCCCCTGCTCCTGCCACTGGCCTTTGCCGTGTTCTGGCTGGGCAGCACCGCCTCGCCGGCCCTGCTGGGCGCGCACCCCTTCCTCACACACGACTTTGTCTACCCCCTGGTCATGGGCCTGGCCGCCGCGCTGGCCACACCGCGCGAACTCGACTTGGCGCTGCGCACCACGCGCAACAGCCTGCTGCTGCTGATGCTGGCGGGCCTGCTGCTGGTGCCGCTGCAGCCCACGCTGGTGATGGATGCCAAATACCACCAGGGGCTGATTGACGGGCTGCCACGCTTTGCGGGTCTGGCCAGCCACGCGGTTTCCATGGGCCTGCTGACTCAGCTGGGCCTGCTGTGCCTGCTGGCCAGGCCCTTCGAGCGGCGCTGGCTTCAGCGCAGCGCCTGGGCCCTGGGCCTGCTGGTGCTGGTGGTCGCACAATCGAAGACCGCCTGGCTGGCCTTCCTGTTGTCGGCCGGTGTCTTGCTGCTGTGGCGCCACGGTGGGCAACTGCGCCAGCGCCTCTCAGACCCGCTGCGGCCGACCCCCGGCGTGCTCACGCTGGTGCTGATCATGCTGAGCGTCGTGGCCCTCAGCGGCCTGGCGATGTTCGGCAACCTCGGTGAACGACTCGACCGCTTCTTGAGCAGCACCGAAGGCGCGCAACTGGTCTCGCTCACCGGCCGAGACCGCATCTGGACCATCGCCTGGGACGAATGGGCCCGCCACCCGGTGTTCGGTTACGGACCCGAGCTCTGGGGTGAAGCCTATCGCCATGCCATTGGCATGCCCAACGCCACGCATGCGCACAACCAGTTCATGGACACGCTCTCGCGCGCTGGCAGCGTCGGTGCGGCGGCCCTGCTGGCCTACGCCCTCTTGCTGGCCGTGCTGTCGCTGCGCTGCGCACGGGCCACGCGGGGCCTGTCGGTGGCGATCTATGTCAGCCTCCTGCTGCGCGCCATGAGCGAGGTGCCGCTGATGCTTTTTGGCTACGGACCCGAGTTCATCAGCCACTTGCTGCTGCTGATGACGCTGGCCGCCGCCCAGACCCAGCGCGCGCCGGTGGTGCACATGCAGCGCGCAGGCCCGTCCCGCTCCAACCCGCAGCCGGCCCACTGAGTCCGGCACTGAGCCCACCCTTCGCAGGAGCCCCATGAAGTTCTCTGTCGTCATTCCGCTGTTCAACAAGGCCCCTTTCATTGCCTGCACGCTCGCCTCGGTGCGGGCCCAGCGCTGGACCGACTTCGAGGTGATCGTGGTCGACGACGGCTCCACCGATGAAGGCCCCACCATCGTGGCGGCCACAGCCGATGCGCGCGTGCGCTTGGTGCGCCAGGCCAATGCCGGCGTGTCCGCCGCGCGCAACCGGGGCATCGCCGAGGCCCGGGGCGAGTGGGTCGCTTTCCTGGACGCCGACGACTGGCTGCACCCCAACTACCTGGCCACGCTGGTGCAGGTGCAAGAGGCCTGTCCCGAGGCCGACACAGTGGCCACCGACCTGGCCTTCATTCCGCATGACGACCAGCACTGGCCTCCCGCCTGGACCCTGCCGCCAGAGCCTGCATCCATCGAAGTCATCAGCTGCCTGCCCAGCCGCTGGATGCAGGGCCCCACGCTCAGCAGCAGCTCCACGGCCGTGCGCCGCACGCGCCTGCTGGGGCTGCAGCCCTGCTTTCCGGTGGGCGAGACGCAGGGCGAAGACCTGGACCTGTGGTTTCGCCTCTCCGAGCTGGCCCCGATTGCCATGGCCCACGTCCCCTTGGCGGCCTACCGCGTCGAGCTGGCAGGCAGCCTCAGTGCGGGCCACCAAACGCAGGAGCTCGCGCCTTTTTTGCACCGGCTGCGCGAACGTGCGCTGCACGGCCCTCTGCGCGGCGAGCGGCGGCACGCCACCTTGGTGCTGGTGGCCCAGCACGAATTGACCCACGCACGGCTGAGCATCGCCGCCGACCAGCGCCTGGCCGCCTGGCGCTGGCTGTGGCGGGCACGCCATGCGCTCGCGCACCGCCGCTGGTGGGGCACGGCCCTGCTGTGCCTGCTGCCAGCCTCCTGGAGCCGTGCCCTGCAGCGCTGGCGTGAGCAGCGCAGCCGGCATGCACCACACCTGGCCGGGCCCCGGCAGGCCTGACTTTTCTATCCAGCTTCTCTGACCATGTACCCGTCCACCAGACCCCTCCGCCCGGAGCCCGCACCGCCGCCTGCACGCGAGAAGCCCCTGCTGTCGGTGGTGATCAAGGCGCTCAATGAAGCAAAGAACATCCAGGCCACGCTCGAGAGCGTGCTCGAAGCCACACGCGGGCTCAAGGCCGAGGTGGTGCTGGCCGACGCTTGCTCGAGCGACGCCACCGTGGCCCTGGCCAGCGCCTACCCGGTGCGGGTGGTGCAACTCATCCACCCGCAGGAGCGCTGCTGCGGCATCGGGCCACAGCTGGGCTTCCAACATGCGCGCGGCGAGTTCATTTACCTCATGGACGGGGACATGCGGCTGTGCCCGGGCTTCCTGGAGCGGGCCCTGTCCTTCCTGCAGCGGCACACCGAGGTGGCCGGCGTGGGCGGCCGGGTGGTCGAGCTCAACCACGACAGTTTCGAATACCGTGCGCGCAACGAGAAGCTGGCGCCCCACCAGCGCCCGGGCGCGGTGGACCGGCTCGACGGCGGCGGCCTGTACCGCCGGCGGGCCATTGAGGCGGTGGGGCATTTTTCCAACCGCAACCTGCACAGCTACGAGGAGTTCGAGCTGGCCCTGCGCCTGCGCCTGGCCGGCTGGACACTCTGGCGCCTGGCCGACGATGCAGTCACCCACCGTGGGCACGAGATACCTGCCTACGCGCTGCTGCTCAGGCGCTGGCAATCGGGCTACATCTGCGGCTTGGGCGAGCTGCTGCGCGCGAGCTGGCACACACCTGAGCAGCGCCGCCAGCTGCTGCAGCTCAAGGAGCTGCGCCTGTACGCCGGCGTGCTGCTGGGCTGGGCACTGTTGCTGCTGGTGGCGCTGCCGCCCTGGCCACTGCCGGTCAAGGTCCTGCTGCTGCCGCTGATGCTGGCCTCCCCAGTGGCCGTGATGGCCTGGCGCAAGCGCTCTTGGCAGCGCGGCCTCTATGCCCTGGCCTCCTGGAACCTGAATGCGGCCGGCCTGCTGCGCGGTCTGGCCCGGCGCCAGCGGCCCCCGAGCGATGCAGTGGCCAGCCAGGTGCTGCACGAGGGCCGGGCTAGCGCTGAAACCCTGAGCCTTCAAAGCGGGCTGAGCAGGCAGCGCCCGCCTGCGGCCACCCCATCAACCTCCCTGGACCACCCGGCCTCACGGCCCTCCACCCATGCCCCCTGAGTTGCACACAGCGCGCGCCCGCTTCATCTACATCGCCGGTCCCTGTACGCCCCGGGGCGGCGGCATGTTCAAGGTGGCCGACTACCTGATCCAGAGCCAGGCCCCGTTGCAGGGCAGCCAGCACGCTCAGCTGCGGCCGCTGGAGACACGCGGCGCGGGCCCGGCCGTCTGGTCGCTGGTGGTGCTGGCTTCAGCGCTGCTTCACCTGCTGCGCGGCCGCCTGAGCGGGCGCCTGGCGGGCGTGCACGTGAACATGGCCGAGCGCCTAAGCCTGGGGCGCAAGGGCATGCTCATCCTGGCCTGCCGCGCGCTGGGCCTGCCCGTGGTGCTGCACCTGCACGCGGCCCAGTTGCCCCCCTTCTACCGCGCCCTGCCCCGGCCGCTACAGGCGCTCACACGCCGGGTCTTTGGCCTGGCCGACTGCTGCGTGGTGCTGGGTGAGGCGAGCCGCCGCTTCGTGACGCAGGAATTGGGCGTGGCGCCAGGGCGGGTGCGCGTGCTGATCAACGGCGTGCCCGAGCCCCGGGCCCCGCGGCGGCGCCCGGGGCCGGTGCAACGCGTGCTGTTCGTGGGCAACCTCTCTGAACGCAAGGGCGTGCCCGAGCTGCTGGCGGCCCTGGCCCGGCCAGGCTGGGATGCGCAGCACACGCGCGTGTGCCTGGCCGGTGGCGGCCCGGTCGAGGCCTACCGCCGCCAGGCTGCCGCCCTGGGCTTATCGGCCTGGGTGCACTTTGAGGGCTGGGCTGACCAGGCGCGCGTGGACGCACTCATGGCTCAGGCCGACGTGCTGGTGCTGCCCTCGCATGACGAGGGCCTGCCGCTGGTCATCCTGGAGGCGCTGTCGCACGGCGTGGCCGTGCTGTGCACACCGGTGGGCGAGATCCCGGGGGCACTGAGGGACGGGGAGGAGGCACTGTTCGTGGCGCCCGGCGACGTGCCGGCCCTGGCCGCACAACTGCAGCGCCTGCTCGCCGATGCAGCCCTGCGCGCTCGCCTGGAGCGCCAGGGCCGAGCGCTGTACGAGGCGCAGTTTTCCATACGCCGCTTTTTTGAGGCCGTGGGCCACCTCCACCAAGAGGTGTTTGGCGTGTGCGCGGCGCCGATGGTGCTGGGTCCGGTCGCAGCCAGACCGGCCGCTTTGCCTACGGCGCCCGCGCCTCTGGTACGCGGCTTTTAGAGCGAATCGGTTTCCACTGACGGCCTGGAGACGGCGCGGCGCAACAGGACGCGGCGCGACAGCCACGCCGCCCTCAGCAGAAACAGCGGGTTACCAATCACATAGCGGCCAAACAGGCGGCCCGGCTCCTGACCCAGGCGCCAGAGCCACTCCAGGCCGCGCTGGCGCAGCCAGGCTGGTGCGCGCGGGGTCTTGCCGGCCAGGAAGTCGACGATGGCGCCGCCGCAGACGATGAGGCAAGGCCCTGGCAGCGAGCTGCGCAGCGCCTGGGCCAGGGCTTCCTGGCGCGGCATGCCCATGGCCAGCAGCACCAGGCCGGGCCGCTGCGCACGCAAGAGCGCCAGGTAGTGCGCCGTGGGCTGAAATCCGTCGGCCATATGCACCGTGCTGTGCGGCATGAACTCGCGCGCGATCACAGCGGCGCCACGCTCCAGATAAGGCGCGCGCGTCCCGATGACGGCCAGCGTCTGCCCGTCGCAAGCGCGCAGCAGGCGGGGAATGAAATCGGTGCCGTTGAGGTTGCGCCCGGCAGGGCGCCCCAGCCAACGCAGCAGCGTGGCCAGGCCCGAGCCGTCGCGCAGCAGCAGCTCGGCGTGCGCCAGGTGTTCGGCAAAAGCGGCGTCTCGGGCGGCCAGGTTCAGGGCGTGGGCATTGACGAAGGCCAGCACGCGCGGGGCCGAGCCTGGGGCCGGGGGGGCGGAGAGCTCGCAGAGCAAGGCAGCTTCTGCCGCCTCGTCGGGCACCAGGCGGAGGCGCTCGAGAACCGGGCGCCAGTGCGCGGCCCAGCCAGCACCGGGCTGCGGGGCGGGCAAGCTGCTCACGCCTGGTTGAGCACCGAGCCGAGCAGACCCACGCCAAACTCGCGCAGGCCATGCGTGAGCTGGGCCAGCTTGGGCACCGAACTCATGCCCTGGCGAGCCACGATCAAGGCGGCCCCCGCACGCACGGCCACGGTGTGCGCATCGGCATAGTGGCTGGCCGCCGGGGTGTCCAGGATGACCACATCGTAGTCCTCGCCGAAGGACTGCAGCAGCGCCTGGAAGGGCTGACGTCCGAGCAGCTCCTGCGGATTGGGCGGCAGGGTGCCGGCCGGCAGCACGGACAGCTCGGGCAGGGCCGGTATGGGCGTCACCGCCTGCAGACCGGCGCGGCCGGCCAGCATCTCCGACAGGCCCGCCTGCTTGCCCAGGTTGAACAGCTGGTGCTGGCGGCCCGAGCGCAGGTCGGCGTCAATCAGCAGCGTGCGCTCGCCGAGCTGCGAGAAGACGATGGCCAGGTTCGCCGCCAAGTAGCTGCGGCCCTCCCCGCGGTCGGCACTGACGATGGCCAGACCCCGGTGCTCGGGCGCGGTGGAAAACCAGCGCAGCATCAGCTGGCTGCGCAGCGCGCGCAGCTCCTCGACCTGAGCGCTTTGCGGCTGATAGGCCGCCACCAGCTCGTGCGACAGGCCACTGCCCTCGTCCATATAGGGGTAGTCGAACTGCACCGACAGGGCAAAGCGCAGGTCGTCCTCGGTGAGCAGGCCCAAGGCTCGGCCGGCCTCGCCGAAGCGGGCCCGGGTCTCGCGCTGGAAGGCGGCGATGCGCTCGGCGTCGATGGCCGACAGGCGCCCGGACTCCACCAGAATCTGACCGATGCCCCGACCGGCCCCCTCTGCCGGCTTGCTGGGCACCGTTAAGGGGACGCTGCGCACGGCGTGCGGTGTGTGAAGGTTCATGTCAGTCTCCCATGCCCGAGGGCCAGTGGCGGAGGGCCGCCGAGCAGCTCCGGGACATCACGTTCGTCCTGGCTGGCACCCCTCAAACGCGCCAGCACCGGCAGGTCCAGGGCCTGGACCATGTCCTCGGCCGAACGCACACGGCGGTTCATCAACTCCAGCAGCAGCGCCAGGCCCATGCCCAGCAGCGTGCCGCCAAAGGCGGCCACCAGCAGGTTCAGGCGGGTGCGCGGGCTCGACGGCTCCAAGGGTGTGTCGGCCGTGTTCAGGCGCACCACATTGGTCTGGTTGGTCAGGCTCTGCAGACGGCTTTGCGAGGCGCTCTTGCTCACCTCCTCGTAAGCGCGCTGGGTGGCCTCCACGTCGCGTCGGTAGACGTTGAGCTCGTCGCGCTGCTTGTTGAGCATCATCACGCGGGCCTTCTGCGCCGCCACCGCGCCCTGCAGCTCGCGCTCGCGGTCGCGGCCCACGCGCCAGGTGGTTTCGATCGAGTTGTTGATGCGGTTGATCTCGGCGCTCAGTTGGGTGTTCAGCCCCGCCAGCTCGGACTGCATCCGCTGCAGCTGCGGGTGATTGGGCCCCAGGTTCACGCTGGCCTCGCGCAGCTTGGCCTCCAGTCGGCTGATGTCGGACTTCAGGCCGTTGACGAGGCTGCTTTGCATCACCTCCGCCACGGTGTCACCCCGGGCACCGCGCTTGCTCTGGGCGTCGGTGTTCTGGCCCTGCACCTGGGTGAGCTGAGCCGAGATCTCGGCCAGGCGGGTGGTCTCGTAGTCCAGCCGTTCGTCGGCCGAGACCAGACCGGCCTTTTGCTGGTAGTTCGACAGGCGGGACTGCGCTTCCTCCAGGCGGGCGCGCTGCGTTCGGGCCTGGTCATCAAACCAATCGGCGTAGACCTTGGCCGGCTCGGTCTTGAGGGCCAAGATGGTGTCGAGATAGGCCTGCGCGAATGCGTTGGCCACCTGGGCGGCGCGCTCGGCATCGTTCCCCTTGTAGACGATGTTGATGACATTGCTCTCGCGCGCGGGGTGCACGTCCAGGCCCTTCTGCAGGCTGCTGGCGACCCAGGCCAGCAGTGAGCCGCGCCCCTGCGTGGCTTCCTGCCAGGCCTTGCGCAGCTCGGGATCGTCCTCCAGCTTGAGCATGCCAACCACGCGCTGGGCCACGCGCTGCCCCGAGATGATGTCCACCTGCGTGGCCATGTAGCTGGGCGCCACCAGCCCTTGCATGCCGGCCGCACCGATCACCGGATCGGGTGAGCGCACGTCCACCAACACCGCGGTCCGGGCGGTGTAGGTGTGTGGCAGCAGCGCATTGGCCGTCAGAGCCAGCGCGATGGCACACACGGCCACCGCCAGGGCCACGCGGTAGCGCGCTCTCAAGATGACAAAGAACTGGTAAAGCGTCATGGCAGGAGCTCCTTCAAAACAGGCTTTCGCGCACGAAGATCACATCGTCCGGGCGCACCAGGTCATTGAGCGCCGGTTTGGCCTCCACCACCTGGCCGTGGATGTCCTTGCGATGAAGAACCAGGCGGTTCTGGCTGCCACGCGGCGTAATCCCCCCGCCGGCGGCCAGGGCCTGCATCACGGTCATGCCGCGCTCCACCCGGTAGGGGCCGGGCTTCTGCGCTTCGCCATAGATGTAGAACACCGGGGCCTTGTTCACGAAGAGCGTGTCGCCGGCGGCCAGGGTGATGTCCTGCTGCGAGGACTGGGTGGCGAACAGGGCGGGAATATCGATGACCTTGCGAAAAGTCTTGCCCTCGCGCACGCCGGTGACCACCAGCAAGTCATCGCCCATGGGGGTGACGCCGCCGGCTGCTGCCAGCATGTCGCTGACGCGGGTGTTGAAGGTCTCCAGAGCAAAGCGCCCCGGCCGATTCACCTGGCCCAGCACCGCCACCTGGTGGCCCCGCACCTGGCGCAGCACGATGTTGACCTGCGGCTGGCGCACGAAGCCGCCGTTGCGCAGGCCCTCGGCGATCTTCTTCTCGGCCTCCGGCAGGGTCAGCCCACCCAACTGCACAGCACCGATCAGCGGGTAGCTGATGACACCGCTTTCGGACACCCGCGCATCGATGGAGAGGTCCGGGTTCTGAAACACCAGCACGCCGATGGCATCGCCCGGCCCGAGGCGGTAGTCCATGCTGGTGGGCAGCCCCGCACCCGGGGCTGCCGTCATGGCGGCGGGGGGCTGGGTGGGCTGGGTGGGCTGAGCGTAGGCGGACAGCGCCACCACGCTAAGGCACAGAGACAATAGGAGACGGTTGAGTAAGCAGCGCATGGTGGTGGGCTTTCGGCTGGAGGTGGAGCAAGGCAGAGGGCGGGACAGCCTCAGAAAGAGGCCAGGGCGGAAATGCCGTAGATGTTGGCCTTGTAGTCAAAGCCGTCGATATTGGAGTTGCGCTCGTCACGCTGCACGGTGGCCAAGAGCCGCAGGGCGCGCATCACCTCCCACTCCAGGCCCAAGGTCAAGATGTTCAGCCGGTCTTCCCGGCCGGGACTGAGCGAGGGCGAGGGTGCACCCTTATAGGTGCGCGTGCCATGGTCCCAGCGCAGCCGCACGGCGGTCTTGAAGGTCGGCTTCCACTCGGGGGCAATGAACCAGCGCTGGCCTTGGAAGTAGCTGGCGTCGGTGGTCTGGTAGCTGGCCAGTTCGCGCGCCAGGCCGGCGGCCACGCTGGTCTTGCCGCTGAGCTGCCAGTTGGCATTGAGCCGGCCGACCCAGCCCGAGAAATCGCGGCCGGGCTGCAGATCGTGTTCGCGATCGAGCCAGCCCATGCGGCCGTTGACGCGGATCTGGCCGGTGGGCTGCCAGGCCAGATCGAACTCGTGCTGGCGGTCGGTGAAGCCGCCCAGGGTGGTCTGGCCGCCGGAGTAGTCCCCCTGGCCCTGACGGTAGCGGTAGGCCAGGCTGTTGCCCGAGCGGAAGTCGTAGCGTGCCCCCAACTCGCCGCCCTGCACGGTGGTGTCGGCCTGGTAGGTGCTGACGGAATTGCTGATGCGCCTGTCGAACACACCACCCAGCGCGCGCCAGGAGGCACCCACCTCGTACTCGGCCTCCAGACCGTGGTTCTGCTCGGTACGACGGTTGACGTTGCCGCTGCTGATATCGCTGAAACGGTCGATGTACTCGCGCCGCTCGGCCAGCACGTTGCCGCGCAGGCGGGGTGTGACCGCCCAGCGGTAGGCGCCGGTGTAGTTCAGGGCCGTGAAGTCCAGTACGGAATAGCGCTCGTACTTGAAGTTGTCCACTTTCACATCCAGCTCCAAGCGCTGAAGGCTGATGGGCTTGTTCACGCGCAGGCCCAGGGTGGTCACGAAGATGTGGTCGGTCTTGGCGCTGCCGTCAGACTCAAGGAAGACGTTGTCGTCGCGCTGCCACTGCGCACCGGCGCGCCACTGCAGGGTGTCGGCATCGGTGAAGTCGGTGCGGGGCGTGGGCTGCATCAGGGCCTGGGCCTGCGCGCCCAGGCTGAGCAGGGCCAGGGCAGGGGCAGTCCAGCGCGGATGCAGACCCGAAGGCCAGGGGGTGCGTGTTGTCATGGGATCTCCTCCTTGTGGTTCTTGTGGGGGCGCGCGGGTTTTTTGATGGGTAGTGCGTCTACTGGCCAGCTCAATAGGCTTGGCTGTCCTTGAACACCAGGCGGATGGTCTTGAAGATGATGTAGAGGTCCAGGCGCAGGGACCAGCGGCGCAGGTAATCGAGGTCCAGATCGATGCGGGCCTGCATCTTCTCCAGGGTGTCGGTCTCGCCACGCTGGCCGTTGACCTGGGCCCAGCCGGTGATGCCTGGCCGCACCTTGTGGCGCACCATGTAGCCCTTGATGAGACGGCGATACAGCTCGTTGTGCGCCACCGCGTGGGGCCGGGGGCCCACCACGCTCATGCGGCCTTGCAGCACATTGATGAACTGCGGCAGCTCGTCCAGCGAACGGCGCCTGAGGAAGGCACCCAGGCGGGTGACGCGCGCATCGTGGCGCCGGGCCTGGGCCATGTGATCGCCGTCCTCGGTCACCGTCATGGAGCGGAATTTGTAGACCCAGATCTCCTGGCCGTCGAGGCCATAGCGGCGCTGACGGAAGAGGACCGGGCCGGGCGAGTCGAGCTTGATGAGGAGAGCAATGAGCAACATCAGCGGCGAAATCAGCAGCAGGATGAACGAGGCCAGGACCAGGTCGCTGCCGCGCTTGAGCAGGCCTTCAGCACCACGGAAGGGTGTGTCGCAGACCGCGATCACCGTCACGCCGCAGACGCTGTCGCTGCGGCCCTGAATCAGGTCGGTGATGAACATGTCCGGCACGAAGTAGATAGAGGCCGTGGTGTCCTTGAGCGCATCGAGCACCTCCAGGATGCGCGGCCGCGCGGCCATGGGCAGGGACAGATAAATCAGCGGCACGCGGTGCTGCTTGACGTAGGCAGCCAGGTCCTGCAGCCGCCCCAGGAGTTTGAAGCCCTGGTCGCCGCTGCGGCGCTCGCCCTTGCGGTCATCGAAAAAGCCCAACAGCTCAATGCCGGCATAGGGAGAGCCACGCAGGCGCTTGGCCAGCGAGGCCCCTTGCGGGTTGAACCCCACGATCACAGCCTGGGGGGGCGCACCCTGCAAGCGCATGAGCTGGGGCACAGCCTCGCGCAGCAGCAGGTGGGCACCCACCTGCACCACCGGCGCCAGCCAGAGCCAATGCAGCAGCACCGGCAATGAGAACACCGCCAGAAACTGCGTGCTCAGGCCGATGAGCAACAGGAGCGCCGCCTTCCAGGCCCAGCCAAATCCGATGTTGAACACCAGCTGCCACCAGGATGCGCGCAGCTGCGAGGTGCCCGGAAAAGCCAGCGAGAAAGCGATGACGGCCAGGATCATGTAGGCCGGACGCAGGACGCCTTCGAACGCCAGGGCCAGGGCCCAGAGGGTGAACACGGCCACCAGCGGGTCGAGCGCCGCTTCGGCAAACGCGAACACCTGATGGCGGCCCAGGGCCCAAGCGTGCGGCTCGCGCGCCTGCGGCCAGGGAGCCGTGGGGTGGGTCGGTTGGAGATCAGCCATCGCCGATTGATTATTCGAAGGCGATGCAGCCCAAGCTGTAGGACAAAAACGGCTTAGCAAGACAGTCGCATACACAACTCACAACCTGCAGCATGTGGGCCTTGCGCAGCCCGGTCCGCGCGCACGTGCGCGGGCCGCTGGGGATGCTCATGCCTGGGCTAGAATGCCGTCCGTCAGGAGAGTGTCTTCCCCGCTGAAGACCGCCGAAGGCGCAGGCCCCCAGAAAGGTGGGCTGAACGCTCAGGCACCCAGGACTGACAGCCGCCGCGGGGCTTGTAGCCCGCCGCGTTCCCTGCTGGAGAGAGGCCACCCCGGAGGTGGCCCACCGAAGGAGCAAACCTGCATCGCCGGGTGAATCTCTCAGGTAAAGAGGACAGAAGGGGCAGCCCATGATGCGTCATGGTGTTCAACCTGCCCGAAAGAAGTCCCTTGTCCCCTGCCGACACGACTACCCCCCTGCTGCGCACACCCCTGTATGCGCTGCACCAGGAACTGGGCGCACGCCTGGTGCCCTTTGCCGGCTACGAGCTGCCCGTTCAGTACCCGGCGGGCCTGATGGCCGAACACCAACACACCCGCGAGGCTGCGAGCCTCTTTGATGTCTCGCACATGGGTCAGTTCTTCATCTCGGGTGAAGGCACCAGCCTGGCGCTGGAAAGCCTCATGCCCGTGGACGTGCTGGGCCTGCCCGTGGGCAAACAACGCTACGGCTTGCTGCTCAGCGAAGGCGGAGGCATCCTCGACGACCTGATGTTCCTGCGCATGGCCGCGCCCGGTGCGGGCGACAAGGTCTTCATGGTGGTCAACGGTGCTTGCAAGCAGGCCGACCTGGCGCACCTGCAGGCGCGGATGGGTGCGCAGTGCCTGATCGAACCGCAGCCCGAGCGCGCCCTGCTGGCCCTGCAGGGGCCCAAGGCGGCAGCGGCTCTCACCCGCCTGGCGCCTGCGGTGGCCCCACTCCTGTTCATGGAAGGCGGCCCCTTCCAGCTCGGCGGCGTGCCCTGCATCGTGACCCGCAGCGGCTACACCGGCGAGGACGGCTTTGAGATCTCGGTCGCCGCACACCAAGCCGAAGCCCTGGCGCGCCAGCTGCTGGCGCAGCCCGAAGTGAAGGCGGCCGGTCTGGGCGCACGCAACTCGCTGCGCCTGGAGGCGGGCCTGTGCCTCTACGGCAAGGACATGAACACCAGCACCACCCCGACCGAGGCGAGCCTGGCCTGGGCCATCCAGAAGGTGCGCCGCTCGGGCGGTGCGCGCGCGGCGGCTTTCCCTGGCGCCGAGCGCATCCTGGCTCAGCTCGCCGAGCCGGACTCGCGACCGCGCCAGCGCGTGGGCCTGGTGGCCCTGGAGCGCGTGCCCGTGCGTGAGCACACCGAACTGCAAGACCTCCACGGCCAGCGCGTGGGCGAGGTCAGCAGCGGCCTGCTTTCACCCACGCTGGACCGCCCGATCGCCATGGCCTACCTGCCACCGGCTCTGGCGGCCGTGGGCACGCGCGTGCAGGCCCTGGTACGCGGTAAGGCCGTGCCCATGGAAGTGGCCGCCCTGCCCTTCGTGCCCCCCCGCTACCACCGGGGCTGATGGCAGCCTCAATCCTTTCCCCCATCTTCACCACCCTAGAAAGAATCTCACCATGATCAAGTACACCGAAGACCACGAATGGCTTCTCGTCGAGGGCGACATCGCCACCGTGGGCATCACCGTGCATGCGCAGGACGCGCTGGGCGACGTGGTGTTCGTGGACCTGCCAGAGGTCGGCAAGCGCCTGGCCAGCAAGGACGTGGCTGGCGTGGTGGAGTCCGTCAAGGCCGCCGCCGACGTCTACATGCCCATCGATGGCGAGGTCACCGAAGTCAACGAGGCGCTGCGCGCCGACCCCTCGCTGGCCAACAGCGACCCGCTGGGCGCGGGCTGGTTCTTCAAGGTCAAGCTGGCCCAGCCCGGCCAGCTGGATGCCCTGATGGACGAAGCCGCCTACACCGCGTTTGCCGGCGCCTGAGCCCTCTGCCCGTCCCCTGACCCCGTAGGAGCCCAGTCCCTGGGCGATCTGCCGCCAGCTGGCCGATTGCCTCACGCATTGAATCGCCGAGGGGCTCGGCTCCTACAGACATCCAACCACACCGACGAGTGAGCCGCCCATGCTGATGCCCTCCACCGCCCCCCTGCGTGACCTGGAAAACCCCCAGGAATTCATCGCCCGCCACATCGGCATCACGCCGGCGGACGAAGCTCGCATGCTCAGCACCATCGGGCAGGCCTCGCGCCGGGCACTCATTGAGCAGGTGGTGCCGCGCAGCATTGCGCGGCACACGCCCATGGCCATCGGGGCGGGCATCGGTGAGGCCCAGGCGCTGGCCGAGCTCAAGGCCGTGGCCGGGCAGAACCAGATCTTCAAGAGCTTCATTGGCCAGGGCTACCACGGCACGCACACGCCCACGGTGATCCTGCGCAACATCCTGGAGAACCCCGCCTGGTACACCGCCTACACGCCCTACCAGGCCGAGATCTCGCAAGGGCGCATGGAGGCGCTCATCAACTTCCAGACCATGGTCACCGAGCTCACTGGCATGCCAGTGGCCAATGCGTCCATGCTGGACGAGGCCACCGCCGCCGCCGAGGCCATGACCCTGGCCCGGCGCTCGGTCAAGGCCAAGGGGCAGCGCTTCATCGTGGCCGGCGACTGCCACCCGCAGACCATTGAAGTGGTCCGCACGCGAGCGCAGCCACTGGGCATCGAGGTGGTGGTGGCCAACAGCCAGGCCCAGTGGGACAGCCTGCTGGCCGGGGACGACTACTTTGCCGTGCTGGAGCAATACCCCTCCACCACCGGCCGCCTGGGCGAGGACACGGGAGACACCCTGAAAGTACGTGCCAAGGCAGCGGCCTACATCGTGGCGGCCGACCTGCTGGCGCTGTGCCTGCTCAAGCCGCCGGGCGAGTGGGACGGCGGCGGCGCTGCCGGGGGAGCCGACATCGTGGTGGGCACCACGCAGCGCTTTGGCATGCCCATGGGCAATGGCGGCCCGCATGCGGCGTATCTGGCCTGCCGTGACGCGTACAAGCGCTCCATGCCCGGGCGCCTGGTGGGCGTGAGTGTGGATGTGCACGGCCAGCCCACCTACCGCCTGGCCCTGCAGACGCGCGAGCAACATATTCGCCGCGAGAAAGCCACCTCCAACATCTGCACGGCGCAGGTGCTGCCCGCCGTGGTGGCCAGCATGTATGCGGTCTACCACGGGCCCGAGGGCCTCCAGCGCATCGCACGCCGGGTGGCCAGCTTCACCGCTCTGCTGGCCGAAGGCCTGAAGGCCCTGGGCCAGCTGCCCCTGCACGGCACGGCCTTTGACACCCTGAGCTACGAGATGCCTGCGGACCAAGCCGATGCGCTGATGGGCCGCGCGCAAGCCCAGCGCATCAACCTGCGTCGCCTGGATGCCGAATGCGTAGGCATCAGCCTGGATGAAACCACCACGCGCAGCGACATCGAGCAGCTCTGGGCACTCTTTGCCGCACCGGGCCAGGCCCTACCCCGTGTGGCCGACTTTGAAAAAGGCCTGGAGCCGCTGATCCCGCGCTCGCTGCTGCGCGAGAGCAGCTTCCTCACGCATCCGGTCTTCCATGCGCACCACAGCGAAACCGGCATGCTGCGCTACATCCGGCAGCTCAGCGACAAAGACCTGGCCCTGGACCGCAGCATGATCCCCCTGGGCAGCTGCACCATGAAGCTCAACGCCACCAGCGAGATGATCCCCATCACCTGGCCGGAGTTCGCGAACATCCACCCCTTCGCGCCTGAGGCACAGCGCCAGGGTTATGCCCTGCTCGATCGCCAGCTGCGTGGCTGGCTGTGCGAGGCCACCGGCTACAGCGGCATCAGCCTGCAGCCCAACGCGGGCTCACAGGGCGAGTACGCAGGCCTGCTGGTGATCAAGGCCTATCACCAGGCGCAGGGCCAGGGCCACCGCGATATCTGCCTGATTCCTTCTTCAGCCCATGGCACCAACCCCGCCAGCGCGCAGATGGTGGGCATGCAGGTGGTGGTGACGGCCTGCGATGCGCAAGGCAACGTGGACCTGGCCGACCTGAAGGCCCAATGCGAGAAGTACAGCGAGCGCCTGGCGGCCGTGATGATCACCTACCCCAGCACGCACGGCGTGTTTGAAACCCAGGTCAAGGCGCTGTGCGAGCTGGTGCACGCCCATGGTGGCCGTGTGTACGTGGACGGCGCCAACATGAACGCGTTGGTGGGCGTGGCGGCGCCCGGCGAGTTCGGCGGCGACGTGAGCCACCTGAACCTGCACAAGACCTTTTGCATTCCGCACGGCGGCGGTGGCCCTGGCGTGGGCCCCGTGTGTGTGGTCGAGGACTTGGTGCCCTACCTCCCCGGCCATGCCACAGGCGGTATTCACACCCAGGGGGTGGGCGCGATCTCGGCGGCCCCGCTGGGCAACGCGGCCGTGCTGCCGATCTCCTGGATGTACTGCCGCATGATGGGTGCCGAAGGGCTGCAGCAGGCCACTGAAACGGCCATCCTGAGCGCCAACTACATCAGCCAGCGCCTTCAAGACCACTACCCCACGCTGTACGCCAGCGAACACGGCCATGTGGCCCATGAGTGCATCCTGGACCTGCGCCACTTCAAGGACAGCTGTGGCGTGATGGCCGAGGACGTGGCCAAGCGCCTGATGGACTACGGCTTTCACGCGCCCACGCTCTCCTTCCCCGTGGCCAACACGCTGATGGTCGAGCCCACCGAAAGCGAGACGCTGGCCGAACTCGACCGCTTCATCGCCGCCATGATCGCCATCCGCGAAGAAATCCGGCAGGTCGAAAACGGCACCTGGCCTCAGGACGACAACCCACTCAAGAACGCGCCACACACGGCCGCCAGCCTCCTGGGCGCCGACTGGCCGCATGCCTACAGCCGAGAGCAGGCCGCCTTCCCCGTCGCCGCCCTCAAAACAGCCAAATACTGGCCGCCCGTGGGCCGCGTGGACAATGTGTACGGCGACCGCAACCTGTTCTGCAGCTGCGTCCCTGTCGCTGACTACGCCTGAAACCCCATGCTCAAGACCCTGACGCTTTCAGCCGCCCTGGCGGCCACTGCCCTGACAGCCCTCCCCGCCCTGGCCCAAACCGAGGCCCTGCCCTCGGGCGTGAAGATCGCCCACACCCAGCCGGGCAGCGGCGCATCGCCCCTGGCCACCCAGACCGTGCGGGTGCACTACCGCGGCACGCTGGCCAACGGCCAGGAGTTCGACAGCTCCTACAAGCGCAATGCGCCGGCGAGCTTTCCCCTCAACCGCGTGATCCCCTGCTGGACCGAAGGCCTGCAAAAGATGAAGGTAGGCGGCAAAGCCACCCTCACTTGCCCGCCCGAGACGGCCTACGGCTCGCGCGGTGCTGGCAACGCCGTGCCGCCCAACGCCACGCTGACCTTCGAGGTCGAGCTGCTGGCCATCGAGAAATAAGCACGGGGGACGCCGGGTGACCCGCACGACGGCTTTGACCGCCCTGCTGGTGCTGGCCTACTTTGCGCTCCTGGTCTGGACGCTGCGGCGGCGAGGCCCTGTGGTGCAGGGCCCCTGGTTGTTTTTCTTCCGGGCCTTTTTCCCCAACTGGAAGTTCTTCCACGCCGCGGGACGCGCACCGCGCCTGTATGTGCGCGGCCAGGACGCCAATGGCTCCTGGTCCGAGTGGCAGCTGGTCTACCCCCGCCTGCCCCGGCGGCTGCTGCATGTGCTGCACAACCCGGCGGTCAACCTGGCGCTGACGCAGCAGAACCTGGTGGACCACCTGGCCAATGACATCAATGAGCTGCCCGAAGGCGCCGACATCGGCCAGCACGTGAGCTACCAGCTGGTGAGCCGCCTGGCCCGCGAGGCCCTGGCGGGTGGGCGCTGGGGCGAGGTGCCCATGATCCCAGCGCCCCTGCCAGCCTGTAACGCTTTCCAGTTTGAGCTGCGCATGGAGCGGCCTGAACGGGACCAAAGCGACGACAGCGTGCAGATGCTGCAGTCGCCGGTGCTGCCCGCATGAGCCTGGGCCTGGCCGTCCGCGCCTTCGAGCTGCTGCTGGGCCTGAGCCTGCTGCTGCAGACCCTGGAGTACCTCCGCTTAGGAAGGCTGGACCGCGTCAGCGACTGGGCCATCCAGCGCCTGGAGGTGCCCACTTCGCCCGCCTGGGCGCGGCCGCTGCTTGACCGCCTGATGCAGCCTGCGGCCTACCGCGCCCTGCTGGTGCTGCGCCTGGCGCTGGCCCTGGCGCTCATGGCCGGGCTGCTGCGCGGGCCGCTGGGGCTGACGGGGGCGCTCCTGCTGTTTGTCATTGCGCTGGTGTTGCTGCTGCGCTGGCGCGGCGCTTTCAATGGCGGCAGCGACTTCATGACCCTGGTGGGCCTGACGGGCCTCTTGATCGCCCAGGGCCTGGGTGCCTGGGGTGATGCCGCCCTGGGCTGGCGTGCAGGCCTGTGGTACGTGACTCTGCAGTCACTCACGTCCTACTTTGTTTCGGGCTGGGTCAAGCTGCTGCGGCCCGAATGGCGCAGCGGCGCGGCGCTGCCGCACTTTCTGGACACGGGTGTCTATGGCCCGCTGGCCGCCGGCAGCCTCTACCGCTCCCCAACCGTGGCGCGCGCCGTGGCCTGGGGCTTCACGGTATGGGAGGGGCTCTTTCCCCTGGGCCTGCTGGACCTGCGCCTGGCGGTGTTCTTCTGCGCCAGCGGGGTGCTGTTTCACTTCTTGGTGTTCTGGTACTTCGGCCTGAACCGCTTCTTCTGGGCCTGGCTGGCCACCTTCCCGGCTGTGCTGTACTGCGCAGCGCCCTAAGCCCAAGCCAAGCTTCAGGCCAGCAAGGGCCACAGGGCCTGGTGGAAGGCCTCGGGCCGCTCAAAAGCCACCCAATGCCCGGCATCGGGCACCCCCACGAAGCGCCCGAAGCCCGGGCAGGCGCGCAGCACGGCCTCGATCTCGGCCTCCTGGCCCCGGAAAAAACGGTCCTGCTGGCCATAGACCCCGTGCACCGGGCAGCGGACCTCCTCAAGCGCGCGGGCCAGGATGTCGGTGCGCGAGAGGCGCCGGTTGAGCAAGCGGTCACGCCCGGCGTTGAGCGCCTGGAGGCGGCAGGCCAATGGCGTGATGGAGGCCTCGTGGTGCAGCATGAGCTCGCGCAGGTTGTGCGCATGCGCGGCCGACTGCAGGGCAGGCGGCAGGTGGCGCCAGGCCTTGAGCTCGATCTTCTCCAGCGCCATGCGGCCCAGACCGGGCGTACCCACCAGCACCAGGTGGCGGGCGCGCTGCGGATAACGCTGGGCCAGGAGCCCCCCCACCATGGCGCCAAAAGAAAAACCCACCAGATCGCAAGGGGCGGAGCCCACCAGGTCTTCAAGGCCCTGCTGCAGCGGCTCAGGCATCACGTCGGCATCAGCGCCACCGGGGGGCATGGCCGAGTCACCGAAGCCGGGCAGGTCGGGCACCAGCACCAGTCGGCCTGAAGCGGCCAGCGGCAGCAGGTTGCGCAGCCAGTGCGTCCAGCTGCCGCTGCCGCCGTGCAGCAGCACCAGAGGCGCACACTCGGGTCGGGCCTGGCCCTCGCCCCAGAGGTGCCACACCAATTCGCCCTCGCCGCAGGGCGTGCTCACCCGCCGGCTGCGGGAGAGCACCTGCAGCACCTCGTCGGGCACGGGTTCTTGAACAGCGGAGGCAGAAGGCGCGGGGCGCAGGGAATGCAGGGACAGCGGCGGGGTCATGCCCGGTTTATACCGCCGCACCAGAGCTTCTCGCCTCGGTAAGAGCCCGACCCTGTGGAGCGGGTGCACCGCCGGCTGTGGGCGCCAGAAGTCGCACAAGAGGCCGCACCAGGCGAAGGATCAGGAGCTAGGCAGGCCAGGCGGCCTTACAGCGCGTTGATCGGAATCTTCACGTAGGCCGTGCCGTTGGCCTCCTTGGGCGGCATCTCTCCGGCTCGGATGTTGATTTGCACCGCAGGCAGGATGAGCACCGGCATCTCCAGAGTGGCATCTCGCTTGGTGCGCATCTCGACGAACTGCGCCTCGCTGATGCCTTCGTGCACATGGATGTTCTTGGCACGCTGCTCGGCCACCGTGGTTTCAAAGGCCACGGGCCGGTGATTGGGCGGGTAGTCGTGGCACATGAACAGGCGCGTCTGGGGTGGCAGGCTCAGCAGCTTGCGGATGGAGGCGTACAAGGTTTTGGCATCGCCGCCGGGAAAGTCGCAGCGGGCCGTGCCCACATCGGGCATGAAGAGCGTGTCACCGACAAAGACAGCATCGCCCACCTGGTAGGCCACGCAAGCGGGCGTGTGGCCCGGCACGGGCATGACCTTGGCGCTCAGTGCGCCAATCTGAAACGTTTCCTCGTCCTTGAGCAGCAGATCGAACTGTGAGCCGTCCTGACTGAAGCTGGGCTCCAGGTTAAAGATGCCCTTGAAGACCTTTTGCACCAGGGTGATGTGTTCACCAACTGCCGTCTTGCCGCCCAGCTTTTGCTTGAGATAGGGCGCCGCCGTCAAGTGATCAGCGTGCGCATGGGTCTCCAGGATCCACTGCACCTGCAGCTTGTGGGCCTGCACGTAGTCAATGACCTTATCGGCAGAGCTGGTGCGGGTGCGGCCCGACTTGGGGTCATAGTCCAGCACCGAATCAATGATGGCGGCCGCCGAGCCCGGGCCCTGGTGCACCACATAGGTCACGGTCCAGGTGGCGCTGTCGAAGATGCCGTGCACTTGGGGGTTCAGCGTGACAGAGGTCATGGTTTGCTCCTATCGATTAATTTGATAATAGTTTATTGACAAATAAATTGTTTGTCAATAAAGTGTGGGCATCGACGTTTTCCGCGCCTTCAGGCCTCGACCACCATGACCGCTCACACACTTGATCTCCAAGACATGCAGGCCGCTGCCGGACGGGCCTGCGAATTGATGAAGGTGCTTGCCAACCCAGACCGTCTGCTCATCTTGTGCCAACTGTCGCAACAGGAAATGTGTGTGGGTGAGCTAGAAGCCAGCCTGGGCATCGTGCAGCCCACGCTGTCCCAGCAACTGACCGTGCTGCGCCATGCTGAGCTGGTCGCCACCCGGCGCGAAGGCAAGAACATTTTTTACCAGCTGAGCAGCGAATCTGCGCTGGCGGTGATGAACACGCTGTTTCAACAATTCTGTGAACCCCCCGCCAAAAGGAGCAAACGATGACGATTGACTGGACCCACTTCACCCCCTGGACGGCGCTGGCCGGGGGCATCCTGCTGGGCATCGCCTCAGCGGCTTTCATCCTGGTCAACGGCCGTGTGCTTGGTATCAGCGGCATCCTGGGCGGCTTGCTCGTGCCCAAGCGCAGCGACACCAGTTGGCGCGTGTTCTTTCTGCTGGGCATGGTGCTGGCGCCAGCCACCCTGGCGCTGTTGGCGCCCGGCCTGGTGAGCGCGCCGCGCATCGAGGCGGGCAATGTCGCCATCGCAGCGGCTGGCCTGCTGGTGGGCCTGGGCACGCGCTACGGCTCGGGCTGCACCAGCGGCCACGGCGTGTGCGGCCTGTCGCGGCTCTCGCCGCGCTCGCTGGTGGCCACACTCGCCTTCATGGCCTCTGGCTTTGCCATGGTCTATGTCATTCGCCACCTGATCTGATGGCAAGGAGAAGCACATGAACCGCATTTCTGAATTCTTGGTGGGCCTGCTCTTTGGCTGGGGCCTGCTGATCTCCGGCATGACCGATCCGGGCAAGGTGCTCGGCTTTCTCGACCTGGCAGGCGCCTGGGACCCTTCTTTGGCCTTTGTCATGGGCGGCGGCGTGCTGGTGGGCCTGGTGGGCTTTACCGTGGCCAAAAAACGCACGAGCAGCTTCCTGGGCTCGGCCATGCACTTACCCACCTCGCGAGACATTGACCGGCGCCTGGTGCTGGGAGCGCTCACCTTCGGCGCCGGCTGGGGCCTGGCGGGCTTTTGCCCTGGCCCCGGCATCGTGGCCATGGGCGCGGGTGAATCCAAGGCCGCACTGTTTGTGCTGACCATGATCGCCGGCATGTTGGTGTTTGAAGTCGTGGACCGCTGGACCAAGGCCGCGGCTGCACGCAGCACTGGCGCCTGACATGGGCACGAGGCTGCCATCCCTGCCCATGATCGAGTGGATGCGCGGCTATGACCGCAGCACCTTGTCCAGCGACCTGGTGGCGGCAGTCATCGTGACCATCATGCTCATCCCACAGAGCCTGGCCTATGCGGCGCTGGCGGGGCTGCCTCCTCAGGTGGGGCTGTATGCCAGCATCGCGCCGCTGCTGCTCTACGCCGTGCTGGGCAGCAGCCGCGTTCTGGCTGTCGGGCCCGTGGCCGTGGTCTCGCTGATGACGGCCACCGCCATCGGTGAGCTGGCGCAGGCAGGCTCGCCCCATTACGGGACGCTGGCGATCACCTTGGCCTTTCTCTCTGGTGCGATGCTGCTCCTCATGGGCCTGTTGCGCTTGGGATTCCTGGCCAATTTCTTGAGTCACCCGGTGATTTCAGGCTTCATCACCGCCTCGGCGCTGCTGATCGCAGCAGGCCAACTCAAGGTGATCCTGGGCATCCAGGCGGAGGGACACAACTTCTTCGAGCTGGTGCGGCAACTGGCCTCACACATCGCCCACACCCATGTGCTGACTGCCGGTATCGGTCTGGGCACCGTGGCCTTCCTGTTCTGGGCCCGGCGGGGGGTCAAGCCGCTGCTGCGCCGGCTGGGGCTGGGCCCTCGGCTCTCCGATGGCTTGGCCAAGGCCGCACCGGTGGCGGGGATTGCCCTCACGGCCCTGCTCACCTGGGCCGGCCAATGGCATGAGCAGGGTGTGCGCATCGTCGGCGTGGTGCCCGCCGGGCTGCCGCCGCTGACGCTGCCGTCCTGGGATGCATCGCTCTGGCAGCAACTGGCCGTACCGGCCCTGCTGATCAGCGTGGTGGGCTTTGTCGAATCGGTCTCGGTGGGCCAGACCTTGGCGGCCAAGCGCCGCCAGCGGATCACCCCCAACCGCGAACTGGTCGCCCTGGGTGCGAGCAACGTGGGCGCTGCGCTGACCGGGGGGTTTCCGGTGACGGGCGGCTTCGCGCGCTCGGTGGTGAACTTTGACGCGGGGGCCCAGACACCGGCCGCAGGCGTGTTCACCGCGCTGGGCATCCTGCTGGCGGCTTTGCTGCTCACACCGGCGCTGTACTACGTGCCCCAGGCCACGCTCTCGGCCACCATCGTGGTGGCTGTTCTGTCTCTGGTGGACCTGCGCATGCTGCGCAGTACCTGGGCCTATTCACGTTCGGATTTCTCAGCGGTGGTCGTGACCTTGCTGGTCACGCTGGCCGCCGGCGTCGAAGCCGGGCTGGTGGCGGGCGTCGCCCTGTCGCTGCTGCTCTACCTCTACAAGACCAGCCGCCCGCACATTGCCGAAGTCGGGCTGGTGCCCGGCACCGAGCACTTTCGCAACGTGCTTCGCCACCAGGTGCAGGTGAGTCCTCGCCTGGCGAGCCTGCGGGTCGATGAAAGCCTGTACTTCGCCAATGCCCGCGTACTGGAAGACCGCGTCAACGCCTTGGTGGCCGAGCGGCCAGAGCTCAAGCACCTGGTGCTGCAATGCTCGGCCATCAACGACATCGATGCCAGCGCACTGGAAAGCCTCGAAGCCATCGACCAGCGACTGCAAGATGCCGGTGTGCAGCTGCACCTGAGCGAGGTCAAGGGGCCGGTGATGGACCGGCTTGAGGGCACCGATTTCCTTCATCACCTGAGCGGACAGGTCTACCTCAGCCACTTTCTGGCCATCGCGGAGCTGGCACCTGAAGTTCTGCAGGAACGCAGCACCGTCTGAGGCCGTCTCGTCGCTAGCCCCCAGCGCGCTTGACCTCAAACCCTTGCGCCTTGAGCAAGGCGGTGAGCTTGTCAGCGTGATCGCCCTGCACTTCCACCACACCGTCTTTGACGGTACCGCCCGAGCCGCAGGCCGCCTTGAGCTGTTTGGCCAGGGCGTCAAGCGCGGTGGCTTCCATGGCGAGGCCACGCACCAGGGTGACGGCCTTGCCGCCACGACCTTTGGTCTCGCGGGAGATTCGGACGATGCCGTCACCCGGCGCCAACGGCCGGGCCTTGGTGCAGATGCATTGGGCGATGGCCTGGCGGCAAGACGGACACATGCGACCCGCATCGGTGGAGTAGACGAGGCCGCCGGTGGCTGAGCGTTGCTTCATGGGAACGGTGGTGCTTGGAGTGATTCAGAAGGCATGGGCCATCATCGCCCAGGGGACTGGGCTCCTACTCGGCGGGGCGGCCGCGCAGGCTCTTGATCTCGGCGCGCTGGCTCTTGGCCTGTAGGCGCCGCCGCTGGGAGCCCAGCGTGGGGCGGGTGGCGCGGCGAGGCTTGGGTGGCTGTGACACGGCGTCCACGATGGCCTGCAGGCGGGCCAAGGCCGCAGCGCGGTTGAGCTCCTGGGTGCGGTGTTCCTGGGCCTTGAGCACCAGCACACCGGCCTGGGTGATGCGGCTGTCGCCGCTGCTCAGCAGCCGGGCTTTGACGTCCTCGGGCAGAGACGAGGCGGGAATGTCATAGCGCAGATGGATGGCGCTGGAGACCTTGTTGACGTTCTGCCCACCCGCGCCCTGGGCGCGGATGGCCGAGCACTCGACCTCGCGCTCATCAATCGGATACAGAGGCGATGGAACCATGCGCCATTGTCAGTGATGCGGGCGCGGCCAGAGGCAGATCGCCCAGGGGGCTGGGCTCCTACAGGGCCAGGGCCGGGCAGTCAGGCGGAGGCTCAGCGCTTCAAGCGGATCTGGTTGGGCAGCGGCACCGAGCGGCGCAGCACGTCCTCGCCCAGCCAGAGGGCCGAGCGCCAGGCGCGTTGGGCCACGGTGGGCAGCGGGATCTGCTGGTAATCGTCGTTGAACACTTCAAAGCTGTAGTCGCCGCGGTAACCCAGCGCATGCAGCCGGCTCACCAGGGCCGCGAGGTCGGCGCTGTGCACGCCCTCACCAGGAAACACGCGAAAGTGGCGCGCGGTGGTGATGCGCTCTTCCACCGACTTGATCTCGGTCCACATGAAGTCGGCCAGCTGCACCAGGAAGATCTTGTCGGGATCCAGCATGTCCAGGTCCTCCAGCGGGGTCTTGGTGGCGAACATGTGGAAGGAGTCCAGGCCCAGGCCGAGGTTGGGCATGTCGGCGCGGCAGACGATGTCCCAGGCCTGCGGAAACTCGTTGACCGTGCGGCCCCAGGACAGACCCTCGTAGGCCACCTTGATGCCCTTGGGAATGGCTAGCATGGCGAGCTTGCGCAGGTCTCGGGCCTGGGCCTCGGGGTCGATGGTGGCATGCACCGAGGTGGAAGAACACACCAGCAGCACCTTGGCGCCCAAGGCGCTGCACATCTCCAGCATAGACTTGGCAATGTCGATCTTGTAGTCGTGCAGGTGGCCCGAGAGGCCCTCGAAGTCCCGCAGCACCTGAAAGCCCGTCACGCGCAGACCGCTGGCGCGCACGGCGGCCACGGCGGCCTCCAGCCCTTCGGGGTGGCCCACGATGTCGCGGGCCGAGAGCATGATCTGCGTGAACCCGGCCTCGCGCACGGCCCGCAGCTTGGCCTCCAGCGGCCCGGCCAGCGAGATGGTGTCCATCCCGAAGTCCTTGATGTTGGCGCTGTAGTCCATGCTCAGGTCCTGTTGTCGAGCACCAGCTCGAAGCTCACGCTGCCCAGCCAGGTCTTGGTGAGCGCGCCGCGGTCTTCGGTGTGCACGCTGCGCGACTGCACGAATTCCACACCGCGCGAGCCCAACTCGGCCACGGTGGCCAGCACGTCGGCGGTGCCCAGGCCGATGCGCTGGAGCTGCTCGTCGTCCTCGACATCGAGCACGCTGGCTTCAGGCTCGATCAGCTGGATATAAAAGCGCGAAGCCGCCGGACATGGGCTTTGCAGGATGCGGCCCTTGGGCAAGATGCCAAAGCGCTGCTCGTCGGTCAGCTCGGTAAAACCAAACAGCTCACGGTAGAACTCGCTCCAGTCGGCCGTGCGTTCATTGCCGATGTACTGCACCACGCCAAAGAAATGCAGGCCAGCCATGGCGGGCGGTTGCTGGTCAACGCCGGGGATGGGCACAAAGTCCACGTCGTAGATAGAGAACTGGTCGTAGCGGTCCACAAAGTAAATGCGGCTGGCACCCACGCCATGAATGGCCGGGATGTTGAGCTCCATCACCTCCACGCGCGAAGGCACGGCCCAGGCGCCCCGCTCGAGCGCCCGGCGATAGGCGGCGCCGGCGTCGCGCACGCGCAGGGCCACAGCGGCCAGGCGTGGCTTGTCGCTGGGGGCGGCCGCATCGGGCAGCACAGGCTGGTGGGCGTTGACGATGACGTTGATGCGGCCCTGGCGGTACAGCAACACCTCGCGCGAACGGTGGCGGGCAATCGGCCGGAAGCCCATCATCTCCAGCACCTGGCCCAGGGCCTGCGGCCGGGCGGTGGTGTACTCGATGAACTCAATCCCGTCCAGCCCCAGCGGGTTGGCGGCTTCAGGGATGGCTTCGCGTTGCAGGGGCGTCGCAGGGGTCATGGTTGTTCAAGGAATATGGGGTGGGATTGCGCGCGAATGTAGCGCCGGAGGCTCGATTTGGCATACAGCACCCGCCCAAACGAGCGATTAACATTCGACAGCGCGCGATCATCGCCCAATTTAAGGGTTATCCCTGGTATGCCACCTGCCTCTTCCGCACCGCCACCTGCCACCGCTTCCCCGGGCCTGCAACGCCGCGACTGGATCGCCGGTCTGGAAAAAGGCCTGGACGTGATCGCCTGTTTCGACGCCGACCATTCGCGCCTGAACGCCAGCGAGGTGGCGCAGCGCTGCGGCATCACCCGCACCGCGGCACGCCGCTACCTGCTGACCCTGCAGCACCTGGGCTTCATTTCGGGCGATGGCCGGCTGTACTGGCTCACACCGCGCGTGCTGCGCCTGGGCCAGGCCTACCTGGAGTCGGCCCGCCTGCCGCGCGTGGTGCAGCCCTACCTGCAGCGCGTGACCGGGGGCACGCGGGAAAACGCCTATGTGAGCGTGCTCGATGGCAGCGACATCGTCTTCATTGCGCGCAATGGCTCGAACCGGGCCATGAACATCGGCTACGTGCTGGGCGCGCGGGTCAAGGCCGAGGTGACGGCAGCGGGGCTGCTGCTGTTGTCCATGCGCGAGCCCGAGTGGCTGGACGAATGGCTGGCCACCCACCGACTGAGCACCTACACACCGCACACCATCGACAGCAAGGAGCGCCTGCAACTGGAGCTGGCGCGGGTGCGCTCGCAGGGTTGGGCGCTGTCGGAGCAGCAGCTTGACCTGAACTACCGCGGCATCGCGGTGCCCCTGCGCGACCGCCACGGCCAGGTGCAGGCCGCGCTCTCGGTGACCATGCCCATGGGCCACGAGTCGGCTGAAGAGGCGGTGCGGCGTGTGCTGGCCGTGCTCAACGAGACGGCCCAGGCCATGCGCGACCTGGTCTGAACAACAAGCCAAACCGCTCAGGCCTCACACCAGGGGCGGCTGGCGGCCAGGCACTGGCTGGCCCATTGCCGGGCGTCGGTCTGCTTCTCGCGCTCGAGGTGAACGATCTCCACGCTGATCGGCAGGTCGGCCGGTAGCGCCGCCATCAGGCCCCGCAGGTCGATGCTGCCCTCGCCCGGCAGCAGGCGTTCGCAGCGGGCGGTGTGAATCAATTGCTCGGTGCTGAAATGGGTACCCGCGAGTGCATCGCAAATCTGGGCGTAGTGGAGCAGCTCGCGCGGCAGGGCCCGAAGGTCCTCCAGGGTGGTGGCAGAGCGGCCGACATGCAGCGCATCAATCAAGATGCCAGCGTTGGACGGGCTGCCCGCATTGCGCACCACGCGCAGTGCCGCGCGGGCATGTGGCACGGCGGTCCAGGGCATGAATTCCAGGTCGGCCGTCAGGCCATAAGGCGCCATCACCTCGCAAAGATGGGCATAACTGGCGGCAAGGCGGCCTTCGTCGGGATCGTCACCGGCCACCAAGATGGCACGGGCACCCAGGGCTGAGCCGGCATCGTAAAGCGCGTCCCAGGCGTGTGGATCGAACTGCTCGCCAATGCGGATGATCTCCAGGTCGAAAACGCCCACACCGGTCTCGCGCACCGCAGCCAGGGTGTCTTTCATTGCCTCGGGGCGGCCGATCAGATGCTGCTGTGGCGCGCCCGGAGCATTGGGCCACAGGCGCAGGCCGACGAAACCGTAACCGAGCTCGGCAGCCATCACGACAGCCTCGGCCGGCGTGCAGCGGTGGGCAGTGAGGTAGGCCAAGGAGTAGGCGCGCGACATGGCTGGCCTTGCTCTTACTTCATGGGCGAGACGGCCGTGGGCAAGGCGATGGTCGAGACCATGCGCGTGCTCAGGTGGGCCGGCCCACCCTTGGGCGGCCAGATGCCCTGAGCCACCGCGTCGGCGCGCAGCTGACTGCGTGCATTGAGGTTGGGGTAGGCCCAAATGTTGGTAAAGCGCGGCTCGCCGTCCAGCGCCACCATGGCCAGCACGCAGGGCGAGAGCTTCTCTCGCGCGGGCAGGTACTGCTCCCACAGCGCAATGGTGGGCTCCACGCCGCCAGGCTTGATGCCGTAGGTGCGGATTTCATAGACCGGACCGCTGATGCCGCTGGCCGCTGTGGGGCGGGCCGGCGCCTTCCAGGGAAAGCCTCGGTAGCTGTCCATCACCAAGGCCTGGTAGAGGTCGCCGCATCCGTAGGGGCTGTCGCTGGCCTGCACGCGCAGGCGCTCGGCCTGCAGCTGCTCCAAAGTGGCAAAGCCACGCAGCACCAGCATCTGGTTGAGCACACCAATGTCGCTGAACCAGCAAGCCAGCAGCTCGCCCTGCGGCGCCTCCTTGCAAAAGGCCTCGACGCGGCTGGCGGCCTGCGCGGCTGTGCCAAAAGGAAGGGTGAGGGTGGCAAGTTCGTAATACATGGGTGAGGTCCTCGTTGGGGTGTCAGTCATCGGTCAAGGGCAGGGGCTGGCCTGCGGCGTGGTGTGCGGCCATGAAGCCGAAGGTCATGGCTGGCCCCAGCGTGATGCCGCCGCTGGGATAGTGGCCGGCCATGACACTGCTCATGTCGTTGCCGGCCGCGTACAGGCCGGCGATGGCATCGCCCCGCGCATCGAGCACCTGCGCCTGGGCATTGACGCGCAGGCCGGCAAAAGAGCCAAGGCTGCCCATGACGAGCTTGACGGCATAGAAGGGGCCGTGCTCGATCGGGGCCATGCAGGGGTTGGGGTAAGCGCTGTCGGGCTCCCCCTGCACGCGGTTGTAGGGCGTGCATCCCTTGCCAAAATCATCGTCCTGCCCGCGCAGCGCCTGATCGTTGTAGCGGGCCACGCTGGCTTCCAGCGCTGCCGCATCGATGCCGCAGTCGGCCGCCAAGCCAGCCAGGCTGTGGCTGCGCCGCAGGTAGCCAGACGCCAGCCAGGGTGCCAAGGAAAAAGGAGCTGGCTTGACGGCGCCGAGGCCGTAGCGCCGCACGAAGCGGTGGTCACAGACCAGCCAGGCCTCGGGAGCCTGTCCCGCGGGTGTGGCGCGCAGCAGGGCCTGCATCACGTCGTGGTAAGAGTCGGCCTCGTTGCAAAAGCGCCGGCCATCCTCAAGCACGGCCAACACGCCGGGTTTGGCGCGCTCGATGAGGTGCGGAAACCGCGCCACGCTGCCATCGCTGCGGGGCACCAGCGAAACGGGCGCCAGCGCCATGGGCTGAGCCAGGTCTGCGGTCACCACCGCGCCAGCCGACTCCCCCAGGCGCAGCCCATCGCCGGTGTTGCCTGGATTGGCCGCCGACCAGTGGGTGTGACCCTCGCGCACATGCGGCACCAGCTGGCGCTGGCGCTCAGGATCGTGCGGAAAGCCCCCGGCCGCGAGCACCACACCACAGCGGGCTCTGACCGTGATCTCTCCAGCCGGCGAGGCCAGTACAGCGCCCTCCACACGGTCGGTGCTGCGCAGCAGGCGCAGCACCGGGCTGCGCGTGCGCAGATCCACGCCGCGCTCCAGCGCACTGGCCGCCAGCGCCGCCACCAAGGCATTGCCATTGACGGCGCGCAGGCCACGCCCATGGCGCAGCAGATCCACCGCGTGGCGCAGCACACGCCGCAGCACGTAGAACGCCGAGGCAGGCTTGCGACTGGCATTGAGAAAATGGCGCAGCTCGGCACCCGAGGCTATGCCCATGCCCCACAGCGACATCTCTTGCAGCGGTGGCTTGAGCTCGAGCCTGCGCGGCCCCAGGCTGCGCAAGTCAAAAGGCGCGGCGCACACCGAGCGACCGCCCAGCGCTGCGCCGGGCGAGTCGCCATGAAAATCCGGAATGGCATTGCCGTCGATGAACTGCAGCTGCGTGTGTTGGCGGAAAAACGCCACCATGCGCGGGCCGTTGGCCAGAAAGGCGAGGGCACGCGTCTCGTCAAAGCGCGGGCCCAATTCGTGGCGCAGGTACAGCAGGACCTGCTGCAGGTCCTCGCGGATGCCCGCTTCCCGGGCCAAGGGGTTGCGCGGGATCCACATCCAGCCACCCGACCAGGCCGTGGTGCCGCCAAACTGCGCCTCCTTCTCGGCCACCACCACCCGCAGGCCCAGCTGGGCGGCTGTGGTGGCGGCGGCAAGACCAGCGGCCCCGCTGCCGACAACCAGCAGGTCGCAGTCGATGGTGGAGTCCGGCTGGCGCATCAATCGGCGTAGATGGGCTTGCGCTCGCCTTCGCCCGCGGTCTGGCCGGCGGTGAAGAAAGGCGAGGCACCGCTGGCGGCGGCCAGCTGGGCTGCAAAGGAGAGGAGCTCAGGGACCAGGGCCTGCATGCGCTCGGGCTTGAAGCGCGCCGAAGGCCCGGCAATGGTGAGCACGCCCATGGCGCCTTGAGCGGCCAGGCGCACGGGCGCCGAGATGGCGCTCAGGCCCTCGGTGTAGGTATCCACCGTGATGGCAAAGCCGCTCTGGCGCGTCTGCTCGATTGCCTCCATCACCTCGGCCAGGGTCTGTGGCGCATTCGGCCCGAACTCGCTGCGCGGGCCCAGGCCCTGACGGGCCACCAAAGCCAAGGCCCGGTCATCGGGCAGGGTGCTCAGCCAGGCCCAGCCGGAGGAGGAGCAGGACAGCCGAGCATCGCTGCCCATGTCGGGGTCGTAGCGCAGGCCCTGCCGCGCGCCCTGCGCGCGCGCCACCCAGGTCAGGCGCTCGCCATCCACCACCGACAGGCGCACCAGTTCGCCCGACTGCTCGGCCAGGCGATTGAGCAGCGGTTGGGCGATGTCCACGATGCCGCTGTGGCTGAGAAAGGTCAGTCCGATGGAGACCAGCTTGGTGGTCAGCATGTAGGCGCCCTGCTCGCGCACCTGGCGCACATAGCCTGCGGCCATCAGGTCGGTCAGCAGGCGATGCACGCCGCTGCGCGGAATGTTCAGTCGATCGGCCACCACGCCCAGTTCCAGCCCCTGGCCATGTTGGGCCAGCAGCTCCAGGATGCTCAGGGTGCGCTCCATCACACCACTCATGGCTGCGTCCTCCGATTCGATGCCTGATGCGCTTGCATGGCGGCAGTATAAGGGTAAATCAGAACATCTTTCATAATTGGAACGCCATTCCACTTTATGTATGATCTGCCCCCATGCACCGCGCCAATGCCTCTTTTCTCGATGGTTCCACCCGCCTGCACCTGATCGTGGGCGACCCGATCGCCCAGGTGAAATCCCCGGCGGGCGTGAGCCAGGCCTTTCTGGATGCCGGGCAGAACGCCGTGTGCGTGCCAGCCCATGTCCGTCCGGCCGAGCTGAGCGCCTGGCTGGCGGGCGTGTCCCTGGCTCAGAACGTGGACGGCATCATCGTCACCGTGCCGCACAAAATCGCTTGCCTGGGGCTGTGCGCCACCACCACCGAGCGGGCCCGTTTCGTGGGCGCCGTGAACACCATGCGCCGCAACCCCGACGGCAGCTGGCATGGCGACATGTTCGACGGCGAAGGCTTTGTGCAGGCGCTTGAGGCCCGCGGCGGTCAGCTCGCAGGCCGCTCAGCCCTGCTGGTGGGTGCCGGTGGTGCCGGCTCGGCCATCGCCCAGGCCTTCATGCTGGCGGGCGTTGCACGGCTGGCCATCCATGACCCGGACGACACACGGCGCGCGGGCCTCGTGGCGCGGCTGGCGGCCCTGGGCAGCGGCGAGGTGCAGCATGGCAGCGCCGACCCGAGCGGTTTTGACGTGGTGATCAACGCCTCACCCATGGGCATGCGGCCCAGCGATCCCTCGCCCATCGAGGTGGACAAGCTCTCCTCAGGGCAATTTGCAGGCTGCGTAATCACCTCGCCGGCCGTCTCGCCCTGGCTGCAAGCGGCGCGCGAGCGAGGCTGCCCCAACATGAATGGCGCAGACATGTTCGCCCAGGTGCGCGACCTCATGGTCCGCTTTCTCCAAGGAGCTTGAGCGTGGCCCATCCGCCCCAGGCCATGACGCTTCACCGGCAGGGATTGCCCGCCTCGGCCGAGGGGCAGCGCTATGACATGGTGGTCGTGGGCGCCGGAGGCGCGGGCCTGGCCGCCGCCCTCTTTGCCGCCCTGGGCGGCGCGCGCGTGCTGCTGGTCGAGCGCACCGGCCTCGTGGGCGGCACCACGGCCTGGTCGGCGGCCACCACCTGGATTCCCGGCAGCCACCATGCGGCCACCGTCAACCCCGAAGACAGCCTCGCGGAAGTCTCGCGCTATCTGGACCATGCCGTCGGCGATCGCGCGCCCCGGGCCGTTCGAGAGGCCTTTTTGCAGCACGGTGCCGAAGCGGTGCGCCGCATCGAAGCGGGCAGCGAGGTGCAGTTTCGGCCCTATGCCAAGCACCCCGACTACATCAGCGACCTGCCGGGCTCCACCCTCTGCGGCCGCGCGCTGGAGCCCCTGCCCTTCGATGGCCGCCTGCTCGGCCCGCTGCTGAGCCTGGTGCGTCCGCCCATCCCGGAGTTCACGGTGCTCGGCGGCATGATGATCGACCGCTACGACATCCC